>CANRZY010000026.1 GCA_947644625.1 uncultured Pseudoflavonifractor sp.
TTCAGGGTTCAGGCTCTCTGATGTAAGAACATAAAAACCGGTTGAACACAATGCGCCGTTAAACTCATCTGTAATTAATGCACAGCTTTGCAAAGATCCCTCTATGGAGGAAATAATCACCTGTCCAGCTTCAACCCTTCGCCTTGCTCTTGTTGGAAGCTCTGCTCCGTATACTGGATCGGCTCCTGATATTTCACCCATTTGTCCTACATCCGCCAACTCAATATAAGTATATTTCTGCTTTCTATTAGGGATAAAATTACAGTCGTGCAAAACGCAAAGCGAGTGGACCGTATCGCTTGTGTGGAGGCTGGTGTATAGTTCATCATATTTTGGCTGGTAATATTCCGCATCCAGCCGTCCGGTTACGCCAAAACTGGTGGAAAAGGATTTTTCCGCATAGTTGATAACATGACTGATGGAGGATGGAAATAAAGCCATTATCAGCGCATGCTCTGCTTCACTATAAATAGTTTTTGACTGCTTTCTAAATTCATAGGCGTTATTAACGCATATCCGTATTTGCTCTTGTAGCCGAGGTGAAAAATCTGGGATTGTAATATCCAAAAACTTGGCTGGACTGAAATTTGTCTGATTTCCTTTCATTGAATGCTTGTCGATCTCAATGCGTCCGTATTTCCCATTTAGAAAGGATACCAATGATTCGGCGTTTACTCTTCCATTTAGAATGACGCGAAAAAGATAAGAGGCAAATGCAATATTGGTATCTTCTTCTATTACTGCCGCTCTGCCAACCAAATTAGGGTTTCCGTTGGTCCTAATAATTAGGACCTCCCCCTTTCTTAATCGCAGGTTTTCAAATTCACTTAGGGTCAAGATATGGCAAAACTTTTGCGGCTCTGATATAAAACCATTATCCAACTCATTCAACCGTAGCACAGGGTAATCTGAGTATTCCTCGTCGCAAAACTTTGATGTTCCATATTGCGTGTATAATGTAATATCTATCCCTTTTAGCAATTTGGAGAAAGCTATTGTTCCAGCGTTATAATACTCTGCCTCTAACCGAAAATAACTTGTTTCGCTAAGTGTTCTTTTATATGTAACTTCGCAACATTCCAGCCCATCCATCAAAGTCTCATATTTGGCTTCATTGAAAGGTTCGGTGGATGGGCTTATTGAAAAAAACTCAAACCTTCCTTTTTCGCAAATTCAGCAAAGGCCTCCGCAATGCCGTCCTCGGTAAGCCCATCATGGTTAAAGAGATCATGGTCAACGATCATGTGACTGTGGTTATCAAGGATAATATGCCCTTCGCCGTCTAACCGCACAAGCTTGTCGCCGGAATTATTCTTGCTGGGCTTTTGCATCGTGGCAAAAAAGATGGGGTAGTCATCCTTTTTGGGGCAGAGGGTATCGTCCCACTTCTGCACAAACAAGACAGAGGTCTTTGTGCCGGTGTGGGGCTTGAACACATTACCATGCAGGCCGACCACCGCAAGGATGCGGCAGCGCTCGGCAATGAAGTCGCGGATATACTTATCACTGGAGTTGTTAAACCGCCCCTGGGGCAATACGATTGCCATGCGTCCGCCGGGCTTTAGGAACGACAGGTTGCGTTCTATAAAGAGAATATCCCGGCCAACCTTGCCCTGATACTTTCCCTTGGCGTTCTTGCCCAGCTCATATCTTGAGATAATACGGCTTTCCTTGATGTCTCCTGCAAAGGGAGGATTCGCCATTAAAATGTCAAAGGTGAAATCCCTGTTTTCATCCTTCTTTGCCCGCATTTTTCGCAGGCCGCTCCAGCCTTCAAAATAGATGTCCTGCCACGCTTCATCCTTTGTTACATCGTCCCAACGTTCATAGTCCAGCGTGTTCAGATGCATGACGTTGGTGCGCCCGTCGCCCGCGATCAGGTTGAGCGTCCTGGCGACGCGGACAGCCTTTTCATCAAAATCAATGGCAAATACATTCCTCTGCACATAATCTTCGCACTCCGGCGGTTTCTTTTCTGCGGTGAATAGATGGCTTTGCGGGATCCCTTTCTCCGCCAAAATCTGTTTCCAGACATAGAAAATGGTATGTACGGGAAAGCCGCAGGAGCCTGCCGCCGTGTCGATCATTTTCTCATCCTTCTTGGGGTTGAGCATACGGACACACATGTCAATGACATAACGGGGCGTAAAGTATTGTCCTTTCTCACCCTTTTGGGATTTGTTCATAAGATACTCAAAAGCGTCGTCCACCACATCCAGATTGGAATTAAATAGTTTTACATCCTGTAAGGACGAGACGCATACGGCAAGGTGAGAGGGGGTCAGCGTAATAACCGCATCAGAGGAAAACACACCGGGCCATTTCTCCTTTGCCCGCTCAAAAAGAGCCTGGATGTTTGCCTTTAAATCCTCATCCGTGTCGCCGTAGTTGCGAAATTCCAGCGTTCTGGAATGATCTCTGCCGCTTTCCATCTCGTCATAGAGCTTTGTATAAATCAGTTTGAAGACTTCCTCAAACACGTCTACTCCGGCATTGGCAAGAACTTCATCCTCCATTTCCTCAATTAGACCCTTGAGGGACTTCTTCTCGCTAACCAGCTTGTCCTTTGCCACAAGATCATCAATTGTCCAGCGCTCGGTCAGAATGTCCTTCAGCTTCTGGGGCGCAGAGGGAATGTCGGGAAGATCCTCAAAATAGTTGGGATCTTTCCTGTGATAGAAGGAAATCTGCTGTCCGTTTGTCCAAACGCCCATCGTGGCGCCCGTGGCGTTACAGTAAGACTTCAACTGCTCTTTTCCTTCGGACAGCTTCGGCTTTTTGACCTCAATGATAATATATTCCACATTGGGGTGCGCTTTTTCAAAGATGACAATATCCGCCCGTTTTACTTCTCGGCCAAAATGAATAGGCCGCTCCAGCTCCATTTGATCCGTGGAATAACCGTAGTGATGCACAAGGTTATAGATGTATAACTGACGGACCGCCTCTTCGGGCGTCAGCTTGATTGCCTTATGGCGAACCTGACACTCAATGTAGGGAACATCCGACTCTTTTATCGTTTTGGTATAGATTTTGCTTTCTATTGCACGAATCGCATCTTCGCTGAAAAGCGAGCTGCTATAACTGCTGTCTTGAAACAAAGCGCTTAGTGTGTACACCATGAAAGCCTCCTGCATGAGTTATATAGGCCATTATTCTGGTCTGCTGAAGATCACGTTCCCAGTCCGTGCACGATCTCCGCGCAGGTCCGGAACTCTTCCTCGTTGGTTCTCCAAAGCTCATACTCCGAAAGGGAGGGAAGTCCCATAGAGACCCCGGACTTCCGGAAGACCATGCCGCTGTTGACGTTTCCTCTCCGGCCTGTGGTGTGGAAGCGCAGGATCCCGGTTTCCCGGTGGATGGCCTGGATGTTGTCCCGCTTGACTCCGCTGCCCGCCATGATCTGGATCCGGTCTCCGCTCAGACGGGAGAGCTCCTTCAATACCGGGAGGCCCTCCGCCGCCGACTGGGCCTGTCCGGAGGTGAGAATGGTCCGGCAGCCCAGCTTTACCGCCGTTTCCATGGCGGCGTAGGGATCGCGGGTCATGTCAAAGGCGCGGTGGAGGGTAACCTCCATCTCCCCAGCCCTGTCCATCAGCCGCCCCATGGCGGCTTCGTCCAGCTCTCCCTCCGCCGTCAGGACGCCAATGACCACGCCGTTGGCCCCCAGGTCCCGAAACTGGGCAATCTGCTTTTCCATCTCCTCCAGCTCCCAGGTGGAGTAGAGAAAATCTCCGAACCGGGGGCGAATGAGGGCGTTGATCCTGATATCCGACTGCCGGTGGATCTGCTCAAAAAGAAAGGGGGAGGGGGTGGTGCCGCCGATGGCCAGATTGGCGCACAGCTCCAGTCGGTCCGCCCCGCCCCGGACGGCGGCCATGGCGGAGACATAGGAATCCACGCAGCCCTCGATCAAAGGTTTCTTCATAGGAAAATAGCTCCCTTCCCACAGTTTTCTTTATCATATCATAGAGCGGGTTCCTATTCCACCCCCTGTCCATAAAAAATTCCCCAGCCATGAGGCCGGGGAATTTTTCACGCTTCAAACAGGCTCAGAGGGGAAGATACTCGATGGAAACCACCACATCATTCTCCAGAATAAAGGACAGGACCACATTCTCCTTGGTATAACGCAGGGAGGAGCCCAGGCTTTCCTCCTCCCCGTAGGCGGCGGTCACATCGGCGGCGGAAGCGCCGATGTAAAGCCCTTCGGGAGTGGTAACGCTGTCGTCGGTAAGGAGAATGGAGTTTACATAATCTTTATCCCCGTCGGGCCGGGTGAGGACCTGAAAGCCGGAGTAGGTATAGGTCTTATCCAGCCCCTCAAAGGCGCAGGAGGCGGCTTCAAAGTAGCTTTGGGGCTCTCCGAGAGCAGCAAGGATCTCCGCCATGTCCTGGTCGATGGAGACGGCAAAGTCCCCGGAGAGGAAGACGTAGGCGCTGTAGGAGGCGCTGGGGGTGGTGGAGGGTTCAGCGGAGGGAGCGGCGGAGACAACGGGGTCCGGAGCAGAGGAGGGCTGGATGGTTTCCTCGACGCCACCGCCGCCGCAGGCGGCGAGGGTGAGGGAGAGGGCAAAGGCGGCGGCTACTGCGCGGATATGGGTCCGGTTCATATCAGGTCTTCCTTTCCAGGTATTTCAGGCTCCACCAAAGGAGCTTCTGAGGGTGAAGGGGCTTCTGTTTCAGGAGCGGGAGGGAGCGGATCCGCCGGAGGAGGGGTAAGCTCTTCGGAGGGCAGGGCGGAAGAGGGCTGCGGAGGCTCGGAGGGCGGATCCCCAATGGGGGCCTGGCTGAGCTCCGGCGACGGTTCCGCGGGAGGCTGGCCGGAGGGCTCCGGCTGGGACGTCAAAGTGGGGACAGGCTCCTGGCTGGGGAGCTCCAGAGCGCCGGGGGGAAGAATAGGATCCATTTCCTCCGGTAGCTGGACCTGCTCCTCCGCAGGGGTCTCCGTAACGTCCGCAGGCTCAGATTCCTGGGGAAGCTCCTCTGTGGGGGCGCCCACCGGGACCACAGGGCAATTTTCGTAGTCGTATACGTAATAGTTGGAACGGACAGGCGAGCATTTTTCTGTGTAGGCCCGCACCGCTATTTCGTCCAGCAGGAAGGAGTTGAGTGGGTAGCTGTCGGGATGGGGGCAGGCGTCAAAATGATACCAGCCGTCGCCTACGTTTACCAGCTGCCAATAATGGTCGGTGCCGCCCCCCACCCGGTACAGGTCCACATTGGGGATCCCGGCACGGGTCAGAAGGGCTTTGGAGCAGGCGAAATAATTGTAGCAGTCCCCCCGGTTCCGGGTAAAGCCCACATAGGCTCCGATAAGCCAATTGGACTTATCGGAGGAGCCCACGTATTTTACATGGGTATGGACATAGTTATAGATGGCCCTGGCCTGCTCCCACTGGGACATAGAGGAGGTAACGATCTTGGAAAGGATCTGGTCGCTTACCTCATCCACCATCTGCTGGGTGACTTCGGGAAGGGGGGGAAGGGATTCCTCCAGGACGGGATCCTCTCCGGAGACGTCGGCGGTGGGGTCCTCGTCGTTTACCCCGGAGACCTCCACCACCGTAACGGTAACGGCGACCTCCGAGCGGTTGCCGCTTTTATCCTGCGCCCGGTAGATCACCGGATACTCCCCGGCCTGAGACAGGTTGACGGCGGAGGCGTCGATCTGGAGGGGGACGGTTCCATCCGCCGCGTCCACGGCGGAGACGCCGCTTCGGTAGGAGAGGGTCATGCCCACCGCCACGGTAAGGTCGTGGGTCCCTTGGATCACAGGAGGGTCCCTGTCGGGGGGCGGCGGGGTGGGTGAGCTTTCCACGGTGGGGCCGGGGGAGGGGGACGTGGACAGAAGCCAGCCCTGTTGCCGGCAGAGGAAGAGGACCAGAAGAATGAGGGCAGCCAGCAGGAAGAGGAGCAACGCCGCGCCCATTCCCCGTCCGGGTCCCTGTTTGTTTCTTTTTCCGGCTCCGGACATATTCCCTTCCCCCTTTCGCCGGGGGCGGACCTGTGGGCCCGCCTGATTCCTTGGACTAAAAATTGTAGCATAATTATGAGAATTTTGCAAGGGGTGGAGATTTTTGGGGGTATTGAGCCGGGAAAAGGGGAAAAGGGGGAGCTTTGCCGTCCTTTCGTCCCCTTCATCCCCATACCGTCAACGCTTGACAAGAAGCTACCGAAAACGGTATACTACTTTTATATATGCCCTGTCCGTGGACAGGGAAAAAGACGAAAAACGGACGTCTTTTGGGGAATGGATATGCAAAATCATGTGTTGAACGATCTATACCGGATCGTAAGGGAGAAGCCGGATAAGCTGGCCTTCTCCGACGGGATCCGGGGTCTTACCTTCCGGCAGCTCTACGAGGCCAGCCGGGGGGTGGGAAGCTGGCTCCACCGGGTGGGGATCTATAAAAAGCCGGTGGTAGTCTTTATGCGGAAATCTCCGGAGGAGATCGCCGCCTTCTTTGGCGTGATCGCGGGGGGATGCTTCTATGTGCCCATCGACGAGGAGATGCCTGCAGGGCGGATCCAGCTGATCCTGGACAATGTGCGCTCCCCCCTTGTGATCTGCGACAGGGATACGGAGAAGCTGGCCAGGGAGTTTCAGTTGGGGGAGGGAAGGATCGCCCTCTACGAGAACCTGGCCTCCGGGGAGCCGGACGAGGGGGCGTTGGAGGAGATCTACCGCAGGGCCATCGACACCGACCCCATCTACATCGTCTTTACCTCCGGTTCTACGGGTATACCCAAGGGGGTGGCGGCCTGCCACAGGTCGGTCATGGACTATGTGGAACAGCTTTCCGAGATTTTGGAGTTTGACGGGGATACGGTTTTTGGAAACCAGACCCCTCTCTATTTTGACGCCTGCCTGAAGGAGCTTTACCCTACCCTGAAATTCGGGGCCACCACCTACCTGATCCCCAAGAGCCTCTTTTCCCTGCCCGTGGCCCTGGTGGAGTACCTCAACGAGCACCGGATCAATACCGTGTGCTAGGTAGTCTCCGCCCTTACCATGGTCAGCGCCCTGGGGACCTTTGATATTGTTAAGCCGGAATACCTGCGCACCGTAGCCTTTGGAAGCGAGGTATTTCCCATCAAGCAGTTCCGCCTTTGGCGTGAGGCCCTTCCGAACGCCAGGTTTACCAACCTCTACGGGCCTACCGAGGGCACCGGTATGTGCTGTTGGTACCGGGTGGAGCGGGACCTGGCGGAGGACGAGACCATTCCCATCGGAAGGCCCTTTCCCAACCGGGAGATCCTGCTTCTCAAGGCCGACGATACCCCGGCGGGGCCGGGGGAGGAGGGGGAGATCTGCATTCGGGGGACTTCAGTGACCCTGGGTTACTATAATGACTGGTCGCGGACGGCGGAGGCCTTTGTCCAAAACCCCCTTAATACCGCCTATCCTGAGACCATCTATAAGACCGGGGATATCGGCCGGTATAACGAGCGGGGGGAGCTGGTCTTTGTCTCCCGGCGGGACTACCAGATCAAGCACATGGGCCACCGGATCGAGCTGGGAGAGATCGAGGTCAATGTCAATATGCTGCCTGGGATCCGTATGTCGGCGGCGGTCTATGACGCCGGGAAGAAAAAGATCCTTCTCTGGTATGACGGAGACCCTGATGAAAAGGAGCTGACGGGGGCGCTTAAAACCAGGCTGCCCCGGTACATGCTGCCCAACAAGCTCATTCGGGTGGACAGGCTTCCCTTTACCCCCAACGGAAAGATCGACAGGGTGGCGCTGAAAAAGATGTATGAGAAAGGATGAACGAGCATGGAAGAACTGCTGGAAATTCTGCGGGATATGCATCCCGACGTGGACTTTGAGACGGAGGAGCATCTCATCGACAACGGGATCCTGGACTCTCTGGATATTGTGAGTCTTATCTCCGAGATCAGCGAGAATTTTGACGTGACCATTACCGCCAGGGACATCGTGCCGGAGAACTTCAACTCCGCCCAGGCCCTCTACGACCTGGTCCGGCGGCTGGAGGACGAAGGGTAAAAAATGCTGTTTACTTCCTATGGGTTTCTGGGCTTTACGGCGGCGTTGTTCCTGCTCTATTATCTGCTGCCCAAGCGGTGTCAGCAGCCCCTTCTGTTGGGGGCAAGCTGCCTTTTTTATCTGGCGGCGGGGCCCGGGTATATCCTCTACATCCTGACCACCGCTCTGACCGTCTGGTTTGCCGGGGTAAGGATGGGGAAGAACGCCGTGGAGGCCTCCGCCTGGCTGAAGGAGCACAAGGAGGAGCTTTCCAGAGAGGAACGCAAGGCTTATAAGGAGGGACGAAAGCGGGTCCGCCGCCGCTGGCTGGCGGGGTGCTTGCTTTTGAACCTGGGGATATTGGCGGTGGTGAAGTACCTGAACTTCATCATCGCCAATTGGAACGCTGTGCTGACCGCCGCGGGCCGGACCGGGCAGCTGTCTTTTTTTGCCCTGGCGCTGCCTCTGGGAATATCCTTTTACACCTTCCAGGCGGTGGGATATCTGGTGGATGTGTACCGGGGAACGGTGGAGGCGGAAAAAAGCCCCCTTCGGTTCCTTCTGTTCATCTCCTTCTTTCCCCAGCTGATCCAGGGACCCATCAGCCGCTACGGGGATCTGGGAAAGACCCTTTACGCCCCCCACGGCTTTGACGCCAAACAGGTGAGCTTTGGCCTTCAGCGGATGCTGTGGGGCTACTTCAAGAAGCTGGTGTTGGCTGACCGGATCCTGGCGGCGGTCATGACCGTCGTGGGAGATGTGGGAACCTATCAGGGGGCCTATGCCGCCGTGGGAATGCTTTTTTACACCGTTCAGCTCTACGCCGACTTTACCGGCGGGATCGACGTGACCATCGGCCTTGCCCAGGCGTTGGGGATCACGGTGAAGGAAAACTTTGTCCGCCCCTATTTCTCCAAGTCCCTGAAGGAGTATTGGCGGAGGTGGCACATCTCCATGTGCTCCTGGTTCCGGGATTATCTTTTCTACCCCATCTCCACCTCTGGGGCTATGCAGCGTTTTACCAAATTTACCCGGAAGCGGCTGGGGGATAAGATAGGGCGGCGTTTGCCGGTATACCTTTCCTCCTTTGTGGTGTGGTTTTCCACCGGACTTTGGCACGGGGCCAGTTGGAATTTTATTGTCTGGGGCCTTCTTAACTATGCTGTGCTTATGCTCTCGGAGGAGCTGGAGCCCTTGTATGAACGGTTCCACAAACGCTTTGCCGTGAAAGGGAAGCTTTGGTATCGTCTTTTCCAGGTGGGCCGGACCTTTCTGCTTGTCTGTGTGCTGAATATCTTTGACTGCTACGCCACCCTGGGCGAGACGGTCCGGGCCATCGGGAGCGTGTTTACGGTCCGTAACTGGAGTGTCCTGTGGGACGGGTCTCTCCTGAAGCTGGGCCTTACGGGGCTGGACTATGGGATCCTGGCCGGGGGCTGCGCCCTTATGCTGGGGGTGAGCCTGGTTCAGCGTGGGGGAAGCGTCCGGGAGAGGATCCATGAAAAGCCCTACTGGGCAAGGTTCGTCCTTTGGTACGGCCTGTTTTTGGCGGTCCTGCTGATGGGCGCCTATGGAGTGGGCTACGACCAGAGCCAGTTTATCTATAACCGTTTTTAAGGTCAAGAGCCGGGCGGCTATCAGCCGCCCGCCCAAGTACGGGATCACCCAAAAAAGGAGGGCGCTTTCATGAAAACCAAACAAAAGACCGCCCTCCGGGTCCTGGTCTCCGTTCTGATCGTGATCCTGTCCCTGGCTCTGCTGCAAAGGCTCCTTATGCCCAAGTATGTGGACGGGATCGTGGAGGGGGCCTTTGTGGCGGAATATTACAAGGAGGTCAAGGACCATGACCTTCTCTTCGTGGGAGATTGCGAGGTCTACGAGAATTTCTCCCCGGCGGTTCTGTGGCAGGACTTTGGGATCAACAGCTATATCCGGGGAAGCGCGGAGCAGTATATTTTCCAGTCTTACTATCTTCTGGAGGACGCCTTCCGCTATGAGACACCCAAGGTGGTGGTGTTCAACATTCAATCCCTTCAGTTTTCGGAGGCCCAGAGCGAGGCCTATAACCGGATGAGCCTGGAGGGAATGCGCTGGTCCCCCACCAAGGTAAAGGCTATCTTTGCCTCCATGAAGGAGGGGGAGCATTTTTTGGATTACCTTTTCCCCCTTCTCCGCTATCATACCCGGTGGAGTCAATTGGAGAGTACCGATGTGGAATACCTCTTTAAGACCAAGCCCGTGTCCTTTAACGGCTACTATATGCGGGTAGACGCCAAGCCGGCGGAGAACGTGCCCAAGGGAAAGCCTCTGGCGGACTATTCCTTTGGAGATAAGGCATGGGAGTACCTGGACAAGATGGTGGAACTGTGCGAAAAGGAGGGGGTGGAGCTGGTACTCATCAAAGCCCCCAGCCTCTATCCCTACTGGTATCCCCAGTGGGAGGAGCAGATGGAGGAGTACGCCGTCCAAAAGGGCCTGCCCTATATCAACCTTCTGGAGCTTCAGGAGGAGACGGGGATCGACTATACTACGGATACCTATGACGGGGGCCTCCATATGAACCTTTCCGGGGCGGAGAAGCTGTCCCGGTGGCTGGGGGCGTGGCTCATGGAGCATACCTCTCTGACGGACCGCCGGGCCGAGCCGGAGCTTTCGGCGCGCTGGGAGGAAAAGCTGTCGGCCTACGAGGCGGAAAAGGAGCGGCAATATGAGTTTTATGGGATAGAGAAGCCCTGACCTTGTGGGAAAGCGGGCGGATGATACCCGCCCCACGGGCCTTTCCTTCTCCTGTAGGGGCGGCTATTAGCCGCCCGTCCATTTTTATAAGAAGCGAGTTGATCGCCATGTGCGGGATCTGCGGAATGTTTAACCAAGCCAGCGTCTCCCGGCCTGACCGGGAGACGCTGGAGCATATGCTCCACGCCATCCGTCACCGGGGGCCTGACGGCGAGGAAGCTTTGGTGCTGGACAATGTGGCTCTGGGCTTTAACCGGCTCAGCTTTCTTGATCTTGAAGGCGGGATGCAGCCCATCCAGAATGAGGACAGGACCCTCTCCATGATCTGCAACGGGGAGGTTTTCAACTTCCGGGAGCTGCGCCGGGAGCTGGAGGAGAAGGGCCACCGGTTCCGCACCGGGACCGACGTGGAGGTGATCCTGCACCTCTATGAGGAGGAGGGGCTGGACTTCCCCAAGCGGCTCAACGGCCAGTTTGCGATTGCGCTTTATGACGACAACAAAAAGCGGCTGGTGCTGGTCCGGGACCAGATCGGGATTTGTCCGCTTTTCTATACGGTCCATGATGGCAGGGTCCTTTTTGCCTCGGAGATCAAGGCCATTCTGGAGTATCCCGGCGTGCCCCGAAGGCTCAATATGAAAGCGGTGGACCAGCTGATGAACTTTCCGGGGGTGGTATCCCCCGTCACCTTCTTTGACGGGATCCGGGCCCTTCAGGGGGGACACATGCTGGTGGTGACGGCGGAGGAGATCCGGGATCTGGAATTTTGGGATCTCCGCTACCCCGTGGAGGAGGGGAGCGACCTGGGGGAGGAGTATTACGCCCAGACGCTTCGGGAAAAGTTGAAGCAGGCCATCTCCCGCCGCCTGGTGGCCGACGTACCCATCGGATTCTATATTTCCGGGGGGCTGGACAGTTCGGTGGTGGCCTGTTATATCGGCAAATTTTTGCTCAACAGCTATTACTCCTTCTCGGCCGAGATCGGATCGGGGGGAGAGCTGGACGAGAGCCAGTTTCAGCAGATGGTAAAGGAATGCGTGGGCTCTACTCACTACAGCACACAGGTCAACGAGGAGGAGATCTGGGAGAACCTGGGCAAGGTCATTTACCACGCCGAGTCGGCGGTAAAGGAGAGCTACGATGTGGCGGCCTATCTCCTTTCCGGATTGGTCCGCCGGTCTCCGGCTAAGGCGGTGCTGACGGGCCAGGGCTCGGACGAATTTTTCTGCGGCTATGTAGGGTATATGCTGGACCTGTTCCGCAACATGCAGAAAGGCCGTATGACCCCTGAGGAGCAGGCGGCCAACGAGCTTCTTTGGGGGGACCCCTATTTCCGCTATGAGCGGATCCACCCGGAGCTCCGAAAGATCCACCGGCAAATCTACAGCGACGGCGTCCGGGGAGAGCTGGAAAGCTTCTCCGCATGGAGGGAAAGTCCCATTGATACCCGGAAGGTGGCGGGTCTCAGCGCCCAGAAGCGGCGGAGCTATATCGACTATAAGCTGCGTCTTTCCGATCATCTTCTGGGGGAGCATGGAGACCGGATGTTCTTTTCCCACTCGGTAGAGGGCCGCCACCCCTTCCTGGACGCGGAGCTTCTGGATTTTGTGACTACCATTCCCGACAAGTATAAGCTCAATGGCACCAATGAAAAATATATCCTGAAAAAGGCGGGGGAGGGCATCGTGCCGGAGCCCATTCTAAAGCGGAAGAAGTTTCCCTTCCAGGCCCCCGGCATGTCCGCTATGGTAAAGCGGCCCTCCCTGGGACCCGACTTTCTCAGCGACGAGCTGCTGAGAAAGTACGGCGTCTTTGACGTGGAATATGTCCACCAGATGAAAAAGGCATACCAACAGGAGGACTTCAAGCTGATGGGGGCCTATGAGATCGACTATCTGCTCATTGTTATGACAGTAACTATGCTCTGTGAGCAATACAGCTTGAGCCTGTAGGCAGAAAAGAAAATGAAAAGACAAGGCCCTGTGGAGCTTCCACAGGGCCTTGCTTTTATGTAAACTAAAATCAGATGATCCGCCGGGCGTATACATACTTCTGGTCGTAGTTCCTGGCGTAGAGGCTGCTGATCTCTACCGTATAGCTGTTGGAGGAGGCGTGGATAAAATCGCCGTTTCCAATGTAGATCCCTACATGGGAGACCGGGGTGGAGACCTTTCCGTTATAGAAGAACACCAGGTCTCCGGCCTGAAGCTCGCTGCGGGAGACGGACACGCCGTTTTTCAGCTGGGCGGAGGCGGTGCGGTTCAGGTTATAGCCAAAGTGGGAGTAAACATACTTGGTGAAGCCGGAGCAGTCAAAGCTGTTGGGGCCGTTGCCACCCCAAACATAGGGCCTGCCCAGGTACTGCTTGGCGTAGGCGATGATCTGATCTCCCAGAGCGTTGGAGGCGGCTACGGTGTCTCCCCGGTCTCCGTTGGCGTTGAGACAGGTAACGATGTACTCGCTGGAGGCATATGCCGTTGTGTCGTTATAACTCAGCTTGAACCAGCCCTCCTCCATACCCAGGAGCTGGACCACTGTGCCGTCGTAAAGCGTGCCGACACGGTCATAGTCCGTGTTGGGACCGGTACGAAGGTTCAGAGTGGCGCCTTCGGTACGGACCAGGCCATAGCCCAGATCGCCTTCATAGGTAACGGCCAGATCCACATACTCGGAGGACATATAGCCCTCGATGGATTTGTAATCTACCTTATACCAGCCGTCCTGCGTATCCTCCAGGACGATGGCCAGTTCCCCTTCGCTGGCGGTAGCCAGAATGGAGGCGTCCGTACCGGCCTCCTTGCGGAGCCGGAGGCCGCCGGCATTGACGGTGCCTACGCCCAGGTCGGCGGCGGAGGCGGAGACGGCGCACAACAGAAGCAATGCGGTGGAGATCAAGGAAATCCGAAGGATCTGGCGAAAACGCTGCATGGCGGTATGTCCTTTCTATTCTGTAGAAATTTGTAACTGAATTGTAACTTATTGTAACAGGTTGAAACTATTTTGTCAATGGTAGTCAGAGGAAAAACAGAGAATTTTTGCCATATATAGTGTTTCGGGGACGAAAAAAGCCCCTCCCTTGGTGGGAGGGGCTTAAAAGCCGTAAAAGAGGCTGTTCCGGGGATATTGAGAGAGAAAGGGGAGAAGATGGTCCTGCCCTTACGCCTCCAGGGCTTTGGCACAGTCCTTCAGGTGGTCGATAATGGGGAGCATTTGGGGACAGGCGGCCTCGCACTGGCCGCAGGCAATGCAGTCGCAGGCACGGCCCTTCCCCTGGACGGCGTCCCGGTAGGCGGCGAGGCCCTGCTCTGTCTGGCCCCAGATAAGTTGACGGTTTCGGGCGGAGAAGATCCGGGGAATGGGAATGGACTGGGGGCAGCCCGCCACGCAGTATTCGCAGCCGGTACAGGGAATGGAGGGGACGCTCCAAAGGGCCTTCTGGGCCTGGGCGATCACCGCCCGCTCCGCCGGAGAGAGGGGCTGGAAGTCCTTCATGTAAGAAATGTTATCCTCCATCTGCTCCAGAGTAGACATGCCGGAAAGTACCGTCAGGACCCCCTCCAGAGAGGCGGCAAAGCGGACGGCCCAGGAGGCGTAGGAGGCTCCCGTTCCGGCGGCGTCAAAGACCCGCTGCACCGGTTGAGGAGGCACGGCCAGCGCGCCCCCCTTTACAGGTTCCATGATAACGATGGGCTTGCCGTGCTTCCGGGCCACCTCATAATTGGCCTGGGAGGCCACGGTGGGGCTTTCCCAGTCGGCATAGTTGATCTGAAGCTGAACAAAGTCCACGTCGGGGTGCTCGGTCAGGAGCCGGTCCAGGACCTGAGGACTGTCGTGGAAAGAAAATCCCCAATGCTTTACAAGGCCCTTTTCCTTCTGCTCCCGGACAAAATCCCAGAGTCCATAACCGTCATAGGTATTGATGCGGTTTGCCTGGATGGCATGGAGAAGATAGTAGTCAAAATATTCCGCTTTTGTACGTTCCAGGCTGACGGAAAACTGCCTCTTGGCGTCCTCGGCGTCTTTGGCCACCCGGACGTTCAGCTTGGTGGCCAGGGTAAAGCTCTTCCGGGGGTGGCGGGAGACCAGCGCTTTTCCGGCCAGAAGCTCGCTGCGCCCCTCGTCATAGACAAAGGCGGTGTCAAAATAGGTCATACCCGCCGCCAGGAAGCGGTCGATCATTTCCTCGCACTGCTTCAGATCATAGCCGTCCTCTGTTCCCTTGGGAAGGCGCATCAGGCCAAAGCCCAGTTTCGGGGTGGCCATTGCCCGGCTTATGTCCATATTATGTAAACCTCCTGTGGATCATATTTTATGTGTCTCCGCTTACACCATTCCGATGAATTTTTTGAACCGTTCCGCCTTCAGGTTTAGAATCAGCTCTTCCGGAAAGTCTACCCGCTCCAGAAGCGCCTTGGCAAGGGAAAGCTCCCCCACCTCCAGAGGATCATGGGCGTCGGAGTCTGCCAGAATGGGGACTCCCTGCTCCCGGCAAAGGGAGAGCATGGTTTCGTAGTTTTTGACGCAGCCCAGCCGCCTGTCCGTCTTCCACAGGGAGCTGTTGTTTACCTCCAGGGCCACATGGCATTCCTTGGCCGCCGCCACCAGCTTTTCATAGTCCAGTGGGGTGTGGTCGTCGTCGGGGTGGGAGACAAGAAAAACCTTGGGGTGCCTCATGCAGGAAATCAGATTTTCCGTATTTGCTTCCCGCCCCTGGTCGGTATAGCAGTTCCGGTGGATTCCCACCACCCCGTAGTCGATCATGTCCATATACCGCTGGGGAAGGGAGAGCTTGCCCCCCTCCAGCACGTTGATCTCACAGCCGTAAACCAGCTCCACCCCGTAGAGCGTTCTGGGGGCATGCTCCAAAGCGGCAAAGTAGATGGGATCACAGGCGCCAGGTATACCGGGACCGTGCTCGGCAAAGCCCAGCAGGGCAAGGCCCCGTTCTCCGGCGGCCTGGGCCATTTCCCGAATGGTTCCGTAGGCGTGGCCGCTGACAATGGTGTGTGTGTGGACGTCCAATTCAAACCGGGGCAGCATAGGCAGACCTCCCTTGAGGATGGAAAGCGGAGACGGACAAGAGAAGTATACCAAAAAAAGGAGAGCTTTTCAATGTGAAAGGGCCGTAAAATATTCCTCTGCTTCCTTCCTGGTCACCGGAGAGAGAGGAGCGAGGCGGTTTTCCAGCCAATCCATCCGTCCGGTGATACAGGCCCAGTAGAGGTCGTCCTGGGCCCAGGGGGAGATGTCCTCATAGTCATTACAGAGGGAGGGACCCAGGGGGAGAAAGATATCCCGGCCAAGAAAGGCGTCGTACCGGCGCAAAAAGGCGGCGCATTCCTCCCGGGTCAGAGGTCTGTCCGGGGCAAAAAGGTCTCCTCCGACCCCATTGGCAAGACCGTTTGCCCAGGCCCAGGCGGCCGCCTGGGCCTCAGCGTCCCTGCCGCTGAGATCGGTAAAGGGATGGGCGGTAATGTCATAAGGGACGGCCCCCCGGTCTTCCCAGAGCAGGAGCAGAAAGTCGCTTCGGGTGACAGGAGCCTCTGCGGCGCGGATAGGACAGAGAAAAAATGCCAGAAGCAAAGAAACGCAGAAAAGATATGTTTTTTTCATGCAGCGACCCTCCCAACGCAAAAGTGGTAAGAGGAGGGTATCATGTTTTTCTGGAAAAATTTGGGGAATCTGGAGGAGCCTGAACAGAAGAAGGGGCGCCTCCCCATATTTCGCCATAGATTTTCCAAAAAATGGAATATACTGTCTTCCATACCGGGCCCAGACAGGGCCCCTTACATAGGAGGAGACAGCGATGGCGGAGAAGCGAAAAGCCAGAGGGCCCCGGGTAGGGCAGGCGGCCGCCCAAGCCAGGGAAAGGGTGATCCATTCCCCGGCGCTGGTGCGGAGCGCAGAGTGTATGATGCGGTTTTTGCTTGGGGCCGTATTGTCGGCGGGGGAGATCTTTGGGGGCTTTGCCCCTTTTGGGGTAGGGCTTGCGGCCTGCTCCGGATCGGGGCTGGATGGGCTTATGGCCACCCTGGGGGCCAGCCTGGGGTATCTGACCCTTCGGGGCCTTACCGATGGCTTGCGGTATGCCGCAGCCTGTGTGCTGGTGTTTTCAGTAGCCTTTGCCTTTTACGATGTAGGGCTGTATAAAAAGGGTTGGTTCATGCCCGCAGTCAGCGCCGCCATGACGGCGGTGACCGGCTTCGTCTACCTGAGCGACGCCCGCTGGACTGCGGCTCAGGCGGTGTTTTTTGTAACGGAGATCCTGTTGGCGGGAGGGGCGGCCTACTTTTACAGGTTGGCTTTTTCCCCCTGGCAGGCCCAGGGAGAAAAGGTAGTTCTGCATACCCGGCAGACGGTGAGCCTGCTGTTTTTGTTGGGGACGCTGCTGATTTCTTTGGAAGGGCTTACCTTTTTTGGCGATTTGTCTGTGGGGCGGATCTTTTCGGTGGTATTGGTGATGGCTGCGGCCCATGCGGGGGGGCTGGGCTACGGCGCCGCCGCCGGGGTGGTTTTGGGTATGGGAATGGATCTGGCGGCGGGGACAGAGCCCTTTTATGCCATGGCTTACGGCTTTTCCGGGTTTCTGACTGGAGCGGGATGGCGGCAGGGAAGGCTGTTTGGGGCGATCACCTATGTGGTGACCAATGCCGTGACGGTGCTGTGGACCTGGGATGCGTCTCCCCGGATCTCCGGGCTTTATGAGGTGTTTATGGCCTCGGTCCTGTTTCTGCTGCTTCCCCAGGGATGGCTTAAAACACTCCGGGCCCGGCTTACCCAGGCGGAGGGAAAGGCCACCGCCAAGCGGGCGGCAGAGTATGTGGGGCAGCGGCTTTCCGCTACCGCAGAGGCATTCCGGCAGGTTCGGGACAGCCTTCGTTCCGCCTTTCCCGACAGAGCGGTCAATGAGGCCGATCCTACCGTCATTTTTGACCGGGCCGCCGAGCGGGTATGCCGCCGCTGCTCCCTTCGGGGGACCTGCTGGGAGCAGGATTACATCAACACGGTGGGAGCCCTTAACGACGCCTTGCCCGCCATGCTGGAGAAGGGAAAGGGGGAGGCTGTGGATTTTCCGGCCTGGTTTCCCAGCCGGTGCCTCCAATTTTCCTCCTTTCTTCGCTCAGCCAACGAGGAGCTTACCGCCCTTCGTTACCGGCGGCAGTATCAGGCCAGGCTTCAGGAAAGCCGGGGGGCGGTGTGCCGCCAGTACGAGACTCTGGCCGATATTCTCAGCGAGGCGGCCTGCGAGCTTTCCTCCGAATTGATCTCCGATCCCCTTCGGGAGAAGAAGCTGCGCCGCCATATGGTAGGCCTGGGCCTGGAGGGGGAGACGGCAGTCTACTATGACGAGCGGGGGCGGCTTCGCCTTGAGGTAACAGGGCAGGGGGCCGGAGCGCTGAAAAGTCCCCAGGAGCTTCGGCGGCTTTCCGAGGTCATGGGCTGGCCCTTGCGGGTGGGAGAAGAGGGGCCGGGGCAGATGACCTTGATACAGGCGGAGCCCCTTATGGCGGTGGCAGGAGTGGCGGCCCGCCGACGGGAGGGGCAGAGGGAGAGCGGAGATACGGGCACCTGGTTCAAGCGGGATGACGGAAGTATGTTCGTTCTCCTCTGCGATGGGATGGGAAGCGGGGAGGCGGCCCAAAAGGAGAGCGGCCTGGCAGTGCGCCTTTTGGAGGATTTTCTTCGCTCCGGCATGGACAGCGTGGCGGCTCTGCGGACGGTAAACTCCGCTTTGTCTCTGAAAAATGAGGAGACGGGGGCTTTTACCACGGTGGACCTGCTGCGGATCGACCTGTACACCGGAGTTGGAGAATTATGTAAACTCGGAGCGGCCCACACCTATCTCCGCCGCAAGGGGGCGGTAAGCCGGATGAGCGGCGCTGCTTTTCCCGCAGGATTGGGGGAAGGCGGCGGGGAACCCGATGTGACAAAGCTGGAGCTGCGGGAAGGGGATTGCGTACTTCTGGTGAGCGATGGGATCGCCGACGGCGGAGAGGACGGTTGGCTGCGGGAGCTGATGACCCAATTTGATGGAAAAAGTCCCAGGGAGCTGGCCAAATCAGTCATGGAGGAGAGTGAAAAGCGGGTAGGGGCGGCGGACGACAGGACGGTGGTAGTCATCGCCCTGAAAAAACGACCGGCAGGAAAGGAATAAGCGAAAGAGAGCGGAGTGAGCCTCCGCTCTCTTTTTCTATATTACCTGTGGGGAGGAACCTTTTCCGCTTTTTTCCGTCTAAAAAGAAAAAGGAGGGATCTCTATGCAAAGATGGATTCCCACGCTGTTCCTGCTTGTTGGATTGCTTTCCGGCTGCGCGGAGACGCCGGGCGCTCCTACGGCCTCCCCTGCCTCTCCGCCCACTCCGGCGTCTGCGTCTGAGGCTCCTACGCTGGCGAAGGACGAGGAGCCCGCCTGGACCGCATGCCGGATCGTGGACGGGGCAGAGGAAGGAGAACTGCTTCTGGCGGAGTTGGACCATGAGCTCACCTCCCATGAGGATAGCCGCCATGATGGGAAGAGCGTCTACCGGCTTTCCCTGGGCGGGTTCCGCTGCGAGGAGACGGTCCAGCCCGATGGGACGGTTCTGGCCGCCACCATGATAAATAACGGGGTCAGTGTATACCTGGACGGAGAACCCGCCCAGCCCTCCGATTTAAAGGATGGGATGAATGTGGAGATCAGCTTTAACGGCGCGGTATTGGAGAGCTTTCCCGCCCAGCTGGGGGAGGCCTATGAGGTTCACGCATACAGCATTGGGACCCCTCAGTGTCCCGGCGGGAGTCTTTACGACCTGTGCGGGCTTTATCTTCAGGTTTTGGACGACCTGTGGGAGAAGGATCCCGGACTCAACAGCGGTATTGACCTGGTGGGGCTGGACCTGTCGGGGGCGCCGGGAGAGCTGCTGGAGAGTGAAAAGGCGGCTCTCGGCTGGCGGTTTGGAGAGACCCACGGCGTAGAGGCAGTACAGGGAACTTATGAGGAGCTGGCGGAGGAGGGATATTTTACTTCTGTTTCCGATGATCCGGAGCGTCCTCTATACCAGTGGGAGAATGGGTGTCTGTTCTCCATTACCGCCGCCGGAGGGCATGAGGAGGACTACGCTCTGCCCGCTCTCTTTTTTGATGCGGAGAAGTGGAGATCTCCCCTGGGGGCTTATTATTTAAAGGATTGCTTTGCGGTCTGGCCGGAATTTGGGACCTGGAGCGGATATACGGTGGGTGGCGAAGCCATTTCCTGATCCGGTCATATTCGGAGAGCCTGTCTCATATACTCCTTTGAACACTGACAGAGGAGCGTGACAGAGCATGGAGACGATCGGAAGCAACCGGGCGGTTTTGTTGGGTCGGGCGGCAGGGAAGGCAATGCCCTCCCACGCCAACCACGGCATGACCTATTATGTATTTCCGCTGGAGGTAGAGCGGCTCAGCGGAGCGGCGGATACTCTGAATGTGGTGGCGTCGGAGGAGCAGCTTGCCGCCTGCCCCGTGAGCGTTGGACAGCGCTACCGGGCGGTGGGGGAGGTTCGGTCCTTCAATAACCGTTCTGGAGTGGGCTCCAGACTGGTCATTACCTTTTTCGCCAAGACTCTGGAGCTGGCGGAGGGAGAATGCGAGAACCGGTTGGAGCTTACCGGGGTGCTGTGCAAGGCTCCCAATTTTCGCCGGACGCCCCTGGGCCGGGAGATCTGTGATCTTCTGCTGGCGGTGAACCGCCGCTATGGCCGGGCGGATTACTTACCCTGTATTACTTGGGGCGCGCTGGCCCGTTTCTGCGGAGGATTGGAGGTGGGGGACCCGGTCCGTCTGACCGGCCGCCTGCAAAGCCGGAAATACCACAAGCTCCAAGGGGACCAGGAGGAGGAGCGCACCGCCTACGAGATCTCGGTGATCGATTTGGAGCCGGCGGAGGATAAATAAAATTTAGCGTTGTACCGTTGCGCCGATAAGCGGCATAAAGGCGAAAGGGTGGTCCTGCCGGACCGGTGAGGACACCGGTCCCTACGAAATGGCGCCAATGCCTGCGTAGGGACCGCCGTCCCCGGCGGTCCGGCTCTTGCTCTTCAGCCTTCCCCCTTGCAGGGGGAAGGTATTTACCCTTATTACAAAAACGAACCGCCGCCGGAGAATTTCCGGCGGCGGACTTTTATATCCCGGTATCAAAAATAGCTTCCCACTCCGTTGAGCTTTTCCTTCAGATCAGCCCGGTAATTGGGAGCCTCTGGACAGAGGCTGTTGCAGTCTACTCCGTCGGAGCCGGCCTTTCCGGTAGAATGGATGTATTGCCCGTCCCCCATGTACATAGCCACATGACCGGGGAAGAAGAGGAGGTCCCCCGCTTTGGCGTCCTTCAGCTCAATGGTATGAATGGGAAATCCCTCCCGGATGGAGGCGTCCCGCCAGATGATAATGCCGTTCAAGAGATAACTCATGGACACAAGGCCCGAACAATCCACCCCCAGAGGCGTTTTGCCTCCCCAACGGTAGTGGGTCCGGACGAAGAGCTTGGCGGTGTCCACCAGCCTTTGCCGCAGCTCCCTTTCGGGCAGGTCCACAGGCGTATCATAGTATGTATCCAGCCAGCTGGAGCGCATATAGCCCTCCCTTCCGTCAGGGAGGGAGACACGCTGCCAGCCTGTGGGCTCTCCGCTTTCGGGGGCGGTCTCAGGAGCCGCCGGGACAGCTACAATGGCTCCCATAGGGAGGGTAACGAGAGGCCAGGATTGGACCTTGGGACTGGCCATTACATCGCAGGTGTTTTTGTGAAGCACCACTTTTTTGGGCAGAGCCTCCCACTGCCGGGCCGCCTGGTCCCCAATGACCAGACAGTTTACTGGGGCGTAGCCTTCGTAGCGGTAGTGGGTGCGGACCTTCCAATAGCCGGGGGTGGTCTCCTCCAGCACCTCCAGCGCCATACCGAAGAGGGCCTCATCCGCCAGCTCACAGTCATGGCGGGGCTGGCTCATCAGAGGACAGATTGGAGCGTTTACAATGGCTTTCATACCAGCACCTCCAGGGTTTTGGCGTCAGCGTCCATGACCGCTTCGGCGCCCATGGGAAGGGACATGGTGGGCAGGGTGTGTCCGCAGGAGAGCCCAGCCAGGACCGGCTTTCCGGCTGGCAGGACTACCTCCCGGATGATCTCCGGGATCTCCAGGGTCTGCTGGGGGTCTTCTGGGGGACAGTCGGTCCAGGCTCCAAAAAGGACCCCGGCACAGTCGGCAAACTTTCCGGCGTTACGAAGCTGGGTCAGCATATCGTCGATCCGGTAGGTCTTCTCTCCAATATCCTCCAGAAACAGGAGCTTACCCTTGGTGTCGATCTCCCAGGGCGTGCCCAGGCTGTCCCGGACCAGGGACAGGTTGCCTCCACAGAGAGGCCCTTGGGCCTTTCCGGCAGAGAGGGTCTCCACCGTATCTCCCATAGGCATAGGTCCTGTAAGGGCTCCGAAGAGAGCCCGGCGAAGATAGGTCATGGTGAATTCATCCACCGGCTGGTAGTATTCGGTGGAGGGCATGGGGGTCTGATAGGCCACCATGCGGCAGCACTGGTTCAGGGCGATGAGAAGGGCGGTAACGTCGGAGTAGCCGCAGAACACCTTGGGGTGCCGGGCAATGTCCCGCCAGTTCAGAAAGGGCAGCAGCCGCCCCGCTCCGTATCCTCCCCGGATACACAGGATCCCCTGAATAGAGGCGTCGGCAAAGGCATCCTGAAGATCCTTGGCCCGCTGGGCGTCGTCGGCGGCAAAGTACCCATGCCGGTTAACATAATAGCAGGATGGATACACGACAGGCTCCAGCCCCAGGGCCTTAACAGCCGCAATGGAGGGCTCCAGTTTATCTTCCGGCACAGCGGAGGAGGCACATAGCAGGGCGACCCTTGCGCCGGGATAGAGGGAGTTTGGAGTTAACATAATATATCACCTCAAAGGAAAAAATGTAGGGGCGGATATTATCCGCCCGCAGCAAAGGTTTGACCCTGAGCGGGCGGCTGATAGCCGCCCCTACGTTTTGAATGGAGAATGGAAGGCTTCATTGCCCCAGCTGTTTCCGGTATGCGTCCAGCTCCCGCCCATTGCCCCGGATAAGATGCCCCGGCTCGATCTCCACCCACTGGGGAGGATCGGCCTGGGTATACCCATGGCAGCCGGGGTCGTAGACCAGCAGCTTCTTTTTCCGCTCTCCCGCCGGGTCGGGCATGGGAATGGCGGAGAGAAGGGCCCTGGTATAGGGGTGGAGGGGATGGGCAAAAAGCTGCTCGCTGGTGGCAAGCTCCATCAGCTTACCACGGTAAATGACGCCGATCCTGTCGGAAATGAATCGGACCACCGAAAGATCG
Organism: uncultured Pseudoflavonifractor sp.; assembly: GCA_947644625.1. Lineage (GTDB taxonomy): Bacteria > Bacillota > Clostridia > Oscillospirales > Oscillospiraceae > Vermiculatibacterium. Next base: position 23,060 of record CANRZY010000026.1, read on the forward strand.
TGGGCGATAAAGAGATAGGTAAGACCCCGTTCCTTCTGAAGCTTGCTCATCAGGTTCAGTACCTGGGCCCGGATGGATACGTCCAGGGCGGAAATGGGCTCGTCGGCAATGATAAACCGGGGGTCCATGATAAGGGCGCGGGCAATGCCGATCCGCTGGCGCTGGCCGCCGGAAAACTCGTGGGGAAAACGGCTTGCAAATTCGGGCAGCAGTCCTACGGCGGAAAGGGCGCGGGATACCTTTTCCTGCCGCTCCTGCTCTGTCAAATGCTCATTGAGGTTATAGAGCCCCTCGGAGACGATATAATCCACCTTGGCCCGCTCGTTGAGGGAGGCCATGGGATCCTGAAAGATCATCTGGATATTCTGAATGACCTCCCGGTCCACCTGGCGGCTTACCTTACCGGAAATGACCTGGCCATCGTAGGTGACTGTGCCGCCGGAGACGGGATTGACCCGGATGATGGCCCGGCCGATGGTGGTCTTGCCGGATCCGGATTCGCCTACCAGACCGAAGGTCTCCCCCTTGTAGATGTCAAAGGAGACCCCATCCACGGCGGTGAAGGGGTGGCGCTTGGAGCCAAAGGTCACTGTCAGATCCCGGACCTCCAGCAGCTTTTCTCTTTCAGCCATGGGGATAGCCCCCTTTCTGCCGCAGGTGGCGGATATGATCGGGGGGCTCCACCTTGGGGGCCCTGGGGTCCAAAAGCCAGGTTCGGGCCTTATGGGTGGGGCTTACCTCAAAGAAGGGGGGACGCTCTACATAGTCGATGTTCAGGGCCTGAGGATTCCGGGGGGCAAAGGCGTCTCCGTGGACCTCATAAAAGAGATTGGGAGGCGTCCCCTGGATGGAATAGAGGTCCTGTCCCTTCACTCTAAGCTGGGGGAGGGAGGACAGCAGCGCCCAGGTGTAGGGGTGCTTGGGGTCGTAGAAGACCTCCTCGCACCTGCCAACCTCCACAATATCTCCGGCGTACATCACGGCGATCCGGTCGGCCACGTTGGCCACCACTCCCAGGTCGTGAGTGATATAAATGGTAGTAAGGTCCAGCTTCTTCTGGAGGTTCTTAATAAGTTCCAGGATCTGGGCCTGGATGGTAACGTCCAGAGCGGTGGTGGGATCGTCGCAGATCAGGATCTTGGGCCGGCAGGCC
>CANRZY010000027.1 GCA_947644625.1 uncultured Pseudoflavonifractor sp.
CTGGATGGTCACGTCCAGAGCGGTGGTGGGCTCGTCGCAGATCAGGATCTTGGGCCGGCAGGCCACGGCGATGGCAATGACCACCCGCTGGCGCATACCGCCGGAAAACTCATGGGGGTACTGCTTGTAACGGCGTTCCGGTTCGTCAATACCTACGGCGGCCAGAGCCTGAATGGCGGCCTTTTTGGCCGCCTCCCCCCGAAGCCCCTGGTGGAGGCGCACCGCCTCCAGGATTTGTTCCCCTACCGTTTTCAGCGGGTTCAGGGAGGTCATGGGGTCCTGCATGACCATAGCGATCTCCTTGCCCCGAATGGTGAGCCATTCCTTCTCTGTTTGGAAGGTAGTCAGGTCCCTGCCCTCATACCAGATGTGGCCTCCTGCAATGACGCCGTTGGCGTCCAGAAGACCCATGGCGGATTTGGTGAATACGCTTTTGCCGGAGCCAGATTCGCCCACAATGGCAAGGGCTTCCCCCCTGTAAACGTCCAGGGAGACCCCCCGAATGGCGTTGAGCACTTGCCCACGAAGGGTAAAGCGGATATCCAAGTCCTGGAAGGAGAGGATGGTGTTGTCGTTTGTCATGTCTCTCCCCTCCTCAATTTACGTGATTTTTCGGGTCGGCGGCGTCGGCAAAGGCATTGCCGATGATGTAGAAGGAAATGGTGATAAGCGCCAGAACAGCTACCGGGAAGTAGAGCTGATAGCGCAGGGCGGGAATGGTCATCAGCTCCCGGCCTGTGTTGATAAGGTTGCCCAGGGAGGGGATCTCCAGGGGAAGGCCGATGCCGATATAGGTGACAAACACCTCGTTACCGATGGCGGAGGGGATGGCCAGGGCCATGCGCATGGTAATCACGCTGACCAGATAGGGCAGCAGATTCCGAAAAATGATCCGTCTGGTGGGAGTGCCAAGACAGCGGGAAGCCAGGTTGTAGTCCCGGTCCCGGATAATGATGATCTGGTTGCGGATAAACCGTGCCATACCCAGCCAGCCCGTAAGGCAAAGCGCGAAAATGATGGTGGGCACGCTTGGGTTGAGTACGTACGCGATCAGAATGAGCAGCAGCGTCTGGGGAATGTTGTCAAAGACGTTGTAGAGCTCGGTAAAGAAGAAATCCAGCTGCCGCACATAGCCCCACAGCACCCCCATGAGAATGCCCAGCACCGCTTCCACACAGGCGACCGTAAAGCCGATAAAGAGACTGGTCCGCGTGCCCGACCAGATCCTGGCCCAAATATCCTGGCCCAGATTGTTGGTGCCGAAAATAAAGCCCTGCTCTCCGGGAGCCAGGTTTGCCAGGGTGCGGCCGCTTTCGTTGTAATGGATCAGAATAGGATCCCGCTGGCCGGGCAGGTTGGGCTGAATAAAGGTAAAAGCAAGGGTACACACCAGTATCAGCAGGAAAAAGACCGCCACCTTATTTTTAAAGAAAGCCCGAATAGTGGCTCCCCAGTAGGAGTAGTTGGAGTAACCACCCCGCTCTGAGGCGTCGGGGTTAAAGGGAGCAAAGGAAAATAGCTCCTCCTCGGTCATACTGGAACGGTCCGGTGTGGAAAGCTCCTTTTTTAGCTGCTGGCTCAGCTTTTGGTCCAGCTCGTTTGTCACTCTGTCCCGGTGGGACTGAAAAATATGCTTCGCCATTACCTCGCCTCCTTCTTGGCCAGGGTGATCCGGGGATCCAGCAGGGCCATAAGCAGATCGCCAAAGAGAAGCCCCAGAATGGAGATCACCGAGTAGATCACCACCAGAGCCAGCACCATGGTATTGTCCTGCCGTTTGATAACCGCCACCAGAAGTCCGCCCATACCGGGAATGGAGTAAAGGCTTTCCACGTAGAGGGAGCCCATCAGGGTAAAGAGGATGGAGTTGGGAATGTACTGGATCAGGGGCACCATGGCGTTGCGGAAAATATGCCGCCGGGAGATCTGCCCTCCGGGAACGCCCTTTGCCCGGGCCAGCTTAATATAGTCCTTATTGGCTTCGTCCACCATGTACCGGCGAAGCCACATGGCGTAGTAGGCAATGTTGCCGATGGCAAGGGAGAGGATGGGCAGGATGTAGGTCCGGTAGTCGCCTACCTTAAAGAGCATGGGAAGCTTCAAGGCCCAGTCGCCGAAATGGATGATCCCCTGGGAGCCGGCGAACTGGATGAGAATGTGGTAGGCAGCGGCAGGGACGGCCTGGATAATGACAATGAACACGGTCCCCAGTTTATCCCCGATCTTCCATCGGGTCCGGGTGCTGCGGCTCATAAGAATGCCCAGTGGGAGCCCCAGAGCCAGGGCGATGGTCAGGGAGATAAGGCCCAGCTGGAGTGAGATAGGGGCCTTCTCTGCCACGATGGTGTTGATGGAGACCCCCTTGCGGTAGCGGATGGAGGTTCCCAGATCTCCGGAGAGAAGCTGCTTGCCAAAATTCCAAAGCTGTTTGTAAAGGGGATCCTTCAGGCCAAGCTGTTGAAGGCCCAGGTCGATCTGAGTCTGGGAGAGTTTGTCGTAATTCTCAAAATATCCCTCAATGGGCATGAGCCGCAAGAGGGAAAAGACCACCGTAATGACGATGGCCATGGTGAGAAGGGAGCGCAGGATCCGTTTTAGAATGTACTTGGGCATGGGAGGACCTCCTTAACAAGCCGTGCAGAGGCGGCGCCGCAGGGCCGCTCTACGAGAAAAGGACAAAAGGGGGGAGCGCAGGCATCTGGGTCTTCGCTGTTGACTCAAAGGCACAGATGCCCAAGCTCCGCAACAGGGCAACGCCCCGGACCCCCATAAAGGGGGTTCCGGGGGTGCTGCCGGGAACTTGGGGTCAAAATGATCTTTATTGGGCGGCTACGGCGGCGTCACGCTCGATAAGCCACTGCTCATAGGCGGCATGGAATTCCTCCATACCCATGGACTTCTCCAGCAGGTGCTGGCCCTTGAACCGGTAGGTGGCAAAGCCAAAGGCGGCATAGGGGCCCTCAAAGGGATTCAGCAGGGAGAAGCTGTAGACCTTGGAGCTGGTGTGCATGGGAATGGCGAAGCCGTGATCCAGAAGGACTGCCTCCGCCTGGGCGAAGGTCTCGTACCGGGCCTCATCATCGTCGGTGATCTTCAGAGCCTTGGCCACCAGCTCCAGGTACTGCTGATAGTAGGCCTGGGTCTGGGCGTCTTCGCTCTTGAAGATGAAGCTGTAGGAGGAGCCCTCCTTGAAGGGATCCACAATGAAGGCGGAGGCGTCGGAGAAGTCGGCGCCCCAGTTACACTTCATCAGGCCATAGTTGCCTGTGCGGCGGATGGCCCCCAGGAAGCCGGTGTCGGGACCGGCCTCCACGATCACGTCGATGTAATCACTGCCCAGGGCGTTTTCCAGCTGCTGCTCCACCAGCTGGCATTCATCGGCCCAGTTGGAGGTGGAGGGATTGTAGCGGACATAGACCTTTACGGGGAAGGTGGCTCCGGCGGCGGAAAGCTCGCTCATGGCCTTCTCCTTGTACTCCAGAGCCTTGGCGGTATCAAAGGTATCCCCGTCGGTGTACTTGTCCAGCCCGCCGTAGTAGGCGTAATCCTTACTGGCGGAGGCAAAGGCAAGGGGGGTGATGGTGTTGCTCAGCTCAGATTCAGGATCTTCGGGGTTGTAGACCTGAAGGGCGTTGACCCGGTCCAGGCCGTGCATGATGGACAGCCGGAAATTCTCGTTGTTGACGGCCTTCTTCCAGTTCTCCGGCTCGTACTGCGCGTCAAAGTTGGGATCAAAGTTGAAGAGGTACCAGTAGGAGTAGGAGGTGTCGGGACGGCTGGAATGGATCTGGTCGGAGTAGGAGGACATAAGGGAAGAGAGCAGGTTGGCGCTGATCTCCGCCTCGTCCACCTCACCCTGGAGGAACATGGTGGTGCCCAGGGTATTGGCCTCGGCGTTGTAGGTGCGCTGAATGGTGTCGATAAAGATGTTGTCCTTGTCCCAGTAGGTGGGGTTCTTGGTCAGCACCTGCTGGACCTGGGGCTGGAAGTCGGAGAGAATGTACGCGCCGCAGTAGAGCAGGTTATCGTTGTCAATGCCGAAGGAGTCCTTATGGGACTCCAGGAACTCGCCGTTCACAGGCATGAAGGCGCTCCAGCACAGCATGGACAGGAAGTAGGGGCAGGGGGCGTCCAGGGTATAGACCAGGGTGTAATCATCGGTGGCCTTCACGCCGATGTCCTCCTTGGCCACGGGGGCCACTTCCTCAATGACGTCGCCGTCCTCGTCCAGCTTGGCGGGGTTCCCGTTCTCGTCCACCCCGTCGGTGGCGGTCTCCAGAGCCAGGAGATAGGCGGTATACTCAAAGTAGTTGTGGGCATTGGTCACCTGGGCTACATCCCAGTTATACTCGCTGCCGGAATCATTGTTGGCGTCCAGAATGTAGTAGGCGGCGTCCACCCAGTCCTGGGCCTTGACCTCAGCCACCTCGGCGCCGGTCTTGTCCACCCACTTCACGCCCTTGCGGATGTGAAAGGTCCATTCGCTGGCGTCCTCGTTGGACTCCCAGCTCTCGGCCAGGGAGGGCTGGACTACGCCGTAACGGTCATACTCGATAAGGGTGTCCACCACGTTGGCGGGGATGCGCAGGTTCTCAAAGGTAGTGGTGGTCAGGTAGTTCATGGTCTCCACCTCGCTGGAGTAGAGCTGGCGGTAGGTGGAGGTCTGGGCGGGGGCGGGATCCTTGCCGCCGGGGGCCGCGCTTCCCACGCTTTCCGGGTCCTTCTTGCCGCCGCAGGCAGCCAGACCCAGCACAAGGGCACCGGCCAGACAGAGGGCGGTCAGACGTTTGGTATGCTTCATGTTCAGATCCTTCTTTCCTTTAGAATGGGGCCAGAAGGCCCCTATCATAACCGCAGAGGGCGGTGACGATACGTTGCGGGGCCCGATGACTCATCGGGCTGTGTCATTTCCACTGTGCGGAAAACCGCACCCCCACGCCCGGATCCTCTGTCATGGAGATGGTGGGTCCGTCAAATACCGGACCGCCGGGGAAGGGCTCGGTGGCGCAGAGGCTGGGACCGTCCAGATCCGCCATGGTGACGACCTCCTGGGAAGCGCCCAGGTGGGCGGCTGCGGCCACCGAGACCTGGCTTTCCAGCATACAGCCGATCATGCATTTGACGCCGTAGCGTTTGGCCATCTCGCAGATCTTCAGGGCGTTCCAGATACCTCCTGTTTTCATCAGCTTGATGTTGATGTAATCGGCGGCATGGATAGCAATGAGGTTGGCCGCGTCTGTGGGGGAGAAAACCGCCTCGTCGGCCAGAATGGGGGTATCCACCTGCCCGGTGACATACTTGAGTCCGGCAATGTCCAAAGCGGGAACGGGCTGTTCTACCAGCTCGATGTCAAGCCCCTTGTCCTCCATGGTCTTGATGATAGCCACCGACTGCTCGGCATTCCAGCCCTGGTTGGCGTCTACCCGAAGCTTTATGCTGGGGCCCACAGCCTCCCGGATGGCGGCAATGCGCCGGACGTCGGCAGCGCCGTCCTTCCCCACCTTGATCTTCAGGGTGGAAAAGCCCCGCGCTACCGCCTCCAGGCTGTCCTTCACCATCTCCTCCACAGGATTGACTGAGATGGTGAGGTCCGTTTCAAAGCTGGTCCTGGCGTTTCCCAAAAGCTGGTAGAGAGGCTTGCCCTGGGTTTTGGCCCACAGGTCGTATAAAGCCATGTCCACGGCGGCCTTGGGGGTGGTGTTGTGGACCATGCAGGAATTGAGCGTTTCCATCACTACGTCCAGCTCCATCAGATCCATGCCCACGATGGCGGGAGCGATGAAATCCTGGATGGCGCAGAGGATAGAGCCCTTGGTATCTCCGGTAATAACGGCGGTGGGAGGAGCCTCGCCGTATCCCTCCAGTCCGTTTTCCCCCACCACCCGGACCACGATGTCCTCCAGCCGGTCCACGGTACGCAGGGCTGTTTTAAAGGGATGGGCCAAGGGGAGAGAAAGCTCTCCCACCTGAATGGCAGTGATACGCACAAAAAACGCCTCCCCGGAAAATTTGAAACTTTCGTATCCTATTGATTCAAATTTACCATTCCAAATAGATATTTATTTTACCATATCTTCCAATGATTGTAAAGGAAAAACAGAAGAAAGCCTTTTGTTTCAGCGCTTTGCCCTGCTTTTTATGCCGGAAGAAAACGCCGCTCCTGCAAAAAACGGACGCCCCTCCATGAAGGGCGTCCGTAAGGAATGTAAGACCTGAAAAAATGAACTTTTCATCCGTCCCACAGACCCGGATAGCGCTCCACAGAAACTGTGACAGTCCGGCGGGTATTTCCCGACGGCCCGGAAGAGCAAGCGGCAGGCACCCTTGTCTCCCTCGGCGGTTACCCCTTTCGCTCCCAACGGCTGCCTGGCCTTGTGGGAGGTACTGATGGAAACCGCGCCTCTATACAGGTTATTTCCCTGACATGGTATCACGCGGGGGTGGAGTTGTCAAGATGGGGCTGCAATGGGGGAAGAAATTCCTTGCAAAAAAAGGAAAATTGTTATATAGTCCAGTTTATAGGACGATTTATGGGGAAGGGAGGCCCTGCACCATGGCAAAGAAGGGCAATCAAAGGGCAAAGCTTCTCATACTGTGTCAGGTTTTGCTGCGCAAGGGGGATGAGGAACATCCCATCTCCACCCCAGAACTTATCAAAGCGCTGGAGCAGGAGGGGGTCCCGGCGGAGCGGAAAAGCATTTATACCGATATGGAGGCCCTTCGGGAATTTGGGCTGGACGTTCAGCTTCAAAAGGGAAAGAAGGGCGGCTGGTTTATTGGAGAAAGAGACTTTGAGCTTCCTGAGCTAAAGCTTCTGGTGGACGCGGTCCAGTCCTCCCGGTTTATCAGCCGGAAAAAGAGCGAGAGTCTGATCCGGAAGCTCTCAAGCCTGACCAGCGAGCACCGGGCCAAACAGCTTCGCCGTCAGGTCTATGTGGACCATCGGGTAAAAACGGAGAATGAAAGTGTCTATTACGCCATTGACGCGCTCCATACCGCCATCGCCGCCGGGCGGGTGGTGAAATTCCGGTATTTTGATTATAACGCCCACCGGGAGAAGGTTTTCCGCCGGGACGGAGCGGAGTACCAGGTCTCCCCCTACGGCCTGATCTGGAGTGATGAAAACTACTACCTGGTGGGCTGGGAACGGGAAAAGGGAGAGCTTCGCCACTACCGGGTGGACCGGATGAGCGACCTTGCGGTGACCGACAAGCCCAGGGAAGGGGACGAGGCAAGCAAAAACTTTGACCTGGCGGAGTATGGACAGAGGCATTTCCATATGTTTTCCGGGAAGGCGGGAAAGGTGCGTCTCCGGTGCGAGAACAGCTTTGTCAACGTCATGCTGGACCGCTTCGGCCAGGAGGCCATGCTGATTCCCGATGGGCCGGATCACTTTGTTCTGACGGTGGACGCGGTGGTCTCTCCCCAGTTTTACGGTTGGCTGTTCGGCCTGGAGGGCAAGGCGGTCCTTACCGCCCCGGACTGGGCGGTGGAGGAGTACCAAGCCATGCTGCGAAGAGCCATGGAGGGGTAGATGAAAATTTATGGCAGGATCGCAGATCAAAATGGGAATGGAAGGTCTTGTAGGGGGCGGCACCCCTGACGCGCCGAACCTGCGTTGGAACCATCGGCGGCGCGTCCAGGAGGCCGCGCCCTACAGGACCATATGGACCTCTGAATTTGTCTTTTAAGATCCTGCGGCAAAAAACTGCCCCGCCCGCGCATTTCGCACGGGCGGGGCGGACCTTTATTCCCAGCCCTTCCAGACCTCCGGCTGATACCCCACTGTGGCCAGCTTTCCATTGCGTACCACCGGGGTCTTGATGAGCTTGGGATCCTCAAAGAGCTTTTCCAGTTTGGCTTCTTCGGGGGAGAGGTATTTGAGCAAAGCGGAATCCGGGTTTTTCCAGTCAATGAGGTTGTCAAGGCCCACCGCCCGGACCACGCTTTGAAGCTCCCCCCGGCTCATGCCGTAGCGGAGAAGATCTACGGCCTGGAATTTCACCCGCCGTTCCTTAAAGTACCGCTCTGCCTTCTTGGTGTCAAAGCACTTGGATTTTCCAAAGATCTGAATGTTCATGGTTTTATTCTCCTATGTAAGTAAACCGGGGGCCGGAATAGCCGTCCCGCTCCACATGCTCGTTCCACATTTCCGCCGGACGGACCCAGATTCCTCCCTGGCCGTAAAGCGCCTCATAGACCGCCATAGGTTCCAGGGTCTCGGAATGCTTTGCCACGGCGATAAGGCGGTATTCATTTCCTTTAAAATGACGGTATTTTCCGGGCCTTAGCTCCTCCACAGGGATCTCCTCCCGTTCATGTTTTTTTATCATCATACCACACACGGGCCGGAAGGACAAGCCCAGGTATTTTTGCGATTTTTTGGAGCAATACTAAGGAACATCATGTAAAAGGTGGTGTTCCGCGTGAAGGCAGTGATTTTGGCGGGGGGAGAGGGAAGCCGCCTGCGGCCCCTGACCATTGGAAGACCCAAGCCCATGACCCCCCTGCTGGGAAAGCCGGTGCTGGGGCACATTTTGGATCTTCTCCGCCGCCATGGGATAAGCTCCGTTGCCGTTACCCTCCGGTGCCTGCCGGACGCCGTCACCGAATTTTTTGGAGACGGCCGGGACTATGGGGCGGAGCTTACCTATTTTGTGGAGAAGGAGCCCCTGGGTACCGCCGGCGGAGTGAAAAAGTGCATGGACTTTTTGGGGGAGGAGGACTTCCTTGTCATCAGCGGAGACGCAGTCTGTGACCTGGAGCTTACGGAGCTTATCGCCCTTCACCAAAGCCGCCGCTCTGCGGCCACCCTTGCCCTGTGCCGCCGTGGAGAGCCGCTGGAGTACGGCCTTGTCCGCACTGACGCGGAGGGCCGGATACTGGGCTTTGTGGAAAAGCCGGGCTGGGGCCAGGTGGACACCGAGCTTGTCAACACGGGGGTCTATGTTCTGTCCAAACAGGCCATGGACCTGGTCCCGGAGGGAACCGCCTATGATTTTGGCAAGGAGCTTTTTCCCCAGCTTCTCGCCCGTGGAGAAGCCCTTTATGGCTGGGAAACGTCAGGCTACTGGCAGGATATGGGGGACTGCGGAGCCTATCTGGAGAGCCTTCACGACGCTTTGGACGGCAAGGTGACGCTGGACCTGGATGCGGGCCGGGGCCAGATTCCAACGGGGGTAACGGTGCGGGAGCCCTGCTGGGTGGGAAAGCGGGTATCTTTGGCCCCCGGCTGTGTCATTGGTCCCTATGCCGTCATTGGGGAGGGCTCCACCGTGGAGACCGGCGCGGTGGTGGAGCGTTCCGCAGTGCTGGGGGCCGGCCTTGGAGAAGGGGCGGAGGTCTCCGGGGCCATCCTGTGTAAGGGGGCCGCCGTTCACCGCAGGGCGGTGGTCAGTCCCGGAGCCGTGCTGGGCGAAGGGGCCGTAGTGGGAGCCGAGGCCATCGTGGCTCCCGGCGTGAAGCTGTGGCCCGGCCGCCGTGTGAGCGAGGGAGGCAGGGCTACCGCCTCCCAGGTGGCGGCGGGACAGGGCGCGCCCCTGAAGTTCTCCGCCGGCGGCGCGCTGCGGGGAAGAGTGGGGGAGGAGCTGACGGCGGAGGCAGGGCTTTCCCTTGGCGCCCTTTTGGGCGAGCGGGAACAGGTGGGGCTGGGCTGGGCCGGAGGGAACGGGGCGGCAATGCTGATCCGGGCCATCGGCTGCGGTGTTACAGCCGCCGGAGGGACCGCACTGATAAGCGACGCCTCCTGCGCTTCGGGGGTGGCCTGGCTGGGCCGGTATTACGGCCTGCCCATGACGCTCTTTGTCCAGCAGGACGGGGACCAGGCGGAAATCCGGCTTTTTGGCCGGGAGGGTCTTGCCCTGGAGCGGGGGGAGCAGAGAAAAATAGAGGGGGCCCTTCTTCGGGGGGAGGGCAGCCGGGTCCCCGCTGTGCGGGTAGGAAAATTTGAGACGGTAGCCGGGGTCCGTCCCGGCTACGCCGCCGAGGCCGCCCGTCTCACCCGGCTTAGCGGCCTGCCCCTTCGCCCTTTGAACGTGCGGGTGGAAAAGGGGGAGGGAGCCAACGACGTTTTGGCGGCGGCCCTTACCGCTTTGGGCTGCCAGGTCCGCCGGGGGATCAGCCGGGGGGAGCCCGCCTTTTCTGCGGACTGGGGCGGCTTTCGCCTTACCGCCTGGGATGAGGAGGGACGCATGATCTCTCCTGACCGGGTGCTGGTGCTGCTGACCCGGATCGAAATGGAGCATGGCCGGAAGCAGGCGGTCCTTCCGGCCTGGGCTCCCACCGCCGCCCAGCAGGTGGCGGACAGCTTTCATGGCCGCCTCCTCCGTATGGGCAGGGACGGGGAGGAGGCCCGGAAGCTGTGGAGGGAGGAGCCCTGGATGTGGGACGGGATCCTGGCCGCCTGCCGCATAGCCGCCCGGCTGGGCCTGACGGGGGAGACCCTGTCCCGGCTGGACCGCTCCATTCCCAACTTTGCCACCGTCCGGGGAGAGGTTCCTCTCCGCGCCGGACGGGGCCGGATCATGGGCCGGGCGCTGGAGACGTTCTCCGCCGTCCCCCAGGGGGAGGGCGCCCGCCTGCAGGCGGGAGAGGGCTGGATCTATCTGGTTCCCTCCGGCTCCCGCAACGCCCTGCGCCTCATTGCCGAGGCCGTGGACATGGAGGCTGCCGCCGAGCTGTGCGGAGAATATGAAGCAAAGCTGAAAAAACTGGATCGGGAATAAATTTGACGTGCTGTGCCGGGCGTTGGCCCCCACAGCACGTTTTATTTTTTTGAATTAAATTATAATTGTATAGTAATTCAATATCTGATATAATCCCGAATATGACAGATTCCGAGGGAGAGATGGCGGATGGCAAAAAACGAGAGCCTGAACCGGGCAAACAAGGCCAAGCAGGATGAATTTTATACCCAACTTAACGATATCAGCCGGGAATTGGCCCACTATGCCTCCCATTTCAGGGGAGCCGTGGTATTCTGCAATTGCGACGACCCGGAAACCAGCAACTTTTGGAAATACTTTGAGCTGAACTTTACCTTCCTTGGTCTGAAAAAGCTCATCGCCACCCACTATGAAACGGACAGGCCCTCCTATAAGCTGGAGCTTTTGCGGGACATGAACGGGGACGGAAAAATCGACAAATTGGACATTGTCAAAACGCCCCTGAAGCAAAACGGTGATTTTCGCTCCCCGGAGTGCGTTGAGATTTTGAAGGAGGCGGACATTGTAGTGACCAACCCGCCCTTCTCTCTGTTCCGGGAGTATGTGGCCCAGCTTATGGAATATGGGAAGAAGTTTTTGATTATAGGAAGTCAAAACGCCGTTTCATACAAAGAGTTTTTCCCTTTGATTTGTGCCAACGAGGTCTGGCAGGGCTATTATGCAGGAGATATGGCCTTTACTGTCCCGGCCAGCTATGAGCCCAAAGAAACGAGATATTGGGTTGATGAAAATGGGCAAAAGTGGCGAAGCATGGGAAATGTCTGTTGGTTTACTAATTTGGACATTCCAAAACGGCACGAGGAATTATTGCTTTTCAGAACATATACGCCGGAAGCATACCCCGCCTATGTAAATTACCCGGCCATCGAAGTCTCAAAGACGGCGGACATTCCCTGTGACTACGACGGAGAAATGGGAGTTCCAATCACTTTTTTGGACAAGTATAATCCCGAACAGTTTAAGATACTCGGCTTTAGTTTAACTCTTGCGGGGCTTATGTCAGACTTCGTGGAAAAGGGTACATATTTACCAGGAGGAAAACGCTTTTATATCGCAGAGCAAAATGGAAAATATCGCTACAAAAGGTGCTATGACCGAATTGTGATTAAAAGGAAGAAGGGGTAATATGAGAATTGAACTCCATGAGATACCCATTTTCGAGGTTGTCAACGGCTACGCCGACAACGCCGAGGAGGGCGTGGTGGGCTATGGCGGGCGGCTCAACATCCGACCGGCCTACCAGCGGGAGTTTATCTACAAGGATAAACAGCGTGACGAGGTGATCCGCACCATCCGCAAGGGCTTTCCTCTCAACGTCATGTATTGGGTCAAAAGCGCCGACGGCGATTTTGAATTGATGGACGGCCAGCAGCGCACCATTTCCCTTTGCTCCTATGCGGCGTCTCAGTTTGCCCTGGACTATCAGTTTTTCCACAACCTGACAGCCGAAGAGCAAAAGCAGTTTATGGAGTATTCTCTCATGGTCTATATCTGCGAGGGAACCGACCGGGAAAAGCTGGATTGGTTTAAGACCATCAACATTGCCGGAGAGCAGCTTACCGCCCAGGAGCTTCGCAATGCCGTTTATACCGGGCCCTGGTTGGCTTCCGCCAAGAAGTATTTCAGCAAAACGGGCTGTCCGGCTTATCAGATCGCCGGGGACTACCTGAACGGTTCCGCTATCCGGCAGGACTACCTGGAGACGGCTATCCGCTGGGCGGTGAGCCGGGAGGGGCTGGATTGCATAGAAACCTACATGGCCACTCACCAACAGGACGAAAACGCAAGTCAACTATGGCTGGGTTTTCAGCGGGTCATCCAGTGGGTGGAGGCCGTGTTCCCCAAGAAGAGAAAGGAAATGAAGGGCATAGAATGGGGGCCGCTCTATGACCGCTTTAAGGAGGCCGCCCTTGACCCGGACGCTCTGGAGTCCAATGTCAAGGCCCTGATGATGGACGATGAGGTAACGAATAAGAAGGGAATCTATACATATCTCCTAACCGGGGAGGAAAAGCACCTGAGCCTGCGGGCGTTTACCGAAGCGCAAAAGCGGGCGGCCTATGAGCGGCAGGGCGGGATATGCCCCGACTGCCGAGCGGCAGGAAGGGCCAAGGTTCATTATGAATTTGAGGAAATGCAGGGCGATCATATCACGCCCTGGAGCAAGGGCGGCAAGACCACCCCAGATAACTGTAAAATGCGGTGCGCGGAGTGTAACCGCAGAAAGAGCGACCGTTAAAAACAAAGCTGCCGGGGAAAATTTCCCGGCAGCTTTGACTGCATTTAATATAAATTATACAGGCTCCTCCACGATCTGAGCCTTGATGAGGTTGGTGGTTCCCTTGGAGCTGAGAGGCACGCCGGCGGTAATGACCACCGTGTCGCCGGGGGCGGCGACGCCCTCCTTTCGGGCGGTATCCACGCACAGGGAGAAGAGCCGGTCGGTGGAGTCCACCGAGCCGTAGAGGAGGGGCTGAACGCCCCAGGAGATGGCGAGCTGACGGCGGACCTTCTCGGAGGTGGTGAGGGCCACGATAGGGCAGGCGGGCCGGAACCGGGAGATGACCCGTGCGGTGTGGCCTGAGGTGGTGGCGGCCAGAATGGCAGTGGCGTCCAGGTCCATGGCGGTGAGGCAGCAGGTGTGGCTGATGGCCTCGTTAATGGAATGGGGGTCGTCGCAGCGGTAGCCCATGCGGCGGAACCGCTTCCAGTAGTTGGTGGCGGCCTCGGCGGCCTCCACAGTGCGGACCATGGTTTCCAGGGCCTCAATGGGATGCTTGCCGGAGGCCGTCTCCCCGGAGAGCATGACGCAGGAGGTACCGTCAAAGACGGCGTTTGCCACGTCGCTGACCTCGGCCCTGGTGGGCCGGGGGTTGCGGATCATGGAGTCCAGCATCTGGGTGGCGGTGACCACCACCTTGCCAGCGGAATAGCACTTAGAGATCATATCCTTCTGAATAATGGGAACCTCGTGGGCGGGAATCTCCACCCCCAGGTCGCCACGGGCCACCATAGCCCCGTCGGCGGCGGAGAGGATCTCGTCAAAGTTGTCCACGCCCTCCCGGTTCTCGATCTTGGCAATGATACGGACGTCCTGGCCGCCCCATTTGCACAGCTCCTCCCGAATGTCCAGCACATCCTGGGCCTTGCGGACAAAGGAGGCCGCCACAAAGTCAAAATCATGCTCGGCGGCAAACCGGAGGTCGGAGCGGTCCTTTTCGGTAAGGGCGGGAAGCTGGATCTTGGTGTCGGGAATGTTGATGGATTTGTTGTTGCTCAAAGGTCCGCCGGCGACCACCATACAATGGATCTGCTGGCCCTCGATAGACTCTACCCGCAGCTCCACCAGGCCGTCGTCGATCAGGATCCGGGTGCCGGGCTGGACCTCGTTGTGAAGATTTTCGTAGGTAACGGAGACCCAGTTTTCATCTCCCTCCCCCTCCCAGGTGGAGAGGGTAAAGGCCTGGCCCTCGGAGAGGGTGATAGGACCGCTTTTAAAGGAACGGATGCGGATTTCGGGACCCTTGGTGTCTAGAAGAGCGGCCACGGGGCGGCCCAACTGATCCCGGACTCGGCAAAGCCGCTCATAGGTGCAAAGGTGACTTTCATGGGAGCCGTGGGAGAAGTTGAAGCGGGCGCAGTTCATTCCGGCAAGAATCAGCTTGCGGAGCATTTCCTCATTGTCCACAGCGGGACCCAGGGTGCAGATGATCTTGGTTTTTCTTGTATTCATAAGGTGAGATTACCTCCAATTCAGGGCAAGCGCGGAAGGAAGAGACTGGTTCCATCGTTATTGTTTGCGCTTTCTGGGGGAATGATACTATATTCTATACCCATTGAAAAGCGGCAAAACCACCAAAATAAGGAAAAGGGACAGGGACGAAAAGAGAAAAGATATTAAAATAACAAAGAATCGGGATGGGCAAGACCCATCCCGATTTCTGCTTCTGGTTTTTATTTTTCTTCCAGCCGCTTCTGCTCCAGGGCCTTGGCCCTTGCCGTGGGCAGATAGGGGAAGAGCTTGTCTACCCGGAGAGAGCCGGTGGTATTCATCACGATGATGAGATCGGGCTCCAGCCAGTCGATATAATGCAGCATAAGATCCTGATTGCCGTTAAACTGCCGGGGGTCCATAGCCATCACCTCCTGGCAGCACAGGGACAGGAAGGGGGTAAGGCCGCAGCCGAAGGAATCCCGGAGTATGAGTACCCGCTTGCCCTGGGGCAGGTCCTCGTTAAAGGCGCGGGAGAGCATGTAGTCGCCTCCGGCGTAGATGGTATAGGGATTGTCGTGATAAAGGTCGATATCGGCCAGCCGTTCGGGGAACAAAAGACTGGTGACAAAGGGTCCCTCCCGTTTGATCCCCACAATGGGCACCGAGTAGGTAAGGTGGGTGTTAAATTTGGCGGACCAGATCTCCAGATCGTCCAGCCCTCCGTAGCCTGCCCCCACTCTTCGGCCCTGAGAGCCCAGGAAAACCTGTCGGAAGCGGAACTTGTCAAAGGAATCCGGATCGGTGAGAGAATCGTCAATGCGAAAGCGGTAACGCTTTTCCAGCTTTTCACACAGGGTCTGATAACCCAGGAAGGCCCCGGCGGGGGTCCAGTGATGGTCGGTGAGGAAAAAAAGCTCCTCCACCATCTGAGGATCATCCTCCACCGCCTCCTGAAAAGCGGGGCGCAGATCCAGGGTATCCACTCTGGCCTCCTCCAGAAGGGACAGGAATTGGGAGGCTTCCGCCTCCGTAGGATCCTCCAGTCCCTGGGGAAGGGAGGTCACGCTGAGCTTGGAGGGGGCCTGGACATAGAGAACGGGGGTATCATATTCCTCGTCCACCCGTTGGACAAAGTCGATCATTTCCTCGGCCCTGCCGGTCATGTCCACCTGATTGTCGTCCGGATCGGAGAAGGTGAGCAGATCCTCCTCCAGACGGACTACGGTATACTGGGGATCCACATCCTCCACCATCCGGCGTCCCAGGAGCCGTTGGGTCCCCCCATAGAGCTCGATAAAAAGGTGATCCCGGTCCAAGAGAGCGTTGATGGCGGGGTCGGAGCCCTCGGTAAGCTGGGTGAAGGAGCCCAGGGCTTCCTTATAGGTGGGCAGGGAGAGGCCCAGAGAGCGGCGGAGGGGGCGGACGCCGGTTCGGACCAGGGTGGAGACGTCCCGTTTTTCCCGCTCCGCCCGCGCCAGAATGGAGGCCTTGGTAGTTTGAGAGGAGTGGGGGGGACGCTGTACCGCGGCAAAGCCCCGGACTTCAGGGATGGTCCCAAGTCCCAGGTAAATGACGGCGGAAAGAAGAGAGCAGAGGAACAAAACAGCAGTACAGGTATTGCGTCGTGCGGTCATGGGAACACCCCCTTTGTGATAAGAGAAAGAATAAAAAGGACGTATGGCGCAGGGACCCGGCTCATCATACCGATCCTGCTAAAACCGGAAATAGATAAACGGGTTATAGGTCCCCTTTACCAGGTAGCAGGTACACAGGACCCCAACAGCCATGAGCCCCACAGCGTAAAGAAGGTCGTAGAAGAGAGAGAGATCCTGCCCAAAAGGCTGCCACTTTTCCAGCTTTTGCCGGAGCCAGGGGGCAAAGGGGAAGGAAAACAGCAGGGCCAGGACCAGAAGGACGGCGTTTTCTCCCAGATAGAATCCGCAGGTGGGATCGTTGCCGCCGGTCCCGCCCATCCCCAGCATGGTGAGAAAGAATTCCCCGGCGTAGGCGATGGAATCGGAGCGGAAGAGCATCCACAAAAAGTTTACCGCCGCCAGGGTGTAGGCACGGCCCAACAGGGAAGGGAGCTTTTTCACAGCGGGAACATACTTTTCCAAACACAGCAGAAGAAAGTAAAAAAGCCCCCACAGTACAAAGGTCCAGTTGGCCCCGTGCCATAGCCCCGTCAGGAGCCATACCACAAGGAGGTTGCGGATGTGCTTGCCCACGCTGACCCGGTTTCCCCCCAGGGGAATATAGACGTAGTCCCGGAACCAGGCCCCCAGGGAGATGTGCCACCTCCGCCAGAACTCGGTTACGCTCCGGGAGGCGTACGGGTGGTCAAAGTTTTCCAGAAAGCGAAAGCCGAACATGCTTCCAAGGCCGATTGCCATGTCGGAGTATCCGGAAAAGTCATAGTAGAGCTGGAGGGTATAGCACAGCGAGCCCAGCCAGGCCATGGGGGTGGACAAGGCCTGGGGATCGCAAGCAAAGACCCGGTCGGCCACCACCGCCATCTGGTTGGCCAAAAGCACCTTTTTTCCCAGCCCGATAAGGAACCGGCTGCATCCGGCGGAAAAATCCGCCCAGGTCTCTACCCGGTGGTCGATCTGGTGGGAGACTTGGGAGTATTTTACGATGGGGCCCGCGATCAATTGGGGGAAGAAGGAAATGTAAAGCCCCAGAGCCAAAGGAGAGCGCTGGACCTCTGTTTTTCCCATGGCTACGTCCAGCACATAACTCATAGCCTGGAAGGTAAAAAAGGAGATCCCGATGGGAAGCTCGATCACAGGTACGGTAAGGCTTGCGCCCAGACCGTTAAGGGATTCCACTGTAAAACTCAGATATTTGAAAATAAAAAGGACGCCCAGATTGCAGCCTACCGCCAGGGCCACCGGAAGCTTGAGAATTTCCTTCCGGAACCGGCGGCGGTAGACCCACCGGCCAAAGCCGTAGTTCATGGCGATGGACAGTACCATCACCGGAAGGAACCGGGGCTCCCCCCAGGCATAGAAAAAGAGGGAACAAACCAATAGAAATATATTCTGTCCCTGCCGCATTCCCCGGAGAAACAGGTAGTAGCCGATCAGGACGAACGGCAGAAACTGAAATAAAAAGGTGGAACTGGAAAACAGCAAGGAGGCGCCCTCCCTTCTTTAAAAATTATGTAAACTAATTGCGGGACAATTTCTTCCAAACATTCTGAAGGATACAAGAATCCTACAATTCACAAAGTATAAATTATGTCAACCAACGTCCGACGAAGGGCAGCCAGGAGATGATCCAGGCCACGGCAAAGGAGCACAGGAACACAACCATGGACAACAGGGGGATGGAGGCCACCGGGGCAAAGGACAATACGGTGATCCCCAAAAGATCGAGAAGAGTGAGGAACAGGTCGTGGACCAGATAGACCCCGAAGGCTACCCTGGCCACCCCGCCCAGCCGCTGGCGGCGGGAGCGCTCCTCGCTGACCCCCAGCACATAGCGGAACAGCACCACGATGGCGGTGGAGAAGGCCGCCACATTGGGAGAGAAGAAGCTATAAAGGGTTTCCACCAGTCTTCCCGCCGAGTGGGACAGGACGCTGGTCCCCCAGACGGTGACGGTGGCTCCGATGATCCCGAAAACGTAAATAAGCGCTTCGGACAGGCGGCTCAGCGTGTATTCCCGTAGGTACCAGCCCGCCACGTAGTACCCCACATAGCCCATGACCAATTGAATGTCCAGCCGTTCATACCAGAGCCGGAGAACAGGCATAAATTCCGCCTGGGGCCACAGCTTGAAGGCGGTGGGGAGGGCAAGGGCGAAGAGAAAGGTAATAAGAAAGAACCAGTGGAAATCGCTCCGTCCGGCCCCCCGGCAAAAGGCCCGAAGGATGGGGGTCACAAGGTAAAGCCCCAGGATCATATAGAGAAACCACAGGTGATACCGGGTATCGCCCCGAAGGGCGTTCAGGATCGCCCGGCCCAGCCCGGCCCAGGTAAAGGTCCCTCCGGCGGCGCAGTATTCCACCACGGCGTATACGCCGCCCCAGAACATCAAACATATCAGGATCCGCAGGCAGTTATGGAAGAGGAGCTTTGTAATGGGGAGGCTCTTTTTTGTGTCCAACATAAACATGCCGGAGAGCATGACAAAAACGGGGACACACCAGCGCACGAGTCCGTTATATAAATTGAAGATCTGCCAATTGGGAGAGCCCACCGCCACCGCGGAGATCTGTCGGCTGGCCAAGTGACACACGATCACGGCAAGGGAGGCAAACACCCGCAGAAGATCGGCGTAAGCCACTCGTCCATTGATTTTTTCCGCCATACGTCCACCACCCTGCGGAAGATTTCGACATACCAAAATATTCTATCATAAAAAGGGAAAAGAGGCAAGACAGGAATCCGGCGGGCCGGAGGTATGTTTTGCCAAAGGCGGCGGCTTTCTAGAGGCGGATATTATCCGTCCGTCCCGCTCAGCAAACCTCTCCCCGCAGGCAGTCCGTTCCGGCCTCTGTGATCCGGACCATTTTTTCGATATTATGTAAACTACCTGAGAAGGGAACCAGCACATCCACATAGTTGGGGGCGTATCCCCGGTACAGGCCTCCCTTTTCCTCCTCAAAAAGCACGGGAAGGTATTCCCCCACCCAGCTTTGCAGATACCGGCACTGAAGCATCCGGGCGGACTGCGAGGCCCGGCGGGCCCGGTCCTCCTTTACCGCGTTGGGGATCTGGTCCGGCATTTTGTCCGCCGGAGTTCCCGGACGGCGGGAATAGGGGAAGATGTGCATAGCAGTAAACCCGCATTTCTCCAGAAAGGCCAGGGTCTTTTCAAATTCCTCCTCCGTTTCTCCGGGAAAGCCCACAATAAGGTCGGTGGTGATGCCGGGACGGTCAAACCATTTGCGGAGAAGGGATACGCTTTCAAAGTACCGGACGGTATCATACTTCCGGTTCATCCGCTTCAGGGTCTCGTCACAGCCCGACTGAAGGGAGAGATGAAAGTGGGGACACAAATTATGTAAACTGGAGACCCGATGGCAGAAGGCTTCCGTCACTGTCCGGGGCTCCAGGGACCCCAGCCGGATCCGGCATTGAGGGGCGGCGGCGCAAACGGCCTCTATGAGGTCGGCAAGGCCCAGGCCGTTTTTCAGATCCTGCCCCCAGGAGGAGATCTCGATCCCCGTAAGGACGATCTCCCGGTAGCCCTTCTCTGCCAGGGAGGCTGCCTCTGCCGCCGCTTTCTCCAGAGGCAGGGAACGCACCGGCCCCCGGGCATAAGGGATGATACAATAAGAACAGAAGTTGACGCATCCGTCCTCCACCTTCAGCATGGCCCGTGTTCGGCCCTCCAGTCCTCCGGCGGGCAGTTCCTCAAAGACTCTGGTTGACATAATATTTCCAACAGTGATCTTAGCCGTTCTCACCGGGTCCTGTGGGACGGGGCTTTTTGGGGCGACGGTTCCAAGGCTTCCCAGACGCGCCGTAAAAATTTCTTCCAGATCGTCCAAAAATCCCATCCGCCCGTTGGGGCCGCTTACCAGATCCACCCCCAGCGCCGCCACCGCCTGGGGGTCGGTCTGGGAGTAGCAGCCGCATACTCCCACCACTGCCTGGGGGTTCTGTTTTTGGGCCCGGCGGACGATCTGCCGGGATTTGTGGCCGCTCATGGCAGTGACGGCGCAGGTGTTGACAATGTAGGCGTCGGCCAGGGCCTCAAAGGGGACCAGAGTATGGCCCCGGCGGGAAAGCTCTCTCTCCATGGCCTGGGTCTCATATTGATTGACCTTGCAGCCCAAGGTATAGATGGCGATTTTCATGGGTTTTTCCTCCGCTGGAACGGTTTTCCTTGAAAGATGGGGTGGGGATGGTGTATAATCAAGCCACTATTATATAAAAGAAAGCGGCGTTCGTCCAGAGGGAAAACGCCGGGGAGGGGCTATGGCCTACCATTTTTTCGCCCTGCTGGGCCGGATGAAGTACATTGACCGCTGGGGACTTATGCGAAATACCCAGGTGGAGAACATTCAGGAGCATTCCCATATGGTGGCCGTTCTGTCCCATGCCCTGGCCGTCATTGGCAGGGAGAAGTTCGGCTCCGATTTGGATCCCGGCCGGGCGGCCGTGGCGGGGCTTTACCACGACGCCTCTGAGATCCTCACCGGAGATCTTCCCACTCCGGTCAAGTACGATAATCCCGCCATCAAGGAGGCCTACAAGGCGGTGGAGCGGGTGGCGGCGGACAAGCTCTTGTCCCTGCTGCCGGAGGAAATGCAGGGGGAGTTTGCTCCCTATGTCCGGGAGGAGCTGGACCCTGAGCTTCTCCAGGTGGTGAAGGCGGCGGACAAGCTCTCCGCCCACATCAAATGCCTGGAGGAGGTAAAGGCGGGCAACAGCGAGTTTACCCTTGCTTCGGCCCAGACCCGAAAGGCGTTGGAGGAGATGGAGTTGCCCGCGCTGAAGTATTTTGTGGAACACTTCCTGCCTGCCTTTGAGCTTACTTTGGACGAGCTGCAATAGGGAAGCGTGGAACAGAACAATGAGGAGGTCATATTTATGAGAGCCATCGTTACCGTGATCGGCAAGGATCAAGTGGGGATTATCGCCCATGTCTGCGCTCTTTTGAGCCAGCAGGGAGTCAATGTGCTGGACATCAGCCAGACCATTCTTCAGGAGTATTTCACCATGATTATGTTGGTGGACGCCTCCCAGGCCAGGATCCCCTTTGCCCAGCTGGTAAAATTGCTGGAGGAGGAAGGTAAGGCCCAGGGCCTGGTGATCCATGCCCAGCGGGAGGATATCTTCAACGCCATGCACCGGATCTGAGGGCCTTTGGGCACACACCCGTTAGGATCGTAGGGCGGGGGCTTACCCCGCCGCCCAGCATGGCATTACGTTTTGGCGGGGGCAAGCCCCCGCCCTACGGGATCATTCCACCCATGGGCGAAAGTATCGTATAGATAAATTTCTGTTATGTGGGGGAAGCCAAATCTATCCTGTCAGGAGGGCTTTACCATGCCCATGTTCAACTCCAATGAAATTTTAGATACCATTCATATGATCGACCAGCAGCATCTGGACGTGCGGACCATCACCATGGGGGTATCCCTGCTGGACTGCTGCGACCCGGATCCCAAGGCGGCCTGCGGGAAGATCTATGAGAAGATTGTCCGTTCCGCCAAGGATCTGGTGAGGACGGGGGAGGAGATCGAGGCCGAGTTCGGTATCCCCATTGTCAACAAGCGGATCTCGGTGACCCCCATTGCCCTGGTGGCAGGGGCCTCCCTGACGGAGGACTACACCCCCTTTGCCGTGGCCCTGGACAAGGCGCGGGCTGAAACGGGGGTCAACTTTATCGGCGGCTTCTCGGCCCTTGTCCAGAAGGGTATGACCCCCGCCGATGAAAGACTGATCCGCTCCATTCCCGCTGCCCTTTCGGAGACGGAGCTTGTATGCGGCAGCGTCAACGTTGGCTCCACCAAGGCAGGGATCAACATGGACGCGGTGGCCCTCATGGGCCGGACCATCAAGGACCTGGCGGCCAGGACCGCTGACGCCGCCGGCTTTGGCTGCGCCAAGCTGGTGGTGTTCTGCAACGCCGTGGAGGATAACCCCTTCATGGCGGGGGCGTTCCATGGGGTATCTGAGCCCGACCGGGTCGTCAATGTGGGCGTTTCCGGCCCCGGCGTGGTGTATCATGCCCTCCAAAGTGTGAAAGGAGCCCCCTTTGACGTGGTGGCCGAGACGGTGAAGAAGACCGCCTTCCGCATTACCCGTATGGGTCAGCTGGTAGCCCAGGAGGCCTCCCGGAGGCTGGGGGTGCCCTTCGGGATCGTAGACCTTTCTCTGGCCCCCACCCCCGCCATTGGGGACAGTGTGGCCCGGATCCTGGAGGAGATGGGTCTGGAGACCTGCGGTACCCACGGCACCACCGCCGCCCTGGCCCTCCTCAACGACGCGGTAAAGAAGGGGGGGGTCATGGCCTCCTCCAGCGTAGGCGGCCTATCCGGGGCCTTTATCCCGGTGAGCGAGGACGAGGGGATGATTGCCGCCGCCTCCAGGGGAACACTGTGTCTGGATAAGCTGGAGGCCATGACCTGCGTATGCTCGGTGGGGCTGGACATGATCGCCGTTCCCGGCGACACCAGCGCCGAGACCATTTCCGCCATCATTGCCGACGAGGCGGCCATCGGTATGGTCAATTCCAAAACCACCGCCGTCCGGCTGATCCCCGCCCCCGGCAAAAAGGTGGGGGATATGGTGGAGTTCGGTGGGCTTCTGGGTTCCGCCCCGGTAATGCCGGTCCACCCTGAATCCAGCGCTGACTTTGTGCACCGGGGCGGACGGATCCCCGCCCCCATGCAGAGTCTGAAGAATTAAAAAAGAGAACCGTAAAACCCCTTTCCAAAACGGGTTTGTTGGTGTATACTGGACACACTTGAACAAGCTCTATAAACCATTTACATCAGGAGGTCATTTGTATGCTTCATCTCGATCTTTCCAATGTCGCTTCTTTCCTTCCCGCCGGTTGGCGGACCGGGGAGGAGAAGGGTCTTGCAAAGGCCCATGACCATGTGCTGAATGGGACCGGCGCCGGAAATGATTTTCTGGGTTGGGTCCGGCTTCCCAAAGAGTATGACAAGGAAGAATTTGCCCGCGTGCAGGCTGCCGCCGAAAAGATCCGGGGCCAGTCCAAGGCCCTGGTGGTCATCGGCATCGGCGGAAGCTATCTGGGCGCCCGGGCGGTGATCGAGACCCTGACCTCCAACAATTTTAATCTGACGAAAAAGGACGGTCCCGCCATCTACTTTGCGGGCAACGGCCTTTCTGCCGACGGTCTTAACGAGGTCATTGACCTTGTGAAGGATGTGGACTTCTCCGTCAACGTCATTTCCAAGTCGGGCACCACCACCGAGCCCGCCATCGCCTTTCGGATCTTTAAGGCCCTTCTGGAGGAAAAGTACGGCAAGGAGGG
>CANRZY010000028.1 GCA_947644625.1 uncultured Pseudoflavonifractor sp.
AAAGAAACGTAGGATGGACCTCCATATACTGAAGCTCCCCGTTCACCATATCATAGATCCCCATCCGCCAAGGAAGCATTGTGGGATCTCCATATGCCTCCACATTGACAAAATTGCCCCAGCGCCCTACTGACTGACCGATCAAAAGCCCAAATACGCCCAAATCTGCCAGAGAAAAAAATCGGATCCCCCGTTTTCCGCAAAATATGGCGGCCACTAGGATAGCCATAATAACAGCGCCATAGATGGCAAGTCCGCCATCCCAGATCCGGACCATTTTCCCAAAATCCAGGCCGCCGTCACCGCTTCGGTAAAGATCCAGGTAGAAAACGATGTAGTACAGCCGCGCCCCGATAATACACAGGGGCACGGCATATAAGAGCAGATCCACAATATCGTCCTGCTCGATCCCGTAAATATGCGCTTTCCGGCTGCAATATATCACCGCCAGCAAAAATCCGACGGCAATAATGATTCCGTACCAGTGGATGGGCCAGCCGAAAACCCGAAAGGCAATATCCTTTACATTTATAGCGATCCCAAGACCAGGAAAGGACACTGTACTCATTGTATCGCCTCCTTCGGCTTCACTACCGCCAGAGTAGATCTCTCCTTTGTTACCACCCTGCGGATACACTCCTCCACATCCGCTTTGGTTACGGCTTCAAAACATTGCGGAAAAGTAAGATACTCATAACCGCTGAAGTAAGCCATTGCCTGGTTTACACAGATGTTTTCAAAGGAATTCAGGTCCCGGACCATACAGCCGTAGGCCGCCTTCTTGAGACGTTGGAAAAGGCCCTCATCAATTCCCTCCCCGCATATCCGCTCCGCCTCCCTCAGGACAGCGCTACGGACTGCCTCCGGATCCCGGCTTTCCCCTCCGGCACAAAGGAAAGCAGCTCCCAAATAGGCTTCACAGCCATAGGAAAAGCTCTCATTGATCAGCCCTCCATTATAAAGTTGGGCATACAACGGGCTGGAGGAGCCCAAAAGGACCTCGCAGGCCAGGTTGCCTGTCAGCTCCCATTTAAGCCATTCATTCCCCTTTTCGGGAGGAATATCTTTAAATCCAAGCTGAAAAATGGGAGTCGCTACCGCCATGACCTTTTCCCATGTCTGCTTATGGGCTTGGGGCGCTTCCACTTCCCCGTGATCCCGCTCTACAGGGGGATGTCCCTTTTTTGGCAGGACCTCCTCAGCGATGGCAGCCACCCGCTCCGGATCCACGTCCCCCGCTACGCACAGGACCATATTTCCCGGGTCATAAAAAGCCCTGTGGCATAGATTCAAGGTATCTGCGGTGATCTGGGCGATGGAATCCACTGTCCCGGCAATGTTGACCTGGATGGGGCTATGGGCGTACAGGCCCTCCAGCATTCCATAAAACACCTGGGTATCCGGCTCGTCGTCTCCCATTCGGATCTCCTGACCGATGATCCCCTGCTCCTTATCGACACTCTCCTGGGTATAATAGGGAATAGAGACAAAAGAAAGCAGTATTTTCAGGTTTTCCTCAAATTTTTCCGTACTCTCAAAATAGTACCCCGTCATGGACGTGGAGGTAAAGGCGTTGGGGGACGCACCGTTGGCAGCCAGATCCTGAAGGGCATTTCCCTCCTCGGTATCAAAGGTCTTATGCTCCAGAAAATGCGCCACCCCAGCCGGAGTATCCAGCCATTTTCCATCCAGACGGAAGCGCATATCCATTCCGCCGTAATTGGTGGCAAAAAAGGCATAGCTCTTCTGAAAATCCGGCTTTGGAGCCACGTAAATACTCAACCCGTTGTCCAAAACCATGTGAAAAAGCTTCTCCCCCACCCGGTCATACCGTTTTTCCTCCATGCTCATTTCTCCACCCCCTTCAGGAAATAGACTGTATCCAAACAAAGCCCCTGAGCAACCGATACGGCGGCCTCCACCGAAACGTTCTCCACCGCCTGGGCCAGCTCCTGAGGACTTTGGCCCGATCCAGCCACCGCTTGGGCCAGCCACCAATCCTCCTGACGGCTTTGACTATCCAGAACGGTAAGAAGAGAACTGACGGTATACCGCCTGGCCCCCTCTACCTCCCAGGATTCAAACTCACCCCGGCGGCAAGCCTCCAGCTGGGCCAGGATCTCGTCCTCCGCCCGCTGCTTGTCGGCAAATTCCACCCCGGAGGACACCAGCATAACTCCTTTATACCGGTCAATAGAGGAACTGGCGTAATAGCATAGAGACAGCTTTTCCCGCACATTCAGAAACAGCTTGGCAGTGGTGGTGCCGCCAAACAGAGCGTTACACAGGATAAGGGCTGGATATTGAGAGGATGCGGAGGTGATCCCCCCGGTCCGGAAACCCATCGTCAGCTTTCCCTGGGCTACATCCAGGCTCTCCGTGACTTGACGGACAGAAGCCGCTCCGTCAGTCACCACCGTTTTCCCCTCCTCATAACCTCCCTCACGGGGAAGTTCCGCCAGCGCGTCCCGCAGAACAAGGCACACCTGCTCAGGCTCCGCTGAACCGCAGTAGTATATCTCCAGGCGGGAGTGAGCCAAAAGCTCCTGATACTGAGTCCAGGCAGAGGAGGGCGTAATGACCTCCACATCCTCCTCCCTCCCCATGCGGCCAACGCCGTACGGCTCTCCGGCACACATCTCTTCCACCAGACGGCTTACGGCATACTGGCGCTTATCGTTGATCTCCGAACGGATCCGGTCTGTCAGGTTGGCCTTTTCCTGACGGGTATAATCGGGGGAAAACGCTCCGTTTTGCGTATAGGGCCGGAGCAGGAGCTCTCCCATAAGACCGGCCGCCTTTGAAAGAACGCGGGTACCGTCCAGGGTATAGGCGTCATCCAAAAAGCTTCCTACAAAGCCCAGACACTGGGTCTCTCCCCGTTTACGGACGGCAGGCTCAATGGAGCCGCCATAGAGCTCATCCAGCGCTGCGGCCAGAGACTGCATATCCGGGTGCGCTTCACTTCCCCGACGGAGAAGATAGGGAATCAGCGCGTTGACTGCCGCCGTCTCCTTCCTCAGCGGTGTAAGCAAAGTCATGGAGAGCATAGATGATTTGAATTTTTTTGTGTGGACCGAGGTGAGGAACACCCCAGGCAAAAGCTGCTTCCGGGTGACGTCGCTCATGGAGCCACCTTCCTTTCTGCGATTCAGACGGTTTCTTCCGTCTGCTTAACGCCCGTTCTTTTCTTGCCGTTACTGGGTATTATACAACAGATTTTTCCATTTGGCACCCTTCAAAACGAAAAAAGTCTTTTATTTTCCTTCGGGAACCGTAATTTCTACCTGGTGTTCTCCGCTCAGTCCTGTCAGGGGAATGGATTCCACAGGTTCCCCATCCAAAAGAAAACGGGCCCTTTTTTCCCGGCGGACCGTAATGTGAAGGACCCCTTCCCCTCTTTTCCAGCAGGCGGACCAGCCGGGCCAGCCCTCCGGAAGCCTGGGGGCAATTTGCAGGGCTCCGTTTTTCACCGTCATTCCCAAAAGCCCCTGAAATGCGGCCTGATAATACCAGCCCGCCGACCCTGTATACCAACTCCAACCGCCTCTGCCCAGCTGCTGGGGGTGGGCATACACATCTCCGGCCAATACATAGGGCTCAGCTTTATACCTTTCTGTCGGATGGGATGCGGGCAGAAGGCTGTGAAGAAGTTCCAGTCCCTCCGCCGTCCAGCCCAGACGGAAGCAGGCCAGGGCCAACCATGCAGCGGCGTGGGTATACTGCCCTCCATTTTCCCGTATGCCGGGAAGGTAGCCCCGGATATATCCAGGGCGGGCGTTTCCCTGTCCGAAGGCGGGGGCAAACAGCTTTACGAGCCCCGTCTCCCGGTCAAACAGCTGCTCAAGGGTGGAACGGAGAGCCGTTTCCGTCTTTTCCCGGTCTCCACCCGCCAGGACCGCCCAGCTTTGAGGAATGGAATCCAGTTGGCATTCTTGGTCCTTATGACTGCCCAGGGTGGAGCCGTCGTCATACCAGCCCCGGAGATACCAACTCCCATCCCAGGCTGTTTCCGCTGCCTTCTTTAACCGCTCCGACCACTCCCGACAAAGGATCTCCGTCTCCCCATCCTTCCGGTATGCCGCCAGCGGAGCAAAACCGTCCAACACCGTTACAGCAAACCAGGTAAGCCAGACGCTCTCTCCCTTCCCCTTTTTTCCCACCTCATTCATCCCGTCGTTCCAATCTCCGGCGCCTATCTTCAAAAGTCCGTGATCCCCCGTTCCCCGCTCCAGAACACAGCGGATCGCCCGTAGGGCATGGGTATATACGTCTTCTGCTTTTCCGGCAGACGGGGGAATAAAATAGCGTTCCAGCTCTCCCTCCTTCAACGGATCTCCGGACAAGTAATTTACCTTTACGGACAACAGTTTCCAATCTGCCCAACTGGCCACATATCGCCCAAGACAGTAGGGAAGCCACAAAAGGTCATCGGAAATACGGGTGCGGACCCCACGGTTTTTCTCCGCGCCCACTTCGTGCCACCAATGCTGAACGTCCCCTTCCGGAAATTGATGGGCACAGCAGCGAAGAAGCTGCTCCCGCATCCAGCACGGTTCAAAGGGAAGCAGGGCCAGTGCATCCTGAAGCTGATCCCGAAAACCATAGGCGCCTCCATTCTGATACCGCGACGTCCGTCCCAGCAGCCGGCAGGCTGTCACCTGATATAGACACCAGCCGTTTAAATATTGATCCAGTTCCCGGTCTGGCGTTTTGACCGTTAAAGGGCAGGCGTTCTCACGCCACCGGCGGTCTGTCGCGCGAAAAAGAGCTTTAAATTCCTCCGGGGAGGTTACAGTGGTCCCTTTCTCATCGGTGGAAAGACAGATTTGGGTTTGGACGGGATAACAAACGGCACTTTTTCCGGTCAAAATATGCTCCAATTCTCCGTTTCCCTCCGGCAGCTCCACCAAAAGCAGACGACGGTCGCTATCCCATGGAACGATGGCGGTAGTCCTTACCCGTCCGTTGGTCCATTCCTTTTCCCACCTGGCCCATCCAAAACCGTAGGTCACCGTAGTGGCAAGACCGTCGCCGCTGGCAAAGACACTGTGGGTCATTCCTTGGAACCGGAGCAGAAACCATTCGGGTCCCCCTACCGCCAAGGGATCATTATTCCACGGTGTAATGGGACTTTCCCTGGAATTTCCAAACCAAAGATGTCCGCAGCCCGTCTCATCTGTGAGCCAGCCAAAGCGGGGATTGACCAATAGCTGGCTCCATCCCAGCGGGGGAAGTTCCCCGTTTATCTGTAAAGCAAATTCCCCTTCCGTCCGAAAGCTCCATCGGGGCTCTCTTTTCTCTTTGCAGAAGGCTAACTCCGGAGGTTGTACAGGAACTGAGATCTCCCTGTTCCAATTCCCCAAGTCGTCCATCGTTACACAGGCCCAGCTCTCCCAAGGGGAGGGTTCTCTCCCCTCGGGTCTCTCCACCAAATGGATCCCGCCCCTTTTTCCCAGCCGCTCCTCCACCCCCAGAGCACGGACGGTTTCCAAAACGCCACATTTCTGCGGCTGAAGGTAATTGCCGCCGTCCGAAAGAAGATACACCAGGTCAAAAGAAAAGCCGCTCCGCGTCAGGAGAAGATACGCTTTCAGAGGAAAGTGCTGAGACGGCTCCTCCTCCCCAGAGGGAAGGACCAGCGCAATGGGAAGATCCCCCGACACCCCAAAGGCCCATAGGGCTGATTGAGGATACTTCTTCTGTCTTTCCGGCGGAAATACCAGGGCTGAAAGAAGTTCCATCACCCGTTCCCCTTCCCCGGAAGAGAGCTGAAGCTCCCGGAGAAGGCCATCCAGCCTCCCCACCGTCTGATCCGGAGCCGAGAGGACCGACAGAGCTGTTTTTTTTGCCGCCTCCTCCCCGTCCTCAAACCCAAGGGCCAGCCGCAGATGGTGATGTTCTCCGTTTTTGGACAGAGGAACGCGAAGAAGCAGGCAGGGATCGATCACCGCCCCGCAGGCATAGCCCGCCTCCTTTTCCAGCGCCGTCCCCAATGCCCGGAGCCCCCCTCGGCCCAGAGCGTTTTCCCGGCTGGTATCCCACTGGACGTCCTCCCGGTCCCAAAGCACAGCCAGGGCAGCCTTTCTCTCTCCCGTCCGTGGACGGCGGGTATAGCAGATTCCCTGTTCAAAGGGACGACATTCCAGAGACAGCTTGGAATAGGCCGGATGAGCTTCATAGTCCGCCCGCCTGGCCAAAGCGGGCTCCAGATAACAAACGATCTCGCCACCGGACGTTCCCTCCAGAAAAATACTCCACAGCGCTCCCCGCTCTCCCTTGGGCAGGATCAGGCGTATTTGGGCTGTAAAGTTATTTCTCTTTTTACTCCAGGAGGCTCCGCCTCCATCAAAGCTCCAGGCATAGTTTCCCTCTTCCATAAGAGGCCCTGCCGTCAAGGGCCACAGCCGTCCCTCTCCGTCCCGGTAAAAGAAGCTGACTCCGGCTGGGGCGTACCGCTCCCGAAGCCGGGTAACGATGGGCGTCTCGCCCCGGTCATCCAAAAGGGCTACCCCTCCGTCATCGGTGCAGATTGCGGAAACAAAGCCATTGGAAAGAATGTGGCAGGCGGGCTTTTCCGCGCAAACACTCTCTCCACTGCGGCAAAACTGACTTTGCCGGATCGGTCTGGGGCGGTCCGGCGCGACTTGACGGTCCGGCTTCATCACATCCGCTCCCACGGGGACCTTTTCCTGTAAAAGCTCCCGGAAGGCGCCCATGGAGCAGTCTCGCAGAAACCGCTTTTGCATGATATTTTCTTTGAGGACGTTGTTGATTGCCACCAGACTCATACCAAGGTGGTGGGACATAAAGGAACGTACGACGGCCCACTCCTCCCCCTCTGTAAGACGGCTTGTGGTAAAATCCACCGCCTCATAAAGCCCATAGGTCCCCTCCAGCCCCATATCCCGCAGGCGGCGCAGATTCCGTCCGGCACTTCTGGGCGCCAGCAGCAGAGCCAGGAACGAGGCGTAAGGGGCCACCACCAGATCCTTATCCAGCCCCCGTTTAAGGCCTAACGCCTGAACGCCGCTAGCCTTATATTGATAGGCCATACCGGGATCAAAGGCGTAAAAGCCGGATTCTGAAATTCCCCAGGGTTTTCCCGTTCGGCCTCCCCTTCGCTTTTGGGCATAGATACAAAAGGAGAGGGATTCGTACATCAGGCTCCCCTCTTCACAGGGCAGCAGCAGATTGGGCATGAAATACTCAAACATGGTTCCGGTCCAGGATGCCATGCCGCAGTAATCATTATCTCCCACCAAGCCCCGGCCCAGCCTACGCCAGTGCCGGGGATCGATCTCTCCCCGGGCGATGGCAAGGTAGCTGGCAAGGCGGGCTTCACTTGCCATCAGGTCATACCATCCGGAGGTAAACTCCTCCCGCTCCACATCGTACCCAATGCTGAAAAGCTTACGCTCCCTGTCATAAAGAACGCTCAGGTCCATTGCGTCGGAAAGCTTTTCCGCCCTGCGGGCCAATGTCCCCTCCCCCCATTCGTACAGTGCTTCCCGCAGGGCAATGAGGCATCCGCATAAGTTGCCGCTGTCCACGGTGGAAACGTAGCGGGGATACAGGGGAGAGAGGTCCGAGGTGTCGTACCAGTTATAGAGGTGTCCGTTCCATTTGGGAAGGTCCTCCAGCGTATCCAGTATGTGGCCGATCCGCTCCGTCGCTCCTTTTCGTCCGACAAGCTCCAGGTCAGCGGCGGCAACACAGCTTAATAGGGCCATTCCGATATTGGTGGGAGAAGTTCTTCTGGCTGGACCCAGCCAAGGTTTTTCCTGCACGTTGTCCGGCGGAAGCCAGTGATCTTCCTCTCGAAGCCAATCTCGGAAATAGCCCCAGATAAGGCCCGCCTGATGGAGCAAAAAGGGCCTGTCGTCCTCATTGGCGCGGTGTCCCTCCTTTCTTGGCCGGGACATGGCCCAGGAGAAGAAGGGGGAAGCCGTCCATACAAGACCCATAGCCGCCCCCGCCGGAAACCGGGCCAACGCCATAGCAAAAGCGCCTACCGACACGGCGGGCCACTGGGTCCGAAAATTGACCCACAGTCCCTCTTTTTTTCGCTCTGAGTCCGCCGCCGTGACCCATTCCAGCAGTTTTTTATGGCTGAAGAGGCTTCTCCACAAAGCGGTAAGGGCGGCATTGGCGCAGATCCAGGCGTGGTAGGGAAGAAACAAAAGCTGTACCAGCGTTTGGAGGATCATACCTCCTGGACCTGCAATGATGGTGGCGTGGTACCGCCGATGAAGCCCCGTTCCACCCCGGAATGCCAAGTCCGCTCCGGAGAGCAGCAGATTAGACCATGCGGAAACGATGGCCAATGCCGCCGCAGCCCCGAAAGCCGGGGCGGAAAGACACATACCCAGTAAGAGCGCCACCAGGGTAAATACCGGGGACAGGCTCCGACGCAGGTTGTCAAAAAGCTTCCATTTATCCACCGAGGAAATGGGGTTTTCTACCCGTTCCCCCCGCTCATTACGCACCCACCGTCCCAGCCAGGGCAAAAGCTGCCAATCCCCCCGGACCCAGCGGTGGAGCCGGGAAAAATAACTGGTGACCTTATATGGGTAACCATCGGTCAGCTCCACATCCTCCAAAAGCCCCGCGTGAAGATACGCCCCCTCCAACAGATCATGGGACAAAATGCGGTTTTGTGGAAGCCGCCCATCCAGACACGAGACGAAGCACTCCAGGTCAAATATTCCTTTTCCCGTATAGGTCCCCCGGTCAAAGAGGTCGTGGTAAACATCACTGCACGCGCCTCCGTAGGGATCGATCCCCCCCTGTCCGGCAAAAATGCGGGAAAACTGAGACCGGTTCGCAGCTCTGAGCTCCACGCCCACCCTGGGCTGAAGAAGTCCATATCCCGCCGTTACCACCCGGCGTTTCGGGTCTATCTGGGGCCGGTTTAAGGGGTGAAGCATAGCTCCCACCAATTCCCGTGCCGTTCCCACATTGAGAGCGGTATCGGAATCCAGAGTAATAATATACCGGGTCCCGCAAAGATCATCGGCATTTCCCGCCTGAACGCACAATCCGCTTTGGCGGCCGCAGAGAAGCTTTCCCAATTCCAAAAGAGCCCCCCGCTTCCGTTCCCAGCCTATATATCGTTCATCCGTATTTTGAAACGTGGGCTGGCGAAAAAAGAGGAAGAAGCCCCCATTGTATTTCTCGTTGAGCGCCTCTATAGCCGCTTCGGCCCCTATTACCCAGCGGCGCTCCTCTTCCCCCATAGGGGAGGCTCGGTCCGGGAGATCCGCCAGCAGGCCAAAGCGAAGCTCCTCTCCGCTGTCACGGTTGGCAAGCCGATACCGCTCCAAAAGAGCGGCATAGCCGTCCCCGCTGGCCTTTCCTGTAAGAAGTCCGGCAATCACGCAAAGTGTCCGGCCCTCAACAGGGATCCCTTCCTTTAGCTCCATCCGCGGCACGAGCCGGGGCCTTACCAGGCGCACGGCAAAAAAATCCACCATATTTTTCATCAGATCGGAGGCCGGCAACAATAACAGGAAAAACAGCGCCCAGCTTTCCAGAAGGAATCCCAACAAAAGGGCAAGAGTCAACGTAGGAAGCAAAATAAGCGAAACATAAAGGGCTCCTGATGGGTGTTTTTCCCGTTTCCCCAGAGGGCAGCGGAAAAGGAACCAACCAACGTGCTTTTCCTGCCCCAGTCCTTTCCGGGACAGGTCCAACGCCGTTTGGGCCACCAGGCATTCCTCCATGCCGTGCCGCCGGGCCAAAAGACATACCTGCTGGCGGTAACGGGCCCGGGTAGCTTCATCCATACCCAAATAAGAGCCTGCGGGATCCTCCGACAGGATCCGTTCTACCGGACTGGAACGCTCCAAAAGTGGCGACAGATTGGCTGTGGAAAGGGTCCTGAGACCGGTAAAGATCCCCTCCATCTCCTCGGAAAGCCCTGCCCTCTCCGGTGTTTTCTCCAATGTGGGACAGAGACGAGCCAAGCGGCAGCATAAAGCGCCCTTTATGGCAGGGAGAAACAAGGACAGTTCCTCCTCGGTAAAAGGGCGGGTTTCCTGGAGCCCTGTCAAAAACTGTAGGAGGGCCTCCCGCTCTATGGTAGGCACAGCTTGGACAAAGGCGTTTGCCGCTACCTGTAGATAGCTTTTCCCCTCTATACTTCTCAGCCGTTTGCCCCGCTTTAATTCCTCCTGTGCCCACATTCCCTCCCGCCGGGCCAGGTAGGCATTGTCCAGCAGCCATTCCACAGCCGTTGGGATACGCTCCCAGCTTTTCCGGCTTAGCCGTTGGCAAAGCTGTTCGATCTCTTTGATGGCCCGACGAAGCTGAGCTGCCTCTCGCCTTCCGGCGCCGCACCCATCAAAACAGCCCTCTTCCGCGATCCTCTGCCCCAATACCTCCACGTTCATGCCGCTCCCCCTTCCATCTCCATCCAGTTTTGACAGAGGGCCCGTTTTTCATACCAAATGGACAACTCCCTCTTGCTTTTCCGGGCAAAATCCACCATAATGGTCTTATGACTTTACGATAAAAACGGGAGGGTGTGCTATGGGGAAATACATTTTGACTCTGGACCAGGGAACTACAAGCTCAAGAGCGATCCTCTTTGACCAGCGTCAGAATATCATAGCTCTGGCCCAGAAGGAGTTGCGTCAGATATATCCTCAGGAGGGATGGGTCGAACATGACCCCATTGAGATCTGGTCCTCCCAGTATGCCGTTATGATGGAAGTCATCGCCCAGTCCGGAGCACAGGCGTCGGACATTGCCGCCATCGGTCTTGCCAACCAAAGGGAAACCACCGTGGTCTGGGATCGGGTCACCGGGATTCCTGTTTATAACGCCATCTGCTGGCAATGCCGCCGGACGGCGGATCTGGTAGACGCCCTTCGGTCTGATGGGTTGGAGGAGCATATTCGCAAAACAACCGGACTTTTACCTGACGCTTACTTCTCTGCCACCAAGCTGAAATGGATCCTGGACCGGGTGGATCCAACCCGGGAGCGCTCTCAAAAGGGAGAACTTCTTTTCGGCACTATAGATTGCTGGCTGGTCTGGAAACTAACAGGCGGTTCCAGCCATGTTACCGACGCCACCAACGCCTCCCGGACCATGCTCTATGACATTCACCACCACTGCTGGGACGATACTCTTTTACAGGCTCTTCGTATTCCCACTGCCATGCTCCCTGAAGTTGTGGATTGCAGCGGAGTGGTGGGGTATACCCAGATTGGAACTATTCAGGTACCCATTGCCGGGATGGCCGGGGATCAGCAGGCGGCGCTTTTCGGTCAGACCTGCTTTGCCCCTGGAGAGACCAAAAATACATATGGGACAGGCTGCTTTTTGCTTATGAATACGGGGGCCATCCCCTGCGAGAGCAAGAATGGGCTTCTTACCACCATAGCCATGTCCCGAAACGGTCAGGTCCAGTATGCCCTGGAGGGCTCCGCTTTTACCGGAGGAGCGGTGATCCAGTGGCTGCGGGATGAACTGGGGATGTTGTCCGACAGCGCTCAGGCAGAGGCTATCGCCTCCTCTGTTCCGGATACGGGCGGGGTCTATCTGGTACCCGCCTTTACTGGTCTTGGCGCTCCCTACTGGGACATGTATGCCAGGGGCTGTATGGTGGGGCTCACCCGGGGCACAGGCCGGGCCCATATCGTTCGGGCCGCCCAGGAATCCATCGCCTATCAGGTGTGGGATCTGGTAAACGCCATGGAGAAGGATACGGGCCTGTCCCTTTCCTGCCTCAACGCCGACGGCGGCGCCAGCCGGGATGGCTTTCTTCTTCAATTTCAGGCTGATATTTTGGGAAAACCGGTCCGCCGTCCAGTGGTCCGGGAAACCACAGCTTTAGGCGCGGCCTATCTGGCCAGTTTGGCCGTCGGCTTCTGGCGGGATACCCAGGAGCTTCGCCGACTTTGGCGGGAAGACGCCGCCTTTGTCCCTGTTATGGATAATGACCGGCGCCGGCGTTTGCTGGAGGGCTGGCGCCGGGCGGTGGACCGGGGCCTTAACTGGGTCCGGCATTGACAGAGACACCCTTTGGTCCCTCCCGACATAGAATGGACCGTGGCTACCAGCCACCAGAATTTTCTTGGAGGGATATCAGTATGAATTCTTCTTGCGGTTGTTGCTGCTGTTGCAGCTGCCCCTGCTGCGGAGGGAATAATAACGGCGTAGGCGGCGTCACTACCCCCAGCCTTACCCAGTTCCCCGTCTACGTGGCTTACCCGGCCTTCTTCGCCGGTGAGACCGCTATCAACGGCGCTAACATGTCTCTGTTTGCTGCCCGGTAACGAAAACTACCAAACGGCCCCAATGGCCGCTGCCGCCCCAACGGGCGGCCTACATCCCCTCGCCTATAGAAAAAGAAACAGGTGATTTTTATGTATCTGGAAGCAGATCATCCCTCTTCAAACATATCCTCTCCCTTTTTCACTCTTCAGTTCCATGCGTAAGCTGTGTTGGT
This sequence comes from uncultured Pseudoflavonifractor sp., assembly GCA_947644625.1. Classification (GTDB taxonomy): domain Bacteria; phylum Bacillota; class Clostridia; order Oscillospirales; family Oscillospiraceae; genus Vermiculatibacterium. The sequence goes on from CANRZY010000028.1 coordinate 12,461, forward strand.
TTGCCCTTCCTTGTTCGGGCGGGATCTTTCTCTGTGTCTATTTTTTCCCGGAAGCGTTTTTCCTGCCACTGGGAGGCTTATGCCTGCTGTTCACTTTCTTCTCGCTCTTTTTTCGCGGAAAGATACGTTTGCGCATTGCCCTCGCTGCCAGCGGTTTGGCTTTCAGTTTTTTGTGGACAGGCTGTTATCAACTTTTGATCCGCGCTCCGGCCCGGAGCTTGATTACCGACGTCCCCTGCGACTACATTCTGGAGGCAACCGCCTATCCAAAGGAGACAAGCCGCGGCGCCTCTCTTTCTGCGACCATACGCACGATTGGTTGTCCCGCCGCCAAGATACAGCTCTATGCCGGTGAAGAGGCCTTGTCCCTCCATCCCGGCGACCGTTTTACCTGCCGGCTCCGTCTGTCTCCCTCCGATTCCCTTCGGGGAGAGGCTGTGGATTTCTATGAGGCCAGAGGGATCTATTTGATTGGGTATACCCAGGACTCCCTCGTCCTTCTGGAGCGCGCTTCCGCTGTTCCGCTCCGTTACCTGCCCCAGTATACCGCACGACTGTTGAAGGATTCCCTTCTCCGCGTTTTTCCGGCGGACGTATCCGGCTTTTTTGTGGCCCTTACTACCGGAGATAAAAGCGCTCTTCCTCCAGGGATGTATTCTGCTTTCCAGCGCTCCGGCATTTCTCATGTGATCGCGGTCTCCGGCCTGCATATTGGATTTATTGCCGGACTTCTGGCTTTTTTGTTGGGAAAGCGGTCCCGGCTCTCCGTCCTACTTGGGATCTCGTTTATGTTTTTCTTTGCCGCTTTAGCCGGGAACACGCCCTCCGCCCTTCGGGCAGCTTTTATGTCCTCTCTCCTTTTGATCGCTCCCTTAGTAGGAAGAGAGCCTGACAAGGCCACCACCCTGTCCGCCGCCCTGCTTCTGGTCCTTCTCCCCTGTCCATACACCGCCGCCAGCGCCAGTCTCCAGCTTTCTTTCGGCGCGGTGGCCGGGATCTATTTGATCACACAAACTCTTGGTTCCCAATGGCTGGAAGCCATTCCCAAATGGGACGGGCCTGTAAGTGGTCTTTTGCGGAAGGCTCTTATTTTTCTTGCTGGCAGTCTTTCCGTCACCGTCGGCGCGCTTCTTTTTACGACACCCCAGGCCGCCCTTTGCTTTCATACCGTCTCCCTGGTCGGGCCCTTTACCAACCTGCTGACCCTGTGGGCCGTGTCGGGTGCCTTTCTGGGCGGACTTGCTTCCGCTCTTCTGGGACTTGCGTTTCCCCCACTGGGCGTCGCCTTGGGATGGCTTACCGCCTGGTTGGGACGTTGGATCATTTTTGTTGCCCGATCCATTGCCCAGCTTCCTTTTGCTTCCATATCTCTTTTGTCCGGCTATCTGCTTCTTTGGTTTATTCTGGCTTATGGCATTCTTCTTCTATGGTTGGCAGGCCGCCGATATATCCGTCCGGCCATTCCCGCAGCCGCTCTGCTCCTCTCTCTTGGCGCCGCTCTTTTCACTGTTTTATGGCCCAGCTATACCGGCGCTCTTACGGTAACGGCTTTGGATGTTGGACAGGGATCATCTACTCTGTTTTATTCCAAGGGGCATTCCGTCCTGGTGGATTGCGGCGGAAACAGCAGTGACGATCCCGGCGATATTGCCGCCGACTATCTGCAAGCGCTGGGCTCCTCTCACCTGGACGCCCTGATCCTTACCCACTATCATACCGACCACGCCTGTGGAGTCCCTGAGCTTCTCTCCCGCCTCGATGTTTCCCTGCTGATCCTTCCTGACGTCACTCCGGAAGAACCTCTCCGCCGGGAAATCATCGATTTGGCGAAACAAAGCGGCTGTAAAGTGTGGCTTCTTTCCGACGATTCCCACTTTTCTTTTGGCAATGCAGACCTGTCTATCTACGCTCCGTTGGGTGACGGAGGCGCCAATGAAGAGGGGCTTTCCCTTGTTTGTACCGTTGGCGACTATGATGTTTTGATCACAGGGGATATGAACGATGTTGTAGAACGGCGGCTCGTCCGGTATAAATCCTTACCGGATATTGAGCTGCTGGTGGTGGGCCACCATGGCTCCCCAAATTCCACCTCAGAGGAGCTTCTTCTTGCCGCCACCCCGGAAACGGCTGTTATCTCCTCCGGCTATAATAGCTATGGTCACCCCTCACCGGAGGCTTTGGAACGTTTGGGGGCCGCTGGATGTGATATCTATCTGACAGACCAGATGGGAACGGTTACTTTTACAGTAAAGGGAGAATAAAATATGAAATTGATATCCTGGAATGTCAACGGTCTTCGGGCCTGCCTGAAAAAGGATTTTTTGTGCAGCTTCACCGCCCTGGATGGGGACGTTTTCTGCTTGCAGGAAACAAAAATGCTGCCGGAGCAGGCAGAATTTGAACTACCGGGCTATCAGATGTTTTGGAACTCCGCGGAAAAGAAGGGATATTCCGGCACCGCTATCTTTACCCGGATCCCTCCCCTTTCCGTCTCCTATGATATCGGCGACGACGCCCACGTGGGAGAGGGGCGCTCCATCACATTGGAGTTTGAGGATTTCTACCTTGTCACCGTATATACCCCCAATGCCCAGGATGGCTTAAAGCGCCTTGACTACCGCATGGCCTGGGAGGACGCCTTTCGCACCTACCTTATGGAGCTGGACAGAAAAAAGCCTGTGATCGTGTGCGGCGATATGAATGTGGCCCACAAGGAAATCGATCTGAAGAATCCCAGATCCAACCATGAAAACCCCGGCTTTTCCGACGCGGAACGGGAAAAATTCTCCCAGCTTTTGGCCAGCGGCTTTACCGATACCTTTCGTTTTCTGCATCCAGACCTGACAGGGGCATATTCCTGGTGGAGCTACCGTTTTCATGCCCGGGAAAATAACGCGGGGTGGCGTATTGACTACTTTCTGACCTCTGACCGTCTTCGGGAACGGATCGCCGATGCCGCCATCCATGCGGACGTTTATGGAAGCGATCACTGCCCCGTTTCGTTAACGCTAGCTTCGGTTAACAAAATATGACAAAATGTTTCCCAGCATTGTTTCCTGCGGCATTTTGCATTACAATATAAAAGTATACTTATCAACCTATCAGAAAGGCAGATCAAATCTATGAAGCGCAGGTGTTTTTCTCTTCTGACCGCTTTGGTTCTCAGTATTTCCCTCCTTGGCTTCCCCACAGTCCGGGCGCTTACCGTGGAACAGGCCGCTCGGCTTTTGGAGCAGTTTTATGTGGACGACGTCCCTTCCTCGGTACTGGAACAGCCTACCATTCAGGACATGCTGGACGCCTTGGGGGACCGGTATACCGAATATTTTACGGCGGAAGAATTTTCCGCTTTTAACGCCAGCATGTCGGATACCTCTCTGGTGGGGATCGGCGTGGTAAGCCTGTATACCGATGAGGGTCTTTTTTTGGATAGCGTGATGGAGGGCTCCCCCGCCGAAAAGGGTGGAATGAAAGCGGGAGATATTATCGTTGCGGTAGATGGAAACTCTATCATAGGCGAAGATTCGGATACTGCGATCAGCCGGATCCTGGGAGAAGAAGGGACCAAGGTCAAAATAACCTATCTTCGTGACGGACAACGAAAGACGGTAACACTTACCCGCGCGGTGATCGTTATTCCAGCTACCACCACAGAGCTGATAGACGATCACATTGGCTACATTCGCTGCACCACCTTCGGTCAGGAAACCGCCCAGCACTTCCAGGAAGGACTGGACGCCTACAAAGATCAAGCTACCGTCTGGATCGTGGACCTCCGCTCCAACAGCGGCGGTATTACCCAGGCAGCCGTCGACGCCGCAGGTTACTTTACCGGGCCCAAGCTCCAGGCATACATGCGGGATGGTATGGATGAATACAGCGGATACTATTCCGAAGAAGAGATCCGCACCATATATCCTGTTATTGTTTTGGTGGATGAATACTCCGCCAGCGCGTCCGAACTTTTTGCCGCCGCCATTCGGGATCATCAGGCCGGGATCGTTGTGGGTACCCGCACCTATGGCAAAGGTGTGGCTCAAATTGTCTTGAGCCAGCAGGAATTCCCGGCGTACTTTCCTGACGGCGACGCCATTAAAATCACTTCGGACCGGTTTTTCTCTCCCTCCGGAAGCAGTACCGACCAGGTAGGCGTTATTCCAGATCTTCTGGTAGCGCCGGAATACATAGAAACCACCGCCTACCTTTTGTCTGGTCCCGCTCCCTCCTCGGACACCTCTGGGCTCCTTCGGGTCGACCTTGGCTGGCAGTGGTTTGTGGATCTGGACCTTGCCGGCGACTATCCGGAAGACTTTCAGACGTTGTTGGAGTCGCTTCCCATCAGCGCCGACCTTTGGCTAGGAACGGGCGGAAGTACAGGCTGGAAGCCAATCGAGCCAGAGCAAGTTGCGCAGCTTTGTAATGTGGAATATCACGCCCCCCTGTTTCCCGACCAGGAGGATTCTGATTTTCCCATATCTGTCAGCCATCTTAAAACCTATGGGTTACTTCAGGGGCGGGAGGATGGCCTGTTTCATCCCCAGGATACGCTGACCCGGGCAGAGCTTTGCCAGCTTTTGGCGGAGGCCCTTAACTGTATGATCCCTGACAACACTAGTCCCTATTCCGACGTGGACGATGATGCCTGGTATGCTCATGCCGTGATCGCTATGAGTAATATGGGACTGGTCTATGGGACTGGAAACGGGGAATTCTGTCCCGAAGAAACCATTGACCACCAGCAGTTTATCACCATCATGGCCCGACTGGGCCAGCGATTTAACCTATACCTGTATGACGACGCCAAAAACACATCCGAGGAAAACATGCTTGTCGCAGGGGTGACGGCGTATGCCGATTGGGCCAAGCCCTCTGTCTGGCTTTTGTCTTACAGCCAGACCGGTTATTTCGGCAACAGCCTTTCCCTTCTCTGGGATACCGCCGAAAACATCGATCCCACAGCCGATACCACCCGTGATGAAGCGGTCTACACGCTCTATCGGCTTCTTTCCTATATCAACATTTTGACAGTCTGACTATAATAAAAATACCGTCCGCGGACAAATCATCCGCAGACGGTATTTTTAACTTTATTTGCCAGAACAGAACCAGAACTCAATCAGACAGCAACATTCGGTCATTATCCAAGTTCTTTCCCGCTCCCATCTTAAATTGGGCCAGCAGGTCATCCACCGTCATACGGCTTCTCTCCTCCCCCTTTATGTCCAGCACGATCCTGCCGCCATCCATCATCAGGGTACGGTTGCCCAGGTCCAGGGCCTGGCGCATATTGTGAGTTACCATCATGGTAGTGATTTTCCCCTCTTCCACCACCTTTCGGGTGATCTCCAATACCTTCTCCGCCGTGGCGGGGTCCAATGCGGCGGTGTGCTCATCCAGAAGGAGGAGCCAGGGGGGATTCATGGTGGACATGAGGAGGGTCAGAGCCTGGCGCTGTCCGCCGGAGAGGAGACCCACCGGCTGGCGCATTCGGTCCTCCAGGCCCATATCCAATAGGGCCAGCTTTTCCCGAAATATCTCCCGGTCCACCCGGTTCAGGTGGGAAAACCAACCGCCGCTGCCAGCCGCCATGGCCAGGTTTTCCTCAATGGTCATGTGGGGGGCGCTGCCCCGCATGGGATCCTGAAAAAGGCGGCCGATGTGCCTGGCCCGCCGATAGGACGGGGCAAAGGTCACGTCCTGGCCGTTCAATTCGATGGACCCCGCATCGGTGTAAAAATCTCCGGCTATGGCATTAAAAAGCGTGGATTTTCCCGCTCCGTTGGAACCAATGATGGTCACAAAATCTCCGGGATCCAGGTGGAGAGATAAATCAGAAAAGACCTTTTTCTCGTTTACAGTCCCAAGATTAAAGGTCACAGAGACATGAGAAATGTTCAGCATACCTTTTTCTCCTTTCTCCATGCCAGCCGTCGACGGATGGTGGGCCACTGCTCCTTCAGATAGGGTACGGAGATGGCCAGCACAACGATCAGGGAAGAGATCAGCTTTAGTAAAAACGGCTTATTAATCAATCTGAGGGCAACGGTATAGACCATTCGAAAAGCAAAGGAACCCACAACCATACCAATGGCCTGGGTCAGAATGCTCCCTTTTCCCATCAGCGTACGGCCAATCAGCAGGGACGCCAGGGCGATAGTCACCATTCCGGAGCCCAGGTCAATGTTTACGCTTTTCTGAGACTGGGCCAGCAGACACCCGGACAGGGCTGTGATGGAATTGGCCACACAGAGTCCCACCGTAGTCGTAAAAACAGGGTTGATGGAGGAGGAGCGGACCATATCCGGGTTATCTCCCGTAGCCCGGATCGCCATACCCAGCCGAGTATTGAGAAACAGAGTCAGCAGGATCACCAGCAGCGTTACCGCGATCAAGGATACCGTCAGTTTATTCTGTCCTGCCAGGGGGGTATTCGACAGGGCCTCCCGAACCATGGTAAAGACAGTATCGGTTTTATTCATATTCAGCAAAGACGAGCCACCCATGACCGCGATATTGACCGAATAGAGCCCCGTATTCACAATAATACCCGCCAACAGGCTATTGATCCCCATCCTGGTCTGCAAAAAGGCGGTAATGTACCCGGAGCATACCCCCGCCAGCATGGCAGCGGGAATGGACAGCAGGGGGTGGCCGGAAATCGCCACCACCGCCCCAACTACAGCCCCCAGGGTAAAGCAGCCGTCGGTAGACAGGTCGCAGACATTGAGCATGGAGTAGCTCAGAAAAAGCGCCAGGGTGGTCAGCGAGCAGATAAGCCCCAGCTCCAGCGCCGTTTGGATCAGTGATAAGGACATGGTTTTCTCCCCTTTACGATATGTTTGGGCGGGCCCTGGATCCCACCCAAACAGGCAGTCATTTTTATTTCAGATCGTCAAAGCTCTCGGCGGTGGTAATACTGTTGACCTGGGTACACAAGGGGGCAAAAGCGGCCTTAATGGTCTCAAAATCCAACCCAAGCCCCTCGCAGGTCTCCGTATTTACAGTGGCGGTACCGTTATCAAAGGTCTTGACGGCGGTCTTGGCGGGGTCCACTCCATTCAAAAGGATATCTGCCACCATGTCGGCGGTCTCCACTCCCAGATTGGCGTAATCCACACCATAGCCCATGAACGCTCCGTTGAGGGCAAAGGAATCGGCTCCGGTATAGTGGGGAACCCCCGCCGCAATCAAATCCTCATAGATAGCCAACTCCGCGGTCATAATGGTGTTATCGGTGGGGGTAAAGATGGCGTCCACTCCGTCGCTGACCAAAGCCTGAGCCGCCAGCATGACCTCCTCATTGGTGGTTCCGGTGCGCTCCACATAGGCAATCCCCTTGGCATCCAGGTATTCCTTGGCATGGGCAATGGGGGTGGCGGAGGAATCCTGCCCCTGGTCGTAGAGGAAGCCGATCTTCTTTGTCTCCGGATCGGCGGCCAGGATCAAATTCATAATGGCGTTGGTGTCCAGATAATCGGAGGTTCCAGTGATGTTGGCGCCGGGGGCCTCCAGGGAATCCACCAGCTCCACGCTTACGGGATCGGAGACGGCGGCAAAGACCACAGGGGTCTTATCCTCCTCGGTGGCGGCCTGCATCTTCATGGCCACCGGGGTGGCAACGCCAATCATCAGGTCCACCTTGTCGGCCTTGAAGTTGGCAATGATCTGCTCCATCACGGCATCGTCGGCGTTGCAGTTATCATAGTCCACGTCAAAGGTCACGTTCTTCTCTGTGCCAATCTGGGCCAGGCGGGTTTGAATATTGTCCACGATCTGATTCAGGGAGGCGTCGTCCACATAGTTGCAGATCCCGATTTTGTAGGTCTTGTCAGAACCAACCACCCCGTTGGGGCCGTCGGAGCCGGATATTGCGCCGCCGCAGGCGGTCAAAGAGAGCGTCATGGAAAGGGCCAGAGCGGCGCAGGCAATCTTATGAAGAGAAACGTTTTTCATAATTAATATCTCCTTTTGCTGTAAAATGATTTTGTCAGGTTCGTTTATAAGTTTTGCGTGCCCCGCCATCGCTTTGTATATAGTTTCATTGTCCTCTCTCCTATCCGGGCAAAATAAAAAAGCCCCGTCCCATCTTTGGGACAAGACTTTCATCCTGCGGTACCACCCAAGTTGACGCTTACGCGTCCGCTCTTCTCCACGCACTCTCTATGCGTGCCGCCCTGATAACGGGTGCGTCCCCCGTCGGAGGCTACTTGGCCTTTGCCGTTCGCTCCGCCCTCGCCAGTCCATTCCCTGAAGCGTCCGCCGCCGTGATCCCACCGCCCACGACTCTCTAAAGACAACCTTCTTACAGGTACTTCTCTGGCTCATCGGTTTGTTGTCTCGTATTATAAACACGCTTTTGCCAGTTGTCAACCCTTTTTCTTCAAAAAGTTTTGTATATTTTTCCCTTGACTTCCCGCCTCATACGGTATATAGTTCATTTTATGAACCGATTGGAGGAGCCTTCATGCTAAACGAAGAATTGCTTTCTGCCTGGCTTCGACTGGGAGCTGTGATCGACAATCAGCGGTTGGTCAGCAACCTTCCCTTTAATGAAGCCATGGTATGCGGGCTTTTACTCCGGGCGGAGGAAGCGGGGCATACCCTCACAGCCAGCGATCTCTGCCGGAAGACCCGGATCCTGAAGTCCCAGATGAACGCCATCCTTCATTCCCTGGAGAAGAAAGGCTTCCTTCAGCGCCAAAAGTCTCCCAATGACCTTCGCCGTTCAGAACTCTTTCTTCTCCCGGTGGGAAAGGAATGTTATCTGGCCTCCCACCGCCAGACCCTTGCTCTGGTGGACCGGCTCATCGATTCTCTGGGCCGGGACACCACTAAGATCCTTGTTCCCCTTTTGTCCCAAGCAGCAGACAGCTTTGACCAAATTTTGAAGGAGGTTTGACTTTTATGTCTATTCGTATCATTACCGACTCTTCCTCAGATCTTGCCCCTGCCGACGCCAAGCGTCTTGGGGTCGAACTTGTCTCCATGTCCATCCAGTTCGGTGAGCGGTCCTATCTTGACGGTGTCGATCTGGAAAAGGCTCAGTTTTACAAGCTGCTGGCCGATGGAAAGGACAGTCCCTCCACCGCTCAGCCCGCCCCCACCGACTTTCTTAATCCTCTGGAGGCCGTGAGGGCCGCCGGGGACGAGGCGGTGGTCATCACCCTTTCCAGCGTCCTAAGCGGCACCTATCAGAGCGCTCTCATCGCCAAGGATATGTGCGACTATGGCCCAATCTATGTGGTGGACAGCCTCAGTGCTACCGCCGGCGTACAGATACTGGCGGAGTATGCCTGCAAGCTTCGCGACCAGGGACTGGAGGCCAGAGAGATCGCGGAAAAGGTAGAGGCGGTCAAGGGCCGGATCCGCATCTTTGCCGTCATCGACACGTTGGAATATCTTCGTCGTGGCGGGCGGCTCAGCAATCTCCAGGCGGGACTGGGCACAGTCACCAAGCTCAAGCCGGTCATTGCCGTCCGGGAGGGCGCTGTGGTGGTGGTTGGAAAATCCTTTGGTACCGTAGCCGCCACCAAGCAGCTTCTCAAATTCCTTTCTGAGCACCCCATCGACCAGGATTTCCCCGCCTTCGCCCTCTACTCCGACGATAAAAGCCGGGTGGATGATTTCCTTCCCAAGATGGAGGAGCAAGGCATTCTCCCCCAGGACCTCCGCTTCTGCTCCATCGGTCCCACTATCGGCACCCACATCGGCCCCGGCGCGGTAGGCATGGCTTATATTGAGCAGTAATAACGTTACACACCCAAAAGGCGCCCGGACACGTCCGGGCGCCTTTTGGGTGTTATCATTACTCCGTATTATTTTTGAACCACACCTTTTCCTCCGGAAAGTGACAAACAGATTGCTACTTTTGGATAAATATAATATAATAATAACCCCAACAAACCCCATAGAATATAAAGGAAGGAATTATATGGAAAAATTGATGTACATGATGATGATCGAGAAAAGCAAGACCTATAATAA
>CANRZY010000029.1 GCA_947644625.1 uncultured Pseudoflavonifractor sp.
CAGCGGAGGAGCGGTGATCCCCAGCGGCAGCGAGATCATTCTCTACCTGGGGGAGGAAAAGCCCACCGATCTGGTGACTGTTCCGGACCTTCGGGGAAAAACAGCCGCTCAGGCGCAGGATGCCTTGGCTCAAAGCGGTCTTTATCTGAAGGTAGGAGGCTCCAGCAGTTATATGTCCTCAGGAGCCATTGTGGCAAGTCAGGAGTTGACCGTCGGCGCTCAGGTGGAGCGGGGTTCGGTGGTGGTATGCCTGTTCTCAGACAATACCATGACAGACTAAGGATAGAAACGGGAGGAAAAGAGAGATACCCCATTCAAATTTTTGGGGATGAGGTGTTTCTATGCGTCTTGACGCGTTGCTGGAGGGAACAGGCTGCTCCGGAGGAGAATTGGAAAATGTGGAGGTTTCGGGGATCTCCTATGATACCCGGACCCTGAAGCCGGGAGAGCTGTTTGTCGCGTTGCGGGGATACCGAACGGATGGACACCGCTACATAGAGGAAGCCTGGTCCAAGGGAGCCGCCGCCATCGTGGCGGAGGAGGGAGAGAAGGTACTTCTGGTCCCCGACAGCCGCCTGGCCCTTGCTGTACTATCGGCCAACTGGTTTGGCCATCCGGCCAGAGAGCTGACCGTGATTGGAGTCACAGGCACCAACGGAAAGACCACCACCACTACCCTTCTCTGGGGAATGCTTCAACAGGTGCTGGGGACCCCGGTTGGGCTTATCGGGACCAATGAAAACCGGGTGGGGCAGGAGACCTTTCCTGCCAAGCGGACGACCCCGGAAAGCTATGAGGTCCATCGTTGGCTCCGGCAGATGGCGGACGCCGGATGCAGCCATGTGGTGATGGAGGTTTCCTCCCATGCCCTGTGTATGGACCGTGTGGCGGGGATCTCTTTCACGGTGGGAGCCTTTACCAATCTCTCACAGGACCATCTGGATTTTCATAAGACCATGGAGGCGTACCGTGAGGCGAAGGGGAGGCTGTTTCAGCAAAGTGAGACCGCAGTGCTGAATTTGGACGACGAGGCGGGGCGATACTATGCCCAGAGGGCGGAGGGGAAGGTTATCACCTACTCTGAGAGCCGGGGGGAGGCGGATCTTACCGCTGAAAATCTGGCCCTGTATCCAGACCGCGTGGAATTTGAAGCGGTGACAAAAGAGGCCCTGGGCCATGTACGCCTGCCCATTCCCGGAAGCTTTACCATTTATAACGCCCTGTGCGCGCTGGGCTGTGCCCAGGCGTTGGGCCTTCCTCTGGATAAGGCCGCCGGGGCTTTGACCAACGCTCCGGGAGTGAAGGGAAGGATGGAGGTGACGCCCCATTCCGGACCGGGTACAGTGATCATCGACTATGCCCACACCCCCGACGCCCTGGAAAAGGTCCTCACCGCCCTCCGGGATTTTACTCCGGGACGGCTTATCTGTCTCTTTGGCTGCGGTGGAGACCGGGACCGGGGAAAACGGCTGATTATGGGAGCGGTCTGCGCCGATCTGGCGGATGTGTGCGTGGTAACCTCTGATAATCCCAGAAGCGAGGAGCCGGACGCCATCATTGGCGACGTTCTCCGGGGCATGGTCAAGTTTGACAAGGTGAAGATCGTGGAACCTGACCGGCCCCGGGCCATCCGTTTGGCCCTCTCCCTGATGAAAGAGGGAGATACCTTGCTACTGGCGGGAAAAGGCCATGAGACCTATCAGGAAGTGAACGGGGAAAAAAGACACCTGGACGAGCGGGAAATCGTTGCCAAGGGCGGATAGGTGTGCTACAATACAGGCTTGTGTAAAAAATAGGGACGAAAGAGTTGGAGGAGCGAACCATGGAGAGCTTACAGGGAATCGTGATAGGGGTCCTGCTGGTGATAGCGTTGAGCTTTGGGCTTACCGTGCTGCTGGGGAGACTGCTGCTGCCCTTGCTTCGGCGGCTGAAGGCGGGGCAGTCCATCAAGGAGATCGGTCCCACCTGGCACATGTCCAAGCAGGGGACCCCTACCATGGGGGGACTTATGTTCATTGCCTCCATTGGGATACTGGCCCTGGCTATGGGCTATGGCCATATTCAGAGCGGGGACCGGGGGGCTCTTTATGTCTATGGCTTTGCCCTGGTTTTTGGAGTCATCGGCTTTATTGACGATTATATGAAGGTGGTCCACCATGAAAACACAGGGCTCACCGCCGGGTGGAAGTTCCTTTTGCAGCTCTCCGCCGCCATTTTAATGACGGTGTTGCTTCGGTATGAGGGATATCTCCGACCCAATCTATACGTTCCCTTTACCCGGCTTTATATTCCCCTGCCTTGGCCTGTTTACATGGCCTTTGCCGCCTTTGTTATGGTGGGGACGGTAAACGCGGTCAATATCACCGATGGGGTGGACGGCCTTTCCTCCTCGGTGACCCTTCCGGTGGCCCTTTTCTTTACTGTTATCACCGCCCGGTGGGGCCAGGATGAGCTGACGGTCTTTTCCGCGGCCCTGGTAGGAGGGCTTCTGGGCTTTTTGGTCTATAATCACTATCCCGCCAAGGTGTTTATGGGAGATACAGGCTCCCTTTTTCTGGGCGGAGCGGTGTGTGGACTGGCCTTTGCCGCCGATATGCCCCTGGTTTTGGTGCTGGTTGGGATCGTCTATATTGCCGAGACCCTCTCAGACATCATTCAGGTCATGTATTTTAAACTGACCCATGGCAAACGGATCTTTAAAATGGCCCCTCTTCACCACCATTTTGAGATGTGCGGGTGGAAGGAAAAAAAGGTGGTAGCGGTATTTTCCTTTGTCTCGGCGGTTTTCTGCGTGATCGCCTATCTGGGGGTCGTGGGGCGGTACTGAGAAGGAAAAGATCGTTTTCGTAAAGAAAGGAAAGGAGACGGCCCATGCCGAAACTCAAACGGGATCTTACCATGGAACAGCAGCTGGCCCGGGGGCCGATGGACCTTCCTTTTCTGATGCTGGTGGTCCTGCTCACCGGGATCGGCGTCATTATGGTCCTCTCCGCCTCCTACGCTACCGCTGTGGGGGAGGGGCATGAAGCCACCCATTATTTTATCCGTCAGGCGGCTTTTGCCGTTGCCGGGTTTGTATTCATGTATATCGCCTCCAAGGTCAACTACCAGTGGTACCGCTGGGGTTCTGTATTGGTATTGGGGTTGGCCTTTCTTCTGCTGGTGCTGGTTCTGATTCCCGGTTTTCATACGGTCCGCAGCGACAACGTAAAGCGGTGGCTTCGTTTGCCCGGCTTTACCCTTCAGCCTTCAGAAATGGCAAAGCTTGGCGTCATTCTGTACTTTTCCGCCCGAATGTCCAAGCGAAATACAGAAAAGAGAAAAACCTACGATACCAGAAAGCCCTCAGGCGTTATCTTCCAGGCACTGGAGGACTGGGGCTTCATGGAGCTGGTTCCCTATGGGGCCGTTCTGTTGGCGATCATGGTGCTGATGTATTTTGAGCCCCATCTGTCCGGGATCATCCTCATTATGGTTCCCGCCGCGGCTATCCTTTTTGCCGGCGGGATAAAGCTGCGTTGGTTCGCCATGGGCGGCGGCTTGGTGACGGCGCTGCTGGCCCTTACCCTGCAAGGCTATCAATCCAACCGCATTCTGGTTTGGCGAGATCCCTGGGCCCATCCAAGGGACGGAGGCTACCAGATCATCCAGTCCCTTTACGCCATCGGCTCCGGCGGTCTCTTCGGCGTGGGCTTTGGCCAGGGGCGGCAAAAGCAGGGTTTTCTCCCAGAACCGGAGAACGACTTTATTTTTTCCATTGCCTGCGAGGAACTGGGACTGATCGGAGCGGGGCTTATTCTGGCCCTCTTTGTACTGTTGATCCTACGGGGCTACTGGATCGCCCTCCATGCCAGGGACCGGTTTGGCTCCCTTCTGGTGGTGGGGATCACCACCCTCATGGCGGTCCAGGTATTCCTGAATATCTCGGTGGTGACCAATTTCCTGCCCACAACCGGCGTGTCCCTTCCCTTTTTCAGCTATGGAGGCACGGCCCTGATGATCCAACTTGTAGAGATGGGGATCGTGCTGGGCGTGTCAAGGCAGATCCCAGCGCCCAAACAGGGTTAGAAGGGCGGAGCAATGGTCTGCTTTTTTGATAAGGCCCGGAGCGGAACGAAATGACCAGAAGTGGCAGCCCTATCGCCACTGGCGGTCATTTTGTGGAGTTCGGCGAAGCCGATGCCGAAGGGAACCCCACAACCGAAGAAAGTGGGGCGGAGGGACTTATCAAAAAAGCGTTCAGACCATTGCGGCGCCCGATCAGGGCCCTTTATTTTGACCGGACCCTTAAGGAGGAGCTTCCATGAACATTATCTTCACCTGTGGTGGGACTGCCGGACATATCAATCCCGCTGTAGCCTTGGCCCGCATGTTTCGGGAGCGGGAGGGGGCCCAGATCCTCTTTGTGGGAGGAGATAAGGGGATGGGGACCCGTCTGGTGCCCAAGGAAGGCTTTGAGATGAAGACGGTGACCATCACCAACTTCCGTCGCTCCCTGACTCCCGCTGCCATCAAGCATAATATGGGCACCCTTTTCAACATGGTGAAGTCGGACCGGCAGGCCAAGGTCATTCTGGAGGAATTTAAACCTGATCTGGTGGTAGGAACGGGGGGCTATGCCAGCTATCCCGTGGTAAAGGCCGCTGCTGGAAAGGGGATCCCCACCGCTATCCATGAATCCAACGCTGTGCCTGGCCTGACCACCAGGGCCCTTTCCCGGATGGCCGACGTGGTGATGGTGGGCTTTGCCGAGAGTCGGGAATATTATGAGGACCCCTCCAAGGTGGTGGTTACAGGAACCCCCGTCCGGGAGGACTTTTTCCGCCGGACCCGGGGAGAGGCCCGGCGGGAGTTGGGCATCGACGACGACCGTCCCTTGCTCCTGTCCTACTGGGGCAGCCTGGGGGCGGAGCGGATGAACGCCCATATGGTCAACTTTATTGCCCAGGAGAGTAAGGCGGGAGTCCCTTTCCGCCATATCCACGGCGCCGGCCGGGATTTTGCCGAAATGACGGAAAAACTCTCCAAGGCCGGAGTGGGATGTCTTTCCGGTGTGGAGATCCGGGAATATATCTATGATATGCCCCTGGTGATGGCGGCGGCGGATCTGGTGCTGTGCCGGTCGGGAGCGTCCACCATTTCCGAGCTGGCGGCTATCGCCAAGCCCTCGGTGCTGGTGCCCTCTCCCAATGTGACCGCCGACCACCAGACTAAAAACGCCCAGGTCCTTTCCAATGTGGGCGGGGCGGTACTGCTGCCCGAGGGGGAATGCTCAGGGGAGACCCTTTATCAGGTGGTTTCGGAGCTTCTTCAAGATGGGAAGAAGCGTCTGGAAATGGCCCGGAAACTTTCTCAATTGGCTATTCCCGACGCCAATGAAAAAATCTATGATGTGCTGAAGGGACTTTTGAGATAGGAAAGACCCCATGGGGGTGGGAAAGGGGGTTTAAGCCGCCAGCACAATATTTTGGCTCTTTTTCCATCTGCCCGCCTCATTTTTGCCCCTCTTTGACCAAATCCCTCCCTATGACATAGGATGGCCAGAAGGAAATCCTATAGGGAGGGTAAAACATGAACGTTTTCAGGATCCAGGGGGGGTTCCCCCTGTCCGGGTCCGTCCGGGTCCAGGGGGCCAAAAACAGCGTCCTGCCCATTTTGGCGGCTACCTTTCTTTCGGCGGGGGTCAGCGTGCTTCATAACTGTCCCCGGCTCAGTGATGTGGAACACACTCTGGACATCCTGCGCCATCTGGGCTGCAAGGTGGACCGGGTGGGAGGGACGGTGACGGTGGACGCCTCTGCGCCTACCGGTTGCTCGGTGCCCGACAGTCTGATGCGGGAGATGCGCTCCTCGGTGGTCTTTCTGGGGCCTGTACTGGGGCGCATGGGGCGTTCTGAGCTTTCTTATCCGGGGGGCTGTGAGCTGGGGCCCCGCCCCATTGACCTCCACCTGGCCGCCCTTCGGGCCCTGGGGGCGGAGATCGGAGAGCGGAACGGCCGTCTGGTGGCGGAGGGGACCCTTACCGGGGCGGATATCACCCTGTCCATCGCCAGCGTGGGCGCTACCGAGAACGCCATGCTGGCCGCCGTGGCGGCAAAGGGGACCACAACCATCACCAACGCCGCCCGGGAGCCGGAGATCGTGGAACTGCAAAAGTTTCTCCAAACCTTGGGAGCCAAGGTCCGGGGTGCGGGTAGCTCGGTTATTGTCATAGAGGGAGGCGTCCCTCTCCACGGAGGGGAGCATACCATATTGGCCGACCGGATCGTGGCCGCTACTTATCTTTCCGCCGTGGCGGCGGCCGGCGGGGAAGGGGAGGTCACCGGGGTGGACTGGCGGCAGCTGTCCACGGTGACGGCGGTTCTTGCCGAGGCGGGCTGCCGGGTGGAAAGCAGGGCGGAAGCCATTCATATTTCCGCTTCCGAACGTCTCCGCCCAGTCAGGCCGATCCGCACGGCCCCCTATCCCGGCTTTCCCACCGACGCCCAGGCGGTGGTGATGGCGGCCCTTTGCAAGGGGGCGGGGACCAGCGTATTTGTGGAAAATATGTTTGACAGCCGTTACCGCCATGTGGATGAGCTTACCCGTATGGGGGCGGATATCCGTGTGGAGGGCAGAGTGGCGGTGGTATACGGTGTTCCCAGGCTTTTTGGAGCCAGGGTCCGGGCTGCGGATCTTCGGGGAGGCGCGGCTTTGGCCGTGGCAGGACTGGGGGCGGAGGGAGAGACGGTACTTTCGGGGCTCGGACATATCTATCGGGGGTACGAGGACCTGGCGGGGGATCTTAGGGCCTTAGGCGCAAAAATAGAGCTGGAAGAGGAAATTGTAAGCGAATCTTAACGATTTATTCACTCAGATGTGGTAGGATAGAAAAAATAAAAGAGAACAAAAGGTACGGGAGGCCGGGGCATGGCGGCAAGGAAGGATCGGAATCGGCGGCGGCGGAGAAGGGGACGCTTTGGCTTCCTCTATAAGTTGCTGTCCTTCCTCATCATCTTTGCCGCTATTCTGGCAGGCTGTGTTGCGTTTTTCCGGGTCAATCAGGTGGCGGTGACGGGGAACAGCCGCTATAGCGACCAGGAGGTCATTGCTGCATCAGGAGTGGAGCTGGGGGATAATCTGTTTCTGGTAAACCGGCCTCAGACCGCCCAAAGAATTTTGAGTCAGCTTCCCTATGTGGAAAATGCCGTCCCGGTCCACCGGCTTCCTGATACGGTGGAGCTGCATATTGCGGAATGCGTTCCGGCCGCCGCCATTCGCTCCAAAGGGGGCTGGTGGCTTATGGATGCCAGAGGAAAGCTACTGGAGCAGGGGACAAAGTCCATTGCCGGTTCGCTTCCGGAGGTGCTGGGTCTCCATCCCCTGGACCCTGCCGTGGGAGAGTGGATGGCGGTGGACATCAGCGAGCAGACCAGAATGGAGGGTCTGGGCCGGCTTCTTACCGCGCTGAACGCCAGAGGTATGGCAGGGAACGTGACGGATTTTATTGACGTGAGTGCCAGCAATGTGATCTATTTTGGCTACGGAGCGGATCTGACGGTAGCGGTACCTATGGAGGGGGACTTTGACCTGCGGATATTCTCTTTCCAACGGGTGCTGGAGACCTTTGCCCAGCGGGGAGAGACGGTGACGGGGACCCTGGACCTGACCTACGGGGATTCCGAAGCCCGTTTGCTTACCGAAAGGTGGCTTCCCTCCTGACAACGGGAGGGCTGCTATCCCTTTATGGATCAAAGTCGGGGAAAAAGTTTTATAAAATCCACCCAGAACTATTGACCTCGGGGCAAAAGCAGGATAGAATATAACAAGATGTAGAAGTCATTGAGGGTAGGGCCACAAAATGGCCTGAGCCATCACAAGATACAAAAGAACCATACATAGGAGGAGCAGTTATGCCGTTTGGATTGGATTCCGGCCCGGAGGCTGTTGTAAAAATCAAAGTTATAGGTGTAGGCGGCGGCGGAAACAATGTGGTTAACCGCATGGTCCGCAGCGGCGTGAAGGGCGTGGAGTTTATCGCCATCAACACCGATAAGCAGGCCCTGGACATTTCCAGCGCCAGTCAGAAAATACAGATCGGGGACAAGCTCACCAATGGGAAAGGTGCCGGAGCCGATCCTGAGATTGGCCGGAAGGCCGCTGAAGAGAGCAAAAGTCAAATTACAAAGCTCCTGGAGAATACCGACATGGTGTTTATTACCGCCGGTATGGGCGGAGGTACCGGTACTGGGGCGGCCCCCATTGTGGCGGAGCTTGCCAAGGAGATGGGGATCCTTACTGTGGGCGTGGTGACCAAGCCCTTTAACTTTGAGGGTCACCGCCGGATGCAGCAGGCGGAGATCGGGATCGAGGAGCTGAAGGGAAAGGTGGACTCTCTGGTCATCATTCCCAACGAGCGGTTGAAGCTGGCCACCGATCAGAAGATCACCTTTGCCAACGCCTTTGAAATCGCCGACGACGTGCTTCGTCAGGCGGTCCAGTCCATTTCCGACCTCATCAAGAATACCGGCTTTATCAACCTGGACTTTGCCGACGTGACTGCGGTTATGAAGGATGCCGGTATGGCCCATATGGGCGTAGGCCGGGCAGCGGGAAAGAACAAGGCGGAGGACGCGGCCAAGATGGCCATTTCCAGCCCCCTGCTGGAGACCTCCATCAACGGCGCCCGGGGCGTTCTGGTGAATATTACAGGCTCCGAGGATATCGGCCTGGAGGAAGTGGAGCAGGCTGCCGAGATGGTGCGCCAGGCGGCCCATCCCGAGGCCCTCATCATCTTCGGCGCCGCCTTCGATCCCGACATGGAGGACGAGATGCAGGTCACCGTCATTGCCACCGGCTATGACGAGAGCGTACCCAAGATGGACGCGGGTAAAAAGCAGGACGCTACTCCCGACTTTATAAGGGCTGCGGAGCAGGACGCGGCAGGGAGCTCCTGGAGCTCCGCCGAGGAAAAGGAAAAAGAGGAAGACGACAAGACCTGGGAGACTCTTTACAAGATCTTCAACAGCGACAAATAAGTTTTCCGGCATAAAAAAGCTCCGGCAGCTGTAAGGCTGCCGGAGCTTTTTTATGCCGGAAAAGAACGTCGGTTCAGATGATGTGGAGGACCTCTCCGTCATCCTTCACCACATCAATATGGCAATCCATACCAAGAGTGGTGACAGCGGCCAGGATCAGGGCCCAGGGAGCGGCGGCCACACCCGCCACGATCCCCACGTTCAGGGGAAAGTTGACGATGGTCTCCCCATCCTTCAGCACCTGGATCTTGGTGACGTTGCCTTTTTTCACCAGCTCCTTGATCTTTTCCACAACTTCCTCAGCCAGCTTTTTGTCCTTCATATCTTCCACCATAGGAAAAACCTCCCAAAATAATAAATGGCCCTTGCTCCTATAGTATGCCACACACAGAAAAAAGGGTCAAGAAAGAAACCGTTAAATTTTGCCAAAGAAACAAAAAAGATATGTGGGGGGAGAGTAAATAAAAATTTACCGTGTAAAGCCTTCCCCCTGCAAGGGGGAAGCCTAAGGGCAAGGGTCGGACCACCGGGGAGGTTGGTCCCTACGCAGGCGTTGGTTCCATTTCGTAGGGGCGGGTTCCAAACCCGCCCGGACAGGCATGGAACCACCTTCCAACGCTAAATTCCTATTTATCATCCCACCTCCGGGTGGAAGCCGGTGCCGTCCGCAAGAAAAACCGCCAGCGGATACCTCCTGATCTGAGTGTAGCCTGACAAGGAAGCCAGTATCTTCCAGAGAGAACAGGCGTGGCTCCTTCATAGTGTTATGGTCAATATCCGTTTGCCTCCGCTCCGTAAGTCGCCTGCTCGTGGGAGTATCCTTCAAACTCTAACTGTTCGATCAAACCGCTTTTAGAAAAAGACATGATGTTCAAATAGTTTTGCGCTGCTTTTGCTGCCTGTTCATTCCAGTCGGCACCACAGTTGTCCGCTGCATAGGTTGCGTCCTCCGTGGAATAGCCTTCAAATTCCAGCTGCTTGATCAGCCCTGAATGGGAAAAGGCCATGACGCTGAGATAATTCTTTGCTGACCGCAGCGCGTTTTTCTGCCCCATGGTCTCTTCCTCCGCAGGTTCAGAAGCCGGTTCGGGGGTAGTTTCCGGCGTGGCGGTGGCAGCGGCAGAGGAGGATGTGGGAGAAGCTTCCGGTCCCTTTTTGGGGGATTCCGGTAGAGTGCTTTCTACAGGTCGATCCGGAGTCGGCTTCGGGGTATCTTTCTTACCGTTGGTGGAGGCGATCATGCCGATCACGAACACGACCAGTAGCCAGAACCACCACTTTTTAAAAATGGGCTTTTTGGTTTTTGCGCCACAATGGGGACAGTTCTTTGCGGATACGGCGATCTCTTTTCCGCAGGTCTTACAGGATGTAAGCTTTTGTTCCATTTCCATTTCTCTTTTTCCGATCAATATCATGGAGCTTATGGAGAGTATACCATGTTTGCTAAAATTATGCAAGTGCGTATACGCACTTGCGGCAAAATGGATACACTGTCCTTGAGGTGAAGCGGTGTGAATGTCAAGGATGCGGTGGCGAAGAGGTTTCAACAGCTATGCGTCGAACGGGGGATACGAATCAATGAGCTGGCAAATCTATCTGGCGTGACGCCCTCGACCGCGTATAGTATGATGGATCCTCGGCGGCGGGAGATTTCCATTGTCACCATTAAAAAATTTTGTGATGGGTTGGATATCTCATTGGGCGAGTTTTTCACCGCTCCCATTTTTCAGGACCTGGAGCAGGAGATCAAATAAAAGCGGCTGACGGACATCCGTCAGCCGCTTCGTTTATTTCGCGTAGTAGTTGATGAGACACCCCGCCAGGATGATATCCCGTTCTTCCCTGGTGAGGCCGGGAAGCTTCAGCTTTACCGGGGTCCGCTGTTTTCCCTGGATCAGGAAGGCGTCGATCTCTTCTCCGTCTCCCTCCAGCAAAGTCTTGATACCGGGAACATAGAGGGAATCCCCCTCCTTTAGCCCCCAATCCTTTACGTCCTCGGCGATAAAGGGGAGCATGCCCCAGTTGACCACGTTGGAGCGGTACCGCTTGGTGGCGTATTCCGCCGCCACATTGGCGCAGCCCCCCAGCACCCGCTGGCAGGAGGCGGCCTGTTCTCTCGCCGAGCCGTCACCGGGCTTCAGGGCCATGATGAAGGAGCCAATGCCCGTATCGGCGGGGAAGTCTCCGGCCTCACCCTTCCGACGCTTCTTTTCCTCCTCCTGGACCTTCAGAGCGTTCTCCACATACTTGGGACACTTGCGGGACAGAGCGAACTGGGAGAGCTTGATGGGGTTGGAGCGGTAGGAGGAGGTCTCCCCGGAGGGGATCAGCTCGTCGGTAGTGGTCACCGGATCATAGATGGCGGCGCAGCAGGTCAAAAGCAGATTTTCCGGCAGGGGGATCTGCTCCGGCCAGTCGGCAATGTTGGGACCGAAGACCAGCTCCGCCTCAGGCTGGGGGGAGCCTACCCCATAATAGACCCTGGACTTGTAGGCGCTGTCGTCATAGTCCCAGCTTTCCTCCGGCCGGTCAAGGGGGACCTGCGGCAGCTCGTCGGCTCCCGTAAGGACGCCGCCGTTCAGAGCCGTGGCGGCAATGGAGCGGGCGTCCATCAGGGCCACATAGGAGATCTGGCCGTCTCCGGGCTTGCTGCCCTCCCGGTTGGGGAAGTTCCGGGTGGAGTGGCGGATGGAGAAACAGCCATTGGCCGGTACGTCTCCTGCTCCAAAGCAGGGCCCGCAGAAGCAGGAGCGGATGGAGGCGCCTGCGGCCATCAGATCGGCAATGTACCCTTTTTTGGTCAGCTCCAGGTTGATGGGCATGGAGCCGGGGTAGCAGGAGAGCCAGAACCCACCGCTTCCCGTGGAGGACCCCTTCAGGATCTCCGCTGCCCGTTTCAGGTTTTGATAAGTACCTCCGGAACACCCGGCAATGACACCCTGGTCCACCCGGAAGGTGTTGTCCTGGACCTTACCCAGCAGGGAGGGAGCGTTCTTTACCCCCAGCTGCTCTGCGGTATCCACGTCAACCTGGTGGAGAAGATCGGTCATATTGGCCTTGAACTCCTTAATGGGATAAGCGTTGGAGGGGTGGAAGGGCAGGGCGATCATGGGCACTATGGTGGAAAGATCGATCTCCACCAGAGCGTCATAATAAGCGCCGTCGGCGGGGGCCAGGGCCTTATATTCCCTTCCCCGGCCCAATGTAGTCAAGTGAGCCTTTGTCAACTCATCCGTACACCAGACGGAGGACAGACAGGCTGTTTCCGTGGTCATAACGTCGATGCCGGAGCGGTAATCCATGGACAGGGAGGCAACACCCGGACCAAAAAATTCCAGCACAGCGTTTTTTACCGCCCCGCTTTTGAAGGTGGCGCCTACCAGGGAGAGGGCCACGTCCTGAGGGCCAACGCCCGCTTTGGGGGAACCGGTAAGGTATACGGCGATGACAGAGGGATAGGAGATATCATAGGTTTTTTCCAGAAGCTGGCGGGCCAACTCAGGGCCCCCCTCACCGATGGAAATGCAACCGTAGGCTCCGTAACGGGTGTGGGAATCGGAGCCCAGGATCATCCTGCCGGGGGCGGCATACCGCTCCCGCATATAGGAGTGGATCACCGCCTGGTGGGCGGGAACAAATTCTCCGCCGTACTTCCTGGCGGCGGAAAGGCCGAAGAGGTGGTCGTCCTCATTGATGGTGCCCCCTACAGCGCACAGGGAGTTGTGGCAGTTGGTGAGGACATAGGGGATGGGGAATCTTTCCAGTCCGGAGGCTCTGGCAGTCTGAATGATACCCACATATGTAATGTCATGGGAGGCCATGGCGTCAAATCTGATTTGAAGCCGGGCAGGATCTCCGCTCCGGTTGTGGGCGGACAGAATGGAATAGGCCATGGTTTTCTGCCGTCCGGACTCTATTTGGCTGGGATCGGTTTGGGCGGAAACAAAGCCGCCGTTTTTATAATAGAAGCCCTCTTGTTTTACAGATACGCTCATAACAGCTCTCTCCTCTGTAATCATATAGCGGTATCATACCAAATCCCTGTGTAAAAGGCAAGAGGAAAGGCCGTTTCCACTTGCCTTTTCAAAAGCGCTTATCCATTGCGGTGGAAGGACTTTCCTGACAGTCGAGCAGGAAAAATAGGAAATATTCTTGACTTTTTTCACGGTTACGGATAAGGTTGGGGCAGAAGCCAAACAATCGAAAGGAAGACAGAAGCATGGAAGAGAAACGATCCTTTGGGGAATACCTTAGAAAAAAGCGGCTGGAGCTGGCCATGACGCAGAAGGACCTGGCCCAGCGGCTCTATGTGACCGAGTCCACCGTCAGCAAATGGGAGCGGGGCCTTTCCTATCCGGATGTATCCCTGGTCACTGCCATCTGTGGGGAACTGGGCATTTCAGAGCATGAATTTTTTGCCGCCTGCGATGACCACCAGGCCCATGCCCAGGAGAAAGCGGCCCGGAGATGGAAAAATACAGTGCTGGGCCTCCGGCGCTTTTTTGCCGGAAGCTACGCGGTAGCCATCTTTGTGTGCTTTCTCTGTGACCTTGTTATCTACCGCTCCCTGGACTGGTTCTGGATCGTACTTACCGCCATTGGCCTTGCCGCCTGCTTTACCAATCTACCTTTTTTGGTAAAACGTGACAGGCTGCCCGTCTGCCTGGCCGCCGCCACCGTCTGCCTTATCCTGCTTTTGGTCTCCTGCTGGCTATATGTGGGCGGATTCTGGCTGGTGGGAGGGATCTGTATCGTTGCCGTCAGTCTTGCGTTGCCCTGGGGGATATGGGCCATCTGGCGGTTTTATGGAAAAAATGTGGTGTTTTTATCTGCTTGTCTTACCAGCTTTTGGGTCTTTGCTCTGTTGACGGTGATCTGGGCCTTTTCGGGGGGAGATTGGCTTTTAAGAATGGGATATCCTTTGGCGGCAGCGGGAGTGCTGTTTGGCTGGGCATATTTGGGCTGCTTTCGGTGGCTTCCGGTGGGGGGAGCGCTGAAGGCGGGAGTTGGAGCTCTTCTTACCAGCCTGACCATTCCGGTGTTCAACAGCCTGTGTACCTACTTGATCCCGGAACAGACTGGCCCTGGTTTTTTGGAGTATTTTTCCCTGGGGGCTTTGCTGGCCCGGCGGAACGGGGGAGATTTCTCCTGGGTAAATGTGTTGATTTTTATGCTTATGCTGCTATGCTCTCTTTTCCTGCTGGCCTTTGGACTTTGGACAGAGGCAAGGCGAAGAGGAGGAACAGGAGAAGACAAAAGATAAAAAAGGAAATGGGCGGCCAAATCGGCCGCCCATTTCCTTTACCGCATGGCGTTTTCGATACTCTCGCCCGCGTTTTGGGCCATCCGGCCCACATCGTTCACAGCTCCCCGGGCCGTATCACCGATCCCCCGGGCGGTTTCCTCCAGCCCCTTGGTCACCGTATTAGGTGACGCTGTAGGTTGGGCGGAGGCGGTAGGAGCCACCGCAGGAGCGGACGGGGTAGGGCTCTGCTCCGCCGTATTGCCGCAGGCCGCCAGAGTGGCGGTCAGCGCAAGGGTCAGGGCCATTAAGCCGATTCGCTTCATTTCCCTCTCCTCCTAAAAACAAAATCGTTGGAATCTCCATCCGGGAGATAGTTTGACCCAAAAAGAGCAAAAGATTTCCGGTAAAAGGAAGCAAAAAAGGCAAAAAAGAGCTTGCCTTTTTTGCCCTGATATGGTATTTTCAATAATAAGAACGATTCCTATTTGAAAAGGGGGAGAGCGGATGCCAGGGAAACGGTATTCCAGGCAGCGGGAGCTGATTTATGAGGCGGTACTGGGTAGCAAGGAGCACCCTACGGCGGAGATGGTCTATCAGTGGCTGAAGCCGGCCAACCCCAATCTGAGCCTGGGGACGGTATACCGTAACCTGAACCTGCTGGCGGAGGAGGGAATCCTGGTCCGAATGCCCTTTCCGGTGGAGCGGTATGACGGAGATATCCATCCTCACAGCCATTTTCGCTGTAAGGGATGCGGCCGGGTTTTTGACCTTATGCTGGAGTACGCCGGTGAGATGGATGAAGCGGCGGCTCAGGCGTCTCCCGGCTTTCAAATCGAGGGCCATGACCTGATCTTTTCCGGTTTATGTCCCGATTGTCAAAGGAATGAAATATACTAAGGGACTATTTTGGATCTGTATAGAAAAAAGCCCCGTAACCGTGTTACGGGGCTTTTTTGGCGCAGTGGGAGGGATTCGAAGTGGAGAAGAGCTGTCTAAAGGGGTATCATCTCATGTTAGATAATGCCGCTATGTATTGTAAATACTGACTTTTTTAAAATCAATATTTCATCATGTGTCAAAGGGTGTTGACCAGTTCTATCGTGATAAGGGTCGCTATAAGTGTCAAAACCAGGGTGGTACTTTCGGTAATACCGCCGCCCTGGGTCCTTTGTTGTGAGGCAATTTTGGGGCGATAAGTACCCATAATTAAGTATTCGGTCAAATCCCCTAAAGTACAAATAATTAACTGCCTAGAAATATACCTCAATTTGAGGTATATTATCTTATTTTTTTATATAAAAATTTCATTTCTTGCCTCGTCTCTTTCGAATTGCCCTGTAGATAAAGCATAAAAGCTCTTTGAGGACTAAGTAAACCAGATAAACAAATGAGATTACCAAAATCGCCAAGAAAATATAAGAGGCGTCCTTTGACATGATAAATTCCGAAAATGAAAACGGTTTCATTTCACACCACAAATCTTTCCAGTCGTTCACCTAAGCGGCTCAATATTTCATTGGAGATCGTGCCGGACTGCTCTGCAAGGTCACAGGCCGATATTTCCTGTACGCCGGATGTTCCAATCAGTACCGCAGTATCACCCGGCAAAACTTCTGGCACGTCGGTTACATCGGCCAGCGTCTGATCCATACAGATCAGGCCAGCGATGGGCACTTTATTTCCGTGAACCATGACGCTTCCTACACCGCAGGACAGACTGCGGGGCAGGCCGTCTGCATACCCAATCGACAAAACCGCTATTTTGCTATGCCGCTTCGCCGTGAATTGCAAGTCGTATCCTGCACTCTCGCCTGGTTGGAGCTCTCGGACCTGAGCCACTTTTGCTTTCAAGGAGAGGATAGGTCGCAGGTCAATAGGATAATGCTCCATATCTGCTTTGCGGCTTAATACGCCATAAAGAGCAATCCCGATCCTGGCAAAGTCACCGCCTAATTCCGGGTGGGCCAGGAGCCCGTAACTGGACAAAAGGTGAAGTGCCGGGATAGGGTAGCTCTGATCCCTCAAGACGGAGATAACCCGATAAAAGCGTTGTCCCTGTTCCTCGGATGCAGCGTCAGAGCAAATATGGGTAAATATTCCTTCAATCAAGAGATTTTTGTACTCAAACATTGAGATGATCGTTTCCTGAGCGTCCCAAGGCTCTCCCAGGCGGTGCATCCCCGTATCAATTTTGATATGCACTTTGAGGGGATAGCCGCAGGAATCTAACGCCTTTCCATAGGTGTGATCCAAGACCGTTTGTGTCAAACGATATTTGTGCAAATAAGGGAATTGCCACGGGGAAGTATAGCCGAGCACCAATATCTCGCCGCCGATACCATGCTCCCGCAGTTCAATTCCCTCTTGTATGGATGCCACGCAAAAGGCGTTGATCCCCATTTGCCGACATTCTCTGGCTATCTCTATGCTACCGTGACCGTAGGCGTTTGCTTTTATTGCGGGCATGAGCTCACAGCCCTCCGGGAGCAAGGAGCAAAGCAGGGCAATATTGTGGTGCAGGGCCGCCCGGTCAATTTCGATCCACGCCCGCTTGCTGTTCCAAGTCATGTTCATCCCGCCTTATCTTGATTCTTGGGGGCTGGGCTATCACGGTGGCGTGATCTGGTATATCACAATGCACCACCGCTCCGGCGCCAATTCGCACATGATCGCCAATGCGGATATTGCCGATGATGACCACCCCGGCCCCAATCAAACAATGGCTTCCTATTTTGGGAGCCTTTCGGTCAACCTCTCCTATGGTGACATTCTGATATATCCAGCAGTCTTTGCCCACATGAGCATAGCGGGAGATATAGACACCATGCAGACCGTGGGGCAGAACAGGGATACCGTCAAAGCGGGCCCCATTGCCTATATAGCCCCCATGTCGGTGCGCCATACGGTTGAGGAAAAACGTCAGAATGTCTCGGATAGCTTTGCTCTTGTATTGCCTCCGCCAGCGGAAAAGCCGCCAATAAAGCCGCAGATCGTCCCCTTTCGACCAAGCAATCAAGTTTTCCCGAATACTCATGCCAGATATTCCTCCAAGGTCAACCCCCGGCGGGTCATTTTCTCGGCATGGGGTATTCCCACATATCGAAAATGCCACGGCTCATGGGCAATCCCGGTAACGGCCTCCTTGCCCTTCGGGTAGCGTTCTATAAAGCCGTAGGCCGGAGCCAGTTCACGGAATGTTTGACAAATGCCATCATAGGGGAAGTTGGGGCGAATAAAGTCGATCTCCTTCGCCCGCAGGCCCAGGTCAATGGCAAGCCCTGTCTGGTGTTCGCTATGGCCGGGCAAGGCCACAAACTGCCGGGTAAATTCCAGGCCGTGATCCCGCAGGGACTGATCCCAAATTGACTGTTGCTCCGCCTGGGAGCGCCAGCCGCTCACGGGAGCGATAAACCTCCAGCCGTCAATTTGCGCCATGAGCCTTGAAAGGGCCAAGGCCGCCTCACGCTCCATGAGAATGTCAGGGTACGACCCTTGAACGGCAACCAAATCTTGCTCTGTCCCCGCTGGATAGGCATTTTGGAGA
This sequence comes from uncultured Pseudoflavonifractor sp., assembly GCA_947644625.1. GTDB lineage: Bacteria > Bacillota > Clostridia > Oscillospirales > Oscillospiraceae > Vermiculatibacterium. The sequence goes on from CANRZY010000029.1 coordinate 17,807, forward strand.
TTTACCAAAACTAAAGCGTTCATTCCCCCACCGCCAAGTCAATGACTGCGGAAATGACAGCCTCAAAAGACATCCCAGCTGCTTTCATCATGCTGGGATAGCGGCTGTGGGCCGTAAAGCCGGGGATGGTGTTGACCTCATTGAAAACAATCCTGCCTGTTGGCTCCAAAAACATATCCACACGGGCAAAACCACGGCAACCAAGCGTTTTATATATCCGCTTTGCCGTTTCTCTGACTGCGTCAGCTTTTGCCTCCGATATGCGGGCAGGGACATGGATCGCAGAGGTTTTCAGCGTGTATTTTTCCGTGAAGTCAAAAAAGCCGCTGGAAAGTTCGATCTCGTCAGGCCCGCCAATGGTCAAGCTGTTGTTCCCTAGGACGGCGCATCCGACCTCAAACCCGGAAATACACTCCTCCAATATGATCTCGTTATCATAGTCAAAAGCCAATTTGAATGCCGCCGGAAGTTGCCCCCGTTGTGCAACTTTTGTGATCCCATAGGAGGAACCGGCCTTTACAGGCTTCACAAACAGAGGATAGCCAAGCTCCTCCGCCCAGGCCAACGCCTTCTCTACGTCCGAATCCTTTTGCAGAACGTAGGAGGCCGGAACTGTGACACCAGCGGCCTGGGCCAGCTTGTGCGCCCGGTCTTTATCCATGCACAGAGCGGACGAAAGCACACCACACCCCACAACGGGGATATTCGCCAATTCAAAAACGCCCTGCACCGTTCCGTCCTCACCATTCTTACCATGAAGAATAGGGAAAGCGGCGTCTATACGAATACTCCTAACGTCTTGCCCAACCAACACCAGCAATTCGTGAGAATTTCGGTTGGGGGAAACCACTGCCGGAAAACAAAATGCCGGATCGAGCCATCTGTCCTCTACGATTTTCTGAGCGTCCCCGGTAAAGTGGAACCACTGGCCGTCGGAGGAAATGCCTATCAAAACCGGGGCAAACCGCTTCTGATCCAGATGGCAAATGACGGCATAGGCAGACTCCAGCGAAACACTATACTCCGGGGAACAGCCACCAAACAAAATGGCAATTTGCAATTTATGTTTCATTTTCTCTCTGCCTTTCCACCAGGTATTCCTCCAGGCAAAGACCCTGCTCATACATTTCTGTGGCCGCCTCCACACCTACATAGCGGTAATGCCAAACCTCCTCCGCCACGCCTGTGAGGTCTGTCTTATAGCCGGGGTAGCGGAAGATAAAACCGTATTTGTAGCTGTTGGCCTGGAGCCAAAGATAAACGTCATAGGTGGCCCCGTTGATGTCCACCGCCAGACCGATCTGGTGTTCGCTGTATCCGGGAACGGCCACCCACTGCTCCGCCATTTCTTTGGCTTCCTCTTTGGAGTAGCCCTGCTTTTCGTATTTTTTGACCTTGTCATCATAAAGGCTCTGTTGCTTTTCCTGGGTTCGGTAGCCGGAAACCACCATGGGAAGTTGATCCCAATTTCCCTCCTTTGCGGCCTCCAGCATTTCCATAAGGGGATCGTAGATACGCCGATCCACCTTTTCTCCTCCAGCGACCTCCACCAAGTCGGGCTCGTAGTTTTCGGGGATCGGGTTTTGGTCATTCACCAGTACCAGATTCCAGTCGGTGTCGTCCGCAACCGCCGGCGATCCTTCCGCCGGGTCGTCCGTTGGTGCTTCATCCCAGGTAGACGGAACTCCCGCTGCCGACTCTCCAGGCGGGAGTGCAGTAAGCACAGAAAGCTGGTCTATGACCGTCATAAATACGAAAAGGAAAGCGGCGACTACCGCAATCAACGCAAGCATGATCTCCCAGGGAAACTGTTTTCTGCGCCGCTTCTGCATACGGCGGGGAGAACGGTTAGAATACCGCACGTTTTTTTCATCCATTGTGAAAGCTCCTTTCTAAGCACCAAAAATAGAAGTGCTCCTGCCAGCTTTTATTCTACTGGACGGGAGCACTTGGAACTTTAAGATGAAGTTGTTTCATTCCTAAGAAAATCCTAAGAAGATGTGGAAATTTCACTCATTTCCATTTGGCAAATAGGCCGTAGCTCATTATCGGCCAGTATCATCCCGGTCATATTGCCGTTGCCCACAGAAACCAGCAGTTGAAAGGTATGTAACGTGTTGTTTTTGACTTTCAGATCCAGCCAGCCCTCCGCAACAGCGGTATCGACCCCTTTCGGGATCTCAGGAGCGCCCAGATGGAGGTCAACACCGTGGCTGTGCTGTTCTGTGATGGTGAGGGGAGTGTGGAGAAACAGCCAATATAGAAAACTGCTCATTTGGCACAGCCCGCCGCCTGGTGAGAGCTGGAGCTTGCCATCAGAAAATGCGTAGCCATCCTTATAGGACTTTTCCCGCTCTGCATATCGAATACTGTTCCAG
>CANRZY010000030.1 GCA_947644625.1 uncultured Pseudoflavonifractor sp.
CCGGAAGGAGGGCCCGGCCATCTATTTTGCCGGCAACGGCCTGTCCTCCGACGGCATCAACGAGGTCATTGACCTTGTGAAGGATGTGGACTTCTCGGTGAACGTCATCTCCAAGTCGGGCACCACCACCGAACCTGCCATTGCTTTCCGCATTTTTAAGGCCCTGCTGGAGGAGAAGTACGGCAAAGAGGGGGCCCGGGAGCGCATTTACGCCACCACCGACGCCAAACGGGGAGCTTTGAAGGGCCTTGCCGACAAGGAGGGCTATGAGGAGTTTGTAGTGCCCGACAACGTGGGCGGCCGCTACAGCGTTCTTACCGCCGTAGGCCTCCTGCCCATCGCCGTGGCCGGTATTGATATCAGCGCTCTCATGGACGGCGCACGGGAGGAGATGGAGCTTCTCAGCAAGCCGGGTATGGAAAACCCCGCCTGGCAGTATGCCGCCGCCCGCCATGCCCTCTATGAAAACGGGAAGCGGGTAGAGATCCTGGCTGGGTATGAGCCCGCCTTCCGCTTCTTTGCCGAGTGGTGGAAGCAGCTCTACGGGGAGAGCGAGGGCAAGGAGGGCAAGGGCCTTTTCCCCGCCAGTGTGGAGTTTACCGCTGACCTGCACTCCATGGGCCAGTTTATTCAGCAGGGGGAGCGGATCATGTTTGAGACGGTGGTCCGCTTTGATAAAGCTCACACCAAGCTCACCATCCCCAATGACCCTGAGAATGTGGACGGCCTCAACTTCCTGGCCGGAAAGTCCATGGACTTTGTGGCCGAGCGGGCTCTCCAGGGTGTGACCCTGGCCCATGTGGACGGAGGGGTGCCCAACATCCTTATCACCGTTCCCGCACGGGATGCGAAGAGCCTGGGAGCGCTTATTTATTTCTTTGAGTTTGCCTGCGGCGTTTCCGGCTATCTGCTGGGGGTCAATCCCTTCGATCAGCCCGGCGTGGAGGCGTACAAGAACAATATGTACGCCCTTTTGGGCAAGCCCGGCTACGAGAAGCAGAAGGCCGAGCTGGAGAAGCGGTTGGGCAACTGATTTCCACAAAACTGGTTGCAATCTTCCGGGAGAAATGGTAAAATAATACCATAGACCGGAAGGATACTGTCCGGTGGACAACGAAAAGGAGTGATTCATCATGGTGCGAGTAATCATGGGAGTCAAGGGAACGGGCAAGACCAAGCAGATGATCGAGCTCATCAATGCCGCGGCTAAGAACGAGAGCGGCAGCGTGGTATGCATTGAGCACGGCTCCAAGCTGACCTATGACATCCATTACCAGATCCGGCTGATCGAGGCGAAGGAATACGCTCTGACCAGTTTCGATATGCTCAAGGGCTTTATCAGCGGCCTTCACGCCGGTAATTACGACATTACCCAGGTATTTGTAGAGAGCCTGACCAAGCTGGTCAATGTCTCTGCCGAGGATCCCCAGGTAGAACATTTCCTGGACTGGCTCAACGATTTCGGCGAGAAGAACGGGATCAAATTTGTCGTTACCATCAGCGCCGACACCGCTCTGGCGTCGGAAGGGGTAAGGAAGTACTTCTAAAAGCAAAATGGACCGGAAAAAGCGGGAGGCCGAAAGGCCTCCCGCTTTTTGTGCGTTTTTGTCTTCTTTTCATATGGCCGCCAGGGAAAAAAACTCCGGAAGGACGCCCTTTTCCCAGAAGAAATCCTGAAGGGCGGCAAGGTTTTCCTCGCTGTGCTCCAGCTCCTCACAAAAGAGACGAAAGACCTCGGCGAAGCCCTCCGGGTGGAGAGGGGCCAGCAGGGAGGAAATCGCCGTTCCCAGGACGGTGAACTCCGCCCAGGTGAGTACGTCCCCATCCCATACCCCCCGAAGCCAGTGACGGTAGAGGAAATAGGCGGCGCAGCGCTCTCCCATCCGGGGAGGGGGAGGGGCGGCCTTGCCCTGCCGTCCCTTCCCGGCGGCGAGAAGCTTCCTCCAGTGGGGGTGCAGGATGGCAAGCTCCCCCAGAAGCTCCAGATACTTTTCCAGAACCGGGGGGCGGAGGAACAGGGCCGCCTGCTCCAAAAGGGGAAACTCCTCTTCGTAAAACCGACATAGGGAAGGGATACTCTCCGGTTGGTCTTCATCCAGCAGCACCTGGACCTCGTTGGCAAAGAGAAGGACCGCCTGGAGCTTTTGTCCCAGCGAGACGCCCTCTGTGGTGAGAAGAGCCAGGGCGGTTTTCCGGGCGGAGAGCAGAGGGGAGAGAAGAGGGGGAGCGTCCTCCGGACTACCCTCCTCCCGGCTGACGGTAAGGACCAGATCCTCCCCCAGAATAAGCCGGACTGCCTCTGGGCAGGAGGCACACAGCCCCCGTTCCCGCAAGGGACCGTACTCATAACAAAACCGGGGGTGGGTACGGCAGATCAGGGGGGTGGCCTCCTCCCCCAGCTTGATGTGGATATGGCAAAGCCCCTCCCCGTTCAGGAAGGGGCAGCCGCCGCCCCGGAGGGGAAAGCAAGGCTCTCCACCGGGATCTATCTCCCAGAAAGCCCGGACCCGGTCCCCCAAAGGACCGGGAAGGGTCTCGTAAAGAGCGGCGGTGGCGGGGTCCACAGGAATCTCCCATCCGGCGGCGCAGCAGGTGTGGGGACACCTTCCTTCCAGGCAGCGGAAGGCGGGATAGTATTGAGGGGCGTGGGTCTCCATAGGAGGTCCCTCCTTTTAGTAGGTCAGAAGCTCCGGCTCGGCCTTGGTACAGGGGACCGCCTCCAGAATATCCATAAAGGGGCCGGGACCCTCATAGGCGGGGTGTTCGTGGATGGAGATACGGAAGACAGCGTCCAGCCACTGTTTATTTTTGAACGCTTCCAGTCCCGTTCCCTGGGCCACCAAACCCAAGAAGGCCACGTCGTTGGCGCAGCACACCATGGCGAACCGGCCGGGGCAGCAGGTGTCCCGGTATTTGGAGGAGCGCATCATCACCAGCTTGGCGTGGATGGTTTTTCCTTCGTAGCGCTGAGGATGGTCCATCACGTCCACATACCAGACCCCGAAATCCTCATCGGGGATCTCAATGACCGGCTGGCTGAGGTCGAAGGGGCACTCATTTCCGGTAAGGTAATCCTCGTCGGTCCCGTCGGGGGCCTCCAGATAGATTTCTGCCCGGCGGTTTGCCATGCGGAGGTTTCGGGCCCGGAGGGAAGCCTTCAGTTCGGGAGTGCAGCGGTTAAAGACCAGAATGTCGGCGGTCTTGACCTTTTCCGCCATCAGCTGGCCCATATTTCGGGAATAAACGTCAAAGGTGGCCGCCTCTACAAAGGTAAAGGTCTGGGCCAGGAACCAGCTGGGAGGCAGGTGCTCCAAAAGGGTATCCAACGGCCACATACCGTTATACTCCACCAGCACCTGCCGGGGGCGGTGCTTCTTTTCGCACTCCCGGAGAAAGGCGGGGGTCAACTCCTCCTCATCCTCCACCGCCACCACAGTGACGTTTCTCATCAGCCGGGGGTCGTATTCCACCTCCCCCTCCTCGCACCGGAGCAGCAGGGTCCGGTGATCGGCGGCCAGACCGTCGGCAAGGACTCCGTTAATAAATTGGCTTTTGCCGGAATCCAGAAAGCCCAGGATCAAATAGACAGGAATTCGCATAAAACCGCTCCTTACAGTCCGAAAAGGGTTTCCAGCTTGTGCTCATCCAGCTTGCCGCCAATGACGCACAGCCGCCCGGTATAGTCCGGCTTGCCCTCCCGCAGCTCCGTTTCTCCGGGGACGAAGTCAAACTCCAGCCAGCCGCCCTCCCCATCGGGGACGATACCCTTGGCCCGGAAGATCTCGCCGTATTCCCCGCTGTCCAAGGCGGTGAGAATGGTTTCGATATCCGTGGGGGAGAAGGGCTTGGGGGTCTCCTTGCCCCAGCTGGAAAACCGCTCGTCTGCGTCGTGGTGATGGTGGTGATGTTCATGTTCATGGTCGTGGTCATGGCAGCCGCAGGTACAGCCGGGACCGTGGTCATGGTGATGGTGATGGTGCTCCTCACCCTCGTGGTCCTCATCCCCGTGATGATGTTCATGGTCGTGATCGTGATGATGGTGATGATGGTGTTCGTGAGCTTCCTCCACCAGCTCCCGGATCTGCTCCGACATGGCGGTGCCCTCGATGGCGGAGAGAATGGTTTTGCCCTCCAGCTGGTCCCAGGCTGTGGTGAGAATGACGGTGTTGGGGTTTTGCTCCCGGATGAGGGCCGCTACCGCCTCCAGCTTCTCCTGGCTCAGCTTCTGGGTCCGGGACAGGATAATGCTGCCGGCGGACTGGATCTGGTTATTATAGAATTCGGGAATGTTTTTCATATAGCTTTTGGCCTTAACGGCGTCCACCACGGTAACAAAGCTGTTCAACTCCAGTTCGGGTACCGCCTTCACCGCGTCTCCCACGGCGGCGATCACGTCGCTGAGCTTGGCTACACCAGAGGGCTCAATGAGGATCCGGGTGGGCTTATATTGCTCATAGACCTTACCCAGGGCCTCGGTAAAGTCCCCCACCAGAGTGCAGCAGATACAGCCAGAGGACAGCTCAGAGACCTCAATACCGCTTTCCTTCAGAAAGCCCCCGTCCACGCTGACCTCACCGAATTCGTTTTCGATCAGCACCAGCTTTTCCCCAGCGAAGACCTCCGAGAGCAGCTTTTTAATGAGGGTGGTTTTCCCGGCTCCCAAAAAACCGGAAATAATATCTACCTTGGTCATGGTTCATTTCTCCTTTGCGAATTAGACGTGGGATACCTTATGTTACCACCTGAGAGCAAAAAATCAATAGGGATTTTATGAATTTTCCGAAATGGCCGAAACAGCTTCAACGGCAAAGACCCGATACCTAACGGAGCTGCCCTGGATCTTGATCCGAGGCAGCTCCGGTTTCTATTGGTCCGCAGACGCTGGAACTGGTGAAGACAGTCAGAAACCAAAAAATTTTCTAGCCAGGCGCAACGGCAGCAGTGGAAAATCTGTCTATTCATGTAGGGAGATAGATGGGGGAAAATTGTTTCCCCGCAGGTATGGGGCTTTGGAGCATAATTGTCGTTTCACGCTGGAAAAACGGCATTTGGCGCAAAAGGCCCCGAAAAAGGACTCCGGCCATGCTATTTTAAGGAAAGGGAAAAGAAGCCGTGATATCCTACCTTTTGTCCGGGACGTGTTCCGCGATATCCCCCAAAGGGCAATCCAATATCTCACATAATTTGTCCAGAGTATGGGTGGAGACCGGAAGGTCGTTTTGAAGCCGCTGAACGGTAGCATGGCTCATGCCGCGCCCCGTGCCCGGTAAGGGGGAGAACGCCGCCAGTGCGCCCTTTGAGACCCTTTGGTGTGTGGTTCCTCTTGTCAAGCGAATGTGTTGGTGTCAAATTTGGCGCAGGATATGCTGATTTTGAGCAGATGATTTCCGCAAGCGGATTTGTCGGCTATACTATAAAATAGAAAAGACCTGCCGAGAGTGAGGGGACAGGATCCCAGGTATAGGGAAGGAGACGTCGGCTATGAAACGAGTCATTTCCATGCTTCTATGTGGTTCCTTGATCTTGAGCCTGCTGCCGGGAGTAGCCCTGGCGGAGGAGGGACAGGGCACATTACGCGCCCATGAGGATTGTGCTGAGGCGGCAGAGGTCAGGAGTCATGCGGAGCTGAAGACCGCCGTTGAAGCCGGCGGGGGGAATCTTGACCTGATGCTGGTCCCCGGCGGAGACTGGAGCGCCGGGAGCACCATCCGCATTGCCGGAGGCAAGACCGTCCATCTGACAGTGGCAGCGGGAGAGAGTGTGACCATCACCCGGGGGGCCGCCTGCAAAAACGCGCTTTTTCAGGTGGAGGCCGGAGGCAGACTGATCCTGGGGGACGGGAAGCTGGAATATACCGGGGAAAACCTGGAGAAGGCGGCGGAGACCGGCCGGTATACCGTAAAGGAAAATGCCGGGGGAGGGCTCCTGGTCATCGACGGCGGCGCAGTGTGGGAAAATCCGGTGGGCTGGACGCCGGGACAGGACTTTGGGGACAGCTCAGGGAAAAGCGCAGTGCTGTACGATGAGGCCGGCGCGCAGAAAAAGTATACAAACAGCGGCTTGGTGACGGCCAGCCCCCTTATTGTCAACAGCGGTACGGTGGATATCTGGGGCGGAGCGAGGCTGCAAAACAATGTGAGCACCAACAACGCGGGAGCCGCCATCCAAAGCGTTCGGGGCTCCACGCTGGAGCTGTATGACGGGGAGATCTCCCTGTGCGCCCAGGCCAACGGCTCCGGCGACACCGGCCGGGGAGCGGTCTTTGTTGGCAATTTTGTGACGGAAAACTGGAATGAAAAGGTGGAGCCTACCGACACTCATTTCCGTATGTACGGAGGGAAGATCACCCGAAACGCGGCCAGCGGCGGAGATACCCAGGACGGCGGAGGGGTCAGCGTGGAGCAAGGATATATGGATCTCTACGGCGGCGAGATATCCTATAACCATGCCGGGGTACGGTATCGGGGAGACAGTGGAGACGGCGGCGGCGTCATGGCGCGCAACGGCAGTCGGTTTCACATGTGGGGCGGCAGCGTGGACCACAACTTTGCCGGGGGCTATGGCGGAGGTATCGTGGCCTGGAATGCGGAGATCCATATCCACGGGGGCCGGATCGTTCAAAATAAGGCGGCCTATGGCGGAGGAATTGCCATCGCATCCAGCAATAACCAAAACGGGAAGGTCAGCGCCAGAGCCACAATGGATGGCGGACTGATATCCTCCAACGAGGCGGTTAATACCACCGGCCTGACCGCCGGACAAAGGGCCGCCGCCGGAGTAGGGGGCGGGATCTGTGTGGGCAGCGGCAGCAGGACGGAGGGCTCCACCTTGGAGCTTTCCGGAGGAGAGATCCGCCAGAATACCGCCGTCAACGGCGGCGGACTGGGGATCTATGCCGGAGGCGGACAAGCAGAGGGAGCGCTGAAAAATACCTCCGTGACCCTGTCGGGAAATTTCCGGCTCATCAGCAACTTTGCCGACCAGAACGGAAACGGCATGTACATTACCAATATGAACTCCGGCAACCGTCACTACCTGGTGAAGATGTCGGGAGGCGCCCGGGTGGACACCAACAATCCGGTCTACCTTGCCAACCTGTGCAAAAATCAGGTCCCGGTGCAGGTCGGCGAGACCCTGACCGGGGAGGGGGCGGCGGCCATCTTTGAGTTTGCCGACAGCTTTTGGTCGGGAAAGGATGTAGGCGCTTACGATAAGGCGGCCTCTGGCCGGAAGGTCGTAGACTTTGCCACAGGCCAGGATGTGCAGGAGAACAAGATCACTTTGGAAAGCGCCGCCTGGCGGCTCTATAAGAAAGACAGCGCCCTGGCGTTGCAGGATCTTTCCAAGGATCCCCTTTACACCATTCGGAACGGCACCCCTGTGAAGGTGGGGGATATGGCCTACTACCGGATCTACGCTCAGCTCAGCGACGCCTTCCGGGAAGCGGAAAGCGGCGACGTCCTCTATATCTACTACAATACCACTGTGGATACCGCGGCCAGACTGCCGGTGGGCAAGAGCCTTACCCTGATGGCGGAGAGCACCTCCTCCGCTGGGCGGGACGCCTCTGTCTCGGGCAGCGGTCCCACCAAAACCTGCTGGATGGAATACTCTGATTACGGCTATGACGTGATGCGGGGCAATTTCCTGCGGTATGTGGGTGTGGGCGGGGACTACGACAAAACGGGCGGCTCTGCCGCGAACGGGGCCTACAAGCTGGACAGCGATCCCAACGGAGCGACCGCCTACAATATCCGCAACGACTATACCATCACCCTGTCCAGCCGGATCCTGCTGGGTGAGACGGGCAAGGGGGGAAGCGGCTCCGCCGCTGTGATGGTGGAGTCCGGAGCCATCCTGGAGATCGGCCAGAGCGCCACTGCGGGTATGGGGGCGGGGACGCTGACCTTTGACGGCAATCTCTCCTCCCCCAAGGAGGGCCCTCTGTTCCAGACAGGGGGGATCCTGAAGCTCCATAGCGGAGTTACCGTGAAAAACCACTCCAACTATTCCCAGGCTCACCCCGGCGCCATCGAGGTTCTGAGCGGCGGCAGCCTGACCATGGATCAGGAGGTGACCGTTACGGGGAACGTTTCTCCGGTGGCGGGAGCGGTGTATGTGGCTGGGGGAGGCAGCTTTACCATGGAGGGGGGCTCCATTACCGATAACCGGGGGGCCATGCCCCGCTACGGCTTCTTCACTGACGAGGGCACCCGCCTGAGTGGCTACGATACCGCCTACTGGGGGCAGGCCAAATACTACTGCGGAGCGGGAGCGGTCTATAACCGGGGAAGCTTTGCCATGAAGGGCGGCAGGATCTCGGGGAACCGGGGAGAGCACGGGGGCCTGGCCAACCTGGGGACCGTGACCCTTACCGGCGGCGCTATTACGGAAAACGCGGCTCAAAAGGGAACGGGAGAGGGAGAGTACGCCCTGGCCATCACCGGGTATCGGGAGGGAGCCAGCCCCGCTGTTCCCGCCGAGGCCGCGTGGTCTCCCAACGCGGGCAGCGGCGGCGGGATCTATCAGGGTTCGGCGGTCCCCGCCGTCATTGGGCGGGGAGTGTCTGTTTCGGGTAACACTGCCGTCAGCGGCGGCGGCTTGGCCGTGGGCAGAGGAAAGGATACGGCCTGGACGGTGAGCGGCTACAGCAGCGTGGCGGGAGGATATGAAAAAACCGCCTCTGGCCAGGTACAGGCCAGGGTGCCCCAATATAGAAAAAACGAGGGGCCTGAACCGTCTAAGGTAGAGCTTATCGTCTCCGACGGAGCGTCCCTGACGGAAAATAAAGTCCTGGAGCTGGGGGGAGGACTCCTTGTGACCGGGGCGGGCAGCGCCGCCGGAATGGAGCGGGGCGCGGTCCTTCGGGGCAACAACGCTCAAAAGGGCGGCGGAGGAGCCGCCGGAGAGGGAGGAAGCCTTACCTTCTCCAACGAGGTGACGGAAAATACCGCCCAAGAGGGTGGCGGAGTGTATGTCTCCGGAGGCAGTACCGCCACCGTCCGGGGAAGCCTTACCTCCAACGAGGCCCAAAGCGGGGCCGGCGCCTATGTGGACCGGACGGAGGCGGGGACCGCGGGGCGGCTGACGCTGGATGGCGCCCGGGTGAACAACAACCGACTTGCCGGAGCGGAGGGCTTTGGCGGGGGCATGTACAGCCGGGGAGATGTGGCGCTGACTGCCGAAAGCGGCACTCAGCCCCTGGTGAGCTACAATGACCGGATCTATCTGACTCAGGGCCGGGTGGTGACCCTGGAGGAAAGCTATGATATCACCCGCTCCGGCCAGAGTGAGAATAACCGCCTTACCCTGGAATCGGAGCAGACGGAAAACGATACCCCGATCCTCCTGGCTGCCAGTGGGGACCAAGCCTTGGCTACGCTGACCAGCGGCTGGATCACCCATTACACCCACCCTCTGGCCCAGGACCAGACCGACGGGCGGCAGTTGGAGATCAATGCGGTACCGGTATACTATTATGACCGCTTTACCGCCCGGGATGGGTTGGAAAGCCACCGGGCGGAGGCGCCTTACGCCCAGGGAAGCACCGTGATCTTTCAGAATTTTACCGTGGGAGAGGACTTTGTTCTTCCCACCGGCATGAGCTTTCTCTACTGGGTGACCATAGACCAGAACGGCCAATATCTGGACAGCGCCGGACAGGTGGTGGACACGCCCCAGAAGGCCCAGACCTATTATGCCGGCAATACCATTTCCAACCTCTCAGGGCCCATCTATCTGGAGGCGGTGTATGGCAACGTGACTTATACCGCCGTTTTGCAGATCCTGGACCAGGATGGACAGGTGGACCCTGACGGCGGCGCCGGAATGGGCTCCATTACTCTGGGAGGGGCCAATTACAACAGCGGCACGGGTGAATATTCCTACGCTATGGGCACCAGTATGACGGTGAGCGCCCTGCCCTCCGACGGAACGGTCTATGGCCAGACCATCCTTCAAGGGCTTCAGGTCTATGAGCAGGCGACCCAGCAGAGCGGTACAGAGGACCTTTACCTCAACGGAGCCTGGTGGCGGCCGGTGGCCTGGGCGGAGATGGAGGAGGAGAGCCTGGACGTCCCTGGGGGAGGGCTGGAGACAGTGGCCTCCACAGGACGAATCAAAACGGTGAAAACCGCGGCGGGGACCGCTGCCGCTCTGGATGGGGAGGGAAAGCTTACCTATACCGCCTCGGATAAGCGGATCCTGGTGCGGGCCCGATTCAAGCCCGCCATGGTGCGTATGGACATGACGGAAAAAGACGGTCCCACCGTCTATACCGGCTATTACGATACCATGCACGAGGCCATCACAGCAGTGACGGCCCGGATCGGTGCGGGCCATAAGACGGAGACGTATACCGTTACCCTTATCCGGGATAACGGTGTGGACGCTTCCGGCAACGATGTGGTGCTGTATTACGGGGAGAAGGGCAAGAGGCCGGAAAACTGCCTGGACAACGATGTGGGAGCTCTGCTTCAGGACGGGGACATGATCCGCATCACCTATGACCTGAACGGCCATACCCTGGATTACCAGCACTTTGGAGAGAGAAACCTGAAGTGGTATGATATGACCGTCAAAAACGGGACCGTTGTCTACCATGGCGACGAAGACGGAACCGGCTCAGGCGATCCCCTGCCCAGTGCCTTCCGGGTGGCGGAGGGGAGCTTGACCCTGGAGGGGGTCACGGTCCGTACCACCGGGACGCCCAAGGGCGGCCACAATGACAAGGTGTATTCCGCCAAAATCATGGAGAAGGGGACTCTGAATATCGGCCGGGGCTGTACCTTGGGGGATGTATTCGTCTATACAGACAGAAGCACCATCGGTACAGTGGGTCCTGACGGCGCCAGCGAGGGTTCGGGTCATGTGACGGTGACGGATACCTTCCTGGAGGGCCGCACCGAGCTGGTGGCTACCCTGTGTCTGCGCTACTGGGAGTTTGAAAACCAGGTGCGCCGCGTGCTCATGCTGGACGAGGGGGTGGCTGCCCGGGAGGGGGTATCCATCCGGCGGATGTTTGGTCTCAAGGATGTAAGCAGTTCTATTGACGACGGTTGGGGAGACAAATCGACCTATTGGTTTATTGGCACCGACGGAAAACTCTACAAAAAAGCCTATATGGTGATCCCCGACCTGAAGATGGCCAATCACTCCGGCCGCCAGGAGCCCCTGAAGCGGTATTGGGATTATAAAAACAAGGGAAATCTTCCTGAGATCGGACTGGCCGGGAGCGGCTGGGGCCCCGGAGAAAACGTAGGGGAGGAGCCGGCCTGGATCGGTGGGTATCCTTTCTTCTATGATTACATCAGCACCTATGGTTTTTCCAACGAGACTTCGGTGGAGCTGGGGTCCCAGTTGGTGGACGGATGGGGGGAACCCTTGAAGGTGGACCGGGGCAATGTAGCCTTTACGGTGGTCAGGGTGACCGTCCAGGAAAACGGCGAGCGGGATAGCCGGCGTATTTTCAGTGGGACCACGGGCCTGAAAGCGGACGGTACCGCCAGCCTGCCTTTTCCCCTTATATCCAGCCTGCCGGTCACTGGAGAGGTGGATATAGAGAACCGGAGAAAAGCGCCCGACAGCTCCTATATCATCAGCGCATCCTGGAGCGGCGCGGGCCAGTACGCGCCCGCCTATGCGGAGTACTGGAACTTTGCCCAGGGGAGACGGGATGAGCAGTCGGGGATCTTAGGTGGGACCCTCAACGGAGACCTGCGCCTGTCCGTTCGGCGTAAGGAGCTTTCCTCCGCCGACGTAGAGGTGGTCAGCGTAACGCCCTACAGTGTGGAATATATTGGGCAGAAGGGCCGGGAGAACGGCTATACCTCAGCTCCCTCGGTGGGCCGGGTGGTAGATCACAACCTGAACCGGGTCATGACTCCGGGCACGGATTACAATATCTACTATGCCGCGCTGACGCAAGTCCTTGACCCGGAGCGTGTGGTAAAGGACGCCGGGGGTAAGGTGCTGACGTGTCCTCTGGGAGAAGAGACCTACTACTACATTGCCGGCTCGAACGGGGGCAAGATCTATTATCTGGCAGGAGGAGCGGGGACCATGGACGGAATGTCCCCCGCCAATGCCGCCGACCTGAACGGAGCCCCGGCAGGGCCCTATTCCGTGGCGCTGGAGGCCGAGACCCTGCCTGACTCCAACTATTGCGCCCAGTCGGGCTTTAAGAATACCCTCTTTACCATCCAGCCCTACCGGAACGCCCTGTCCATCCAAGCGCTGAACCATGTGGTGGCAAAACAGGGGGAGGAAAAAAGCGGGGCCATTACCCGGGCATTTGAGGAGCTGGGGGATACTTTGGAGGTCACTGACCGATATGGGAACCGGCTGCCCCTGTCCAGTTGCGCCTTTACCTTCCTGCCTGTCAGCGGTAAGGCGGAACTGGACAGTGAGGGGTGGCCCAAAGTGGCGGGCCTATACAATATTGAGGTCACCGCCAAGGGCCATGGAGAGGGGACCATGAAGATCGGGGGGTGGACACCGGGGCGAGCCTGGACGCCAACTACGCGGAAACGGTGGCGGGCTATCTGGCTATGCTGGTCACCGAGGAGCAGCTTCCGGTTTTCTTTGTTCCTGAGACAGTAAACGCTCCCTATACCGGAGAAATCTATACCAGCGATATGGTCAAAGCCCTGGACGGGGACGGATACCAGGTGTGGAGGACCCGGGTGAATGAAGAGGGCAGACCTGTAGATGAGAGCGGCCGGGAGATCCGGGTGGAGGAGATCCCCGCCAGGGGAGCGGACCGGGAGCGGATGGATAAGACCGAATACCGCTTGGAGATCGGTTCTCCCCGGAATACCCCCCAGAAGGCGGGGAGCTATACCATGGTGCTCACCGACGTCAGCGGCGCCTATGTGGGGATCGGGAACCTGCACATCACCACAGAGGCCATTGCGGACCTTGCCCTCAGTGAAAGCGACGGGATCTATACAGGGGTGGACCACACCCCGGAGGTGACGGTAAGGGATACGGCCGGAAATGTGCTTGCCCGGAACCGGGACTATGTGGTCCATATTGCGGATAAGGACGGCCATGAGGTGGACGCCCCTATCAACGCCGGAGAATATACCTATACTGCCGTGGGCATCAACAACTATGTGGGTAGCGGCGGAGCGGCCGTGACCGCCGCGTACACGGTGAAGCCAAAGGATCTGGGCAATGGGGAGAAGACCGACGGGGTCCGGGAGGTCATTCTGGACGCGCCAAACTATGCCATTTATGACGGCAGCCCCGTAGTACCCCGGTATTCCCTCTACTATAACGGTATGACCCTGGTCCGGGGGAACTCGGCCAACGCCGACTATACTCAGACCATAGCCAAGGGCGGTCAGATCTGCGATACGGTCCGGGAGGCGGGAAGCTATACCTTTACCATCACCGGAAAGGGGAATTACACCGGAACCGCCTCCTTTGTCCTGACGGTGGCGGAAGCGGACAAAGGAAAGCTCCAGGTGACCAATACCGGGCAGTATACCTATTCCGGTGGAAATTTTGACTCCTATAACTGGCAGCAGAGCGCGGTAGTCAATCTTGTGAGAGACGGGATGTCCAGCCGGCTGCTGGACGCCTACCAGTTCAACGTGTTTCTCCAGCGGGTGGGCGCCTCCGCCGCCTTGGAGCCGGTGGATCCCGGCGATGTGCTGGATGCGGGGGTCTATGTCCTTACCCTTATTCCCACCGAGGATTATGCCGGGCGGACCGACGGCCTGGAGGCCGGGGACAGCGGCTCCTGTGTGTTTCAGATCCAAAGGCGGCCGGTGACCATTCAGATCGCGACCGCCAGTAAGGTATATGGCCAGCTTGACCCGGACCGGAGCAGGGTAAGCTATACCACCGATCTCAGTGGGGCGGAGGGGACCACCGGCTTCTTTGCCCATGATACGGATAAGATCTCCGGCCAGTTTGGCCGCAACACCGGTGAGGATGTGCGCAACGGCGGTTACCGGTATACTCTGGGCAGCTTCAGCGCCGGGGATAACTATGTCCTTACCGTCAACACCGAAAGCGTATTTGATATCGAACCCAAGGACATTACAGCCCCAGACGCCGGGGGCGATGAAATCGTGGTGGAAAAACGGGAGTACATGTCCTACACCGGGTACGGTCTGGCGCCGGTGCAGTCGGTGACCTACAAGGCTCAGCGGCGGGAACTGGACGTGGCGGAGCAGGCCAGTTACCTGCTGACCTATGAACGCTGGATCCCCGGCTCGGAGGGGTGTACCCCATCCTGCGGCCTGGAGGGCTGTCCCCACCGCTGGGAGAGCATTACCTCCGTTCCCACCGATGTGGGCTGGTATCAGGTCACCATTGACGCTGACGCCTGTATTACCTCCCCGGATAACTATGTGGGCAAACGCAGCTTCCTCTTTGAGGTGCGGGTCCAGGGAGGAGCCTTGGATGTGGCGGTGGAGGGCGCCGGCCAGGTGACCTACACCGGGACGGATCATACTCCCATGGTGACCGTAAAGCGGGAGGGCTTTGTGCTGGCGCAGGAATACTATGCCCTCAGCTACAGCTTCGCTCCCGCCTCCGGGGGACCGGTGGAGGCCGCCCCCTTCCTTTCGGGGCGGACCGCCTTCCGGGAAGCAGGGGTCTACACCATCTATGCCGCCGGAAGCGGAAACTACGCCGGTTCTGTGGGCAGCGCAGTCTTTACCATCCTTCCCAAAAGCATTGCCCAGGACGATACATCGGACGGCACCTCCCCTGTGATGGCGGAGATCGCTCCGGGGCAGAGATTTATCTATCATGGCAAGGCACAGCGCGCGGCGATTGCGGCCTCTTATGATGGAATGGCATTGACGCAGAAGGATTACAGCCTGTCCTATCAAAACCATGTGGACGCGGGGGAAGCCTCGGTGACCATTACGGGACAGGGCAATTATACCGGGGAGAGGATCCTTACCTATCCCATTGAAAAGCAGGCCCTTACGGTGACGGTGACAGGCACGGAAAAGACCTATGGCTCGGCGGATCCCGTCTATACCTATACCCTCCGGGACGCCGGAGGCAGCCTGGTTTCCCCGCGTCTTACCGGCGCGGCAGGACGGGAGGCCGGAGAGGAGGCGGGAAGCTACGCGCTGGATATCGGCACCCTTTCCGCAGGGGGCAACTATACCCTGACCCTGGGGGCGGAAACGGCCTTGACCATTGGGAAAAAATCCCTTGGGAACGGCAGCGCCGCCGCCCAGAATGTCAGCGTCCAGGCTCCGGGCTATATTGCGGAAAACAGCGCCGGAAAGCAGTTGAAGGAGCAGCTGTCTGTGACCTATTGGGCTCCCGCCCTGGGAGAGAAGAAGCTGGAGGCCGGAAGGGATCACACCGTTACGGTGACCGATGAGAGGGGAAATGCCGTCTCTGACGAAGCGCCTCTGGCAGCAGGGGAATATACCCTGACGGTGACGGGGACAGGGGTCAATTTTACCGGCAGCTTTACTTTGACGGTAAAGGCGGTGGGAGCCGATTCCCTGATCGACCTGGGAGGGGGCAAGACCCTGACCTATCGGCTGAAGGGGCAGCAGGAGCGCTTGACGCCCCGGGTGGGGGAGCAGGTCATGAAGGACTGCGCCATCACAGTTGCCGCCAACTATGCCAAGGGAGGCGCCCAGGTTTTCCATCCTGCTCAGGATGCGCAGGGGGGCTTCTCCCTTACCCTCACCGACGCGGGAGTCTATACCGTGGTGGCCACCCATAGCGAAGGGGCCGGGGAGGATAAACGGGTGTATTTCGGCACCGTTACCTACGTGGTGCAGCCCAAGGACATTTCGGATCCTGTTTCCGGGGATGGAAAGGCTGCGCTGAAGGAGCTGGAGGGAGATTTCTCTTACACCGGTCAGGAGGTATTTCCCTCTAACGCCAAGGCCTTGCTCCAATACGGCGGCGAGACCATCCCAGCTGAGGAGGGGGATGTGACCAATTACATTGTGGGCTGCTCGGACAACGTGAATCCGGGGACAGCCACCCTCACCGTCTATGGACAGGGCAACTATACCGGGACCCTGACGGCCTCCTTCCAGGTGGGGGAGATCCGCTACCGGGTGAGCTATGACGGAAACGGGGCTGTCAGCGGAACGCCGCCTCAGGACAGGGCCCTCTATATGAAGGGGGACAAGGCCACTGTTATGGGCAATGTAAACGGCCTTGCGGGAGCTCCCGGCACCGTATTCCTGGGTTGGAGCAATTTCCAGTTGGGTCTGCTCACCGAGCGGGGGGAGGACGGAAAGATCTACGTCAGCGGCAGCCTTTTCCCCATAGAGGAGGAAGATGTGACCCTGTACGCGGTCTGGGCTGCCGATGAAAACAGAAATGGAAAGGCCGACTGCGACGAGGATAAGTATACCGTGACGTACCAATACGCCCGGGAGGACGCCTGTACCGGGATCCTTCCCACCGACCCCGCTCCCCATCTCAGCGGCACCACCGTCCCGGTGGCGGAGAACATCGGCTCCCTGGCCTTGAAGAGTTATCTTCTTCTGGGCTGGGCTCCTCTGGCCCAGGAGCCGGAAAGCCTTCGGCTGGAAAGCTCCGACGATTTCTTTACCTTTGTCAGCAGCCATGACCTCTATACCTCCGGACGGGAATTTACCATGGGAGGCGGCGACCTGACCCTTTACGCGGTTTGGGGGGCGGACGCCAACGGCAACGGCACGGTAGACTGGATGGAGAGCAAGGAGCAGTATTTCGTCTCCTATGACGCCAACGGGGGTACGGGTTCTCTGCCCCCCTCCGTGGTCCTGGCGCCTGAGGCGCTGAGTCTTACCGTGGCCCCGGACTATGATCCCTCCGGCCTTACCTGTCCGGGCCGGGTCCTGTTGGGATGGAGCGCTACCCGGCGTATGCCTCTGACGGAAGAGCCGGAGCCGGAAAGCTGCTATATATCAGGGCAGACCTATGTGATCCCGGAGGGCGCAAATAACCCGGTGGTGCTCTATGCCCTGTGGGCGGTGGATGAAAATGAAAACGGAAGGCCCGATTATGAGGAGACCCGCTATACCGTCTCCTTTGAGAACGTCTGCGCTTCCGTGGCGGCGACAGGGGAGAGCATGCCCGCTCCGGCGGAAAACAGGCTGGAGGGAGTTCGTCTTACCCTGCCCGGAGCCTCCGGCGCCATAGAGGATCGGCCCGCCTCCTTCCTGGGCTGGACGCCCAACCGGGCCGACGGGGAGAAGCTCTATCTCCGGGGAGAGGCCCCGGAGAGCCTGTTGGCGGTGGGGGCGGACTATACCGTGGAAGGAAACGCCACCCTCTATGCCGTGTGGGGAGAGGAGAGCTATCACGTGGAGCGCTACACCGTCACTGTGATGCCCTCCCCCGGAGAGGGCGGGACGGCGACGGCCACCGCCGCCGCCGTTCTGGCGGGCGGGGAGTCCACCGTCACCGTCCAGGTGAACGCCGGATATGCCCTGAGCCAGGTGCTGGTGAACGGAAAAGCCGTCAACGATCTGAGCTGGGAGTCCACCGGCCGCTCCGCTGAACTGAAGCTGGAGGATATCCGCGAGCATAAGTCGGTGGTGGTCACCTTTGTCCGCTCCCAGTTCCGGGTGGTCTGGCCCAATGCCGTGGTCTATAACAAAAACCGGCAGGCCCCTGCCCTGGACGTTTACCGCAGCGACAACAGCGGCGATAAGGTCGCGCCCTCCCAGTATACTCTCTCCGTCGCCTTTGGCGGGGAGACGGTGGAGGAGAGCGCAGCCTACACCGACGCAGGCAGCTACACCGTCACCCTCACGGGAAAGGATGGGGGCGAATATCAGGGAAGCCGGGTCCAGGTCCCCTACACCATCACCCCCGCCACCCTGACCCAGGTCACCCTGAAGGAGGGTCCCCGCACCTATAAGGCGGCGGACTATGACGATGAGATCAGCGCCGTCCTGGCCGGAGAGCTGACCGTTCCGGCCCAGGGCTACACCGCCGTCTACAGCAACAACCGCAATGTGGGTACGGCCACGGTGGCGGTGGCGGGCAGGGGGAACTATACCGGCACTCTGACCGGGACCTTTTCCATCACTGCCGCCACCGGGGAGGGAAGCCTGAGCGCGGCCTTCTCCTCCACTCCCAGTCTTACCTATGACGGAAAGCCCCACACTCCCGCTCCCACGGTGAAGTATGGGCAGACGGTCCTGGCCGAAAAGGTGGACTATACCCTGACCTATCCCTCCGATGTGACAGGGGCCGGGGAAAAGACGGTCACTGTCACCGGCAAGGGGAACTTCGCGGGGGCGTCAGCCACCGTTACCTATACGATTAAACAAAAATCCCTGGCGGAGAAGGATACGGCGGACGGAACGGCGCCGGTGACCGCCCTGGCCATCCCCGACCAGGTCTATACGGGGAACGAGTCAAAGCCCGACCTGGTCCTGCTCTATGGGACCGGTCCAGCCCTGACATTGACAAAAGACGCTGACTATACCGCGGTCTATTCCGGCAATACCGCCGTGGGAGAGGCCTCGGTCACCATTACCGGAACAGGAAGCTATACCGGCAGCCGGACCCTGCGCTATAAGATCGCCCCCGCCTCCGGGGCCCTGACGGCGGAAGAAAGGGTGACCAGGACCTATAACGGCCAGGCGGTGGGGCTGGATCAGACGGACCTGTCGGTGAAGCTGGGCAAGACCGAGCTTGAAAAGGAGCGGGATTATACCGTGGCCTATACTCCTTTGGAGGATACGGGCGCGAAGCTGGATAACGACCTGCCCAAAACCGCCGGGACCTATGTGGCTACCGTTACCGCCAAAGGAAACTACAGCGGCACGGCCCGGACCACTCTCACCGTCCTTCCCGCCGGGATCACAGTGCTGGAGACGGAGGGGGAGAGCTTCTCCTATGACGGCCTTTCCCACGCTCCCACGATCCGGTCGGTGGCGGCGGGAGCCCTTTCCCTGGAGGATGGGGACTATACGGTGACATACGAGACCTATACCGCCCAGGGGACGGTAAGCTCCGTTTCCTCCGACGCGCCCAGCGGGGTAGGGAGCTACGGCATGGTGGTGACCGGAAAGGGTAATTTTACCGGGGAGAAGACCGCCCCCTTCCTCATCACCGCCGGGAAGGCCCTCGCCGTGGGAACGGTGGCCGACATGGTATATAACGGCCTTCCCTATTCTCCCCATCCCCAGGTCAAAGACGGGGAACGGGTGCTGACGGAGAATACCGACTATACCCTGGAGTATCCCGAAGATATGGGGAACGCGGGGAAAAAGATCATCAAGGTCACAGGCATTGGAAATTACGCCGGGGCCTTGGGGCAGAGCGCCTGTACCATTACCTCCAAGGATCTGGAGGATCCCATTAACATTCAGGTCCTTCTTTCCGATCAGGTCTACGACGGCACGGCGAAGACCCCCGATGTGACGGTGATCTACCGGACCGGGGATGGCCGCACCCTGTTCCTCACTCCCGGAGAGGGGAAGGACTTTACCGTGGCCTATGCGGACAACACCGCCGTGGGAACGGCGAGCGTCACGGTGACGGGTACGGGGAACTATACCGGCTCCCGAAAGGCGGAGTTTGCTATCCGTGCCCCGGAGGGGAAGAACCTGGCCGTGACCATTGAACCCGCCGTTTTCACTTACGACGGGACCGAACGGGAGGGGATCCTGGCGGTGACGGATGGCCAGACGCCCCTGACGGAGAATGTGGACTATACCTATACCTATGAGGCGCTTACCGGGACTCTGA
>CANRZY010000031.1 GCA_947644625.1 uncultured Pseudoflavonifractor sp.
ACCATCGCCAAGGAGATCGAGCTTGCCGATCCCATGGAGAACATGGGCGCCCAGCTTGTAAAGGAAGTGGCCACCAAGACCAACGACGTGGCCGGTGACGGCACCACCACCGCCACCCTGCTGACCCAGGCCATTGTCCGGGAGGGGCTGAAGAACCTGGCCGCCGGAGCCAACCCCATGATTATGAAGAAGGGGATCAAGGCCGCCGCCGACGCCGCCGTGGGCGAGATCAAGAAGAACTCCAAGAAGGTGAAGGGTACCGAGGACATTGCCCGGGTAGGCACCGTCTCCTCCGGGGACGAGACCATCGGCAAGCTCATCGCCGAGGCCATGGAGAAGGTGGGCGCCGACGGCGTCATTACCGTGGAGGAGTCCAAGACCGCCGAGACCTACTCCGAGGTAGTGGAGGGAATGCAGTTTGACCGGGGCTATGTGACCCCCTACATGGCCACCGATATGGAGAAGATGGAGGCCGTCCTGGACGAGCCCGTTATCCTTATCACCGACAAGAAGATCTCCTCCGTCCAGGATCTGCTGCCGTTGCTGGAGCAGGTGGTCCAGACCGGCAAGAAGCTGCTCATCATCGCTGAGGACGTGGAGGGGGAGGCCCTTAATACCCTGATCGTCAACCGGCTTCGTGGCACTCTGAACGTCTGCTGCGTCAAGGCTCCCGGCTACGGTGACCGGCGCAAGGAAATGCTTCAGGATATCGCCATCCTCACCGGCGGCACCGTCATTAGCGAGGAGGTGGGTCTTGACCTGAAGGAGACCACCATCGATATGCTGGGCAAGGCCAAGCAGGTGAAGGTCAACAAGGAGAACACCATCATTGTGGGCGGCGTGGGCAAGGCTGCCGACATCAAAAACCGGGTGGCCCAAATCAAGAGCCAGGTGGAGGTCACCACCTCCGACTACGACAAGGAAAAGCTCCAGGAGCGCCTTGCCAAGCTGGCCGGAGGCGTGGCCGTGGTCCGGGTAGGCGCTGCCACCGAGACCGAGATGAAAGAGAAGAAGCTGCGCATTGAGGACGCTCTCAACGCCACCCGTGCCGCCGTGGAGGAGGGTATCGTGGCTGGCGGCGGCACCGCCTACGTCAACGCCATCCCCGCTGTGGAGGCCCTTCTGAAGGATGTGGAGGGAGACGAGAAGACAGGCGTGCAGATCGTAGCCGCCGCCCTCACCGAGCCTGTCCGCCAGATTGCCGCCAACGCCGGCGTGGACGGAAGCGTGGTGCTGGAGAAGGTCCGCTCCGCCAAGGTTGGCACCGGCTTCGACGCCTACAACGAGACCTATGTGGACATGGTAAAGTCGGGCATTGTGGATCCCACCAAGGTGACCCGTACCGCCCTGGAGAACGCCGCGTCCATCGCCAGCGTCCTCCTTACCACCGAGGCCCTGGTGGCCGACAAGCCTGAGCCCGCTCCCGCCGCTCCCGCTGCCCCCGACATGGGCGGGATGTACTGAGATAAGCCCTGAGGGCCTTGGTATTACTGAGGCCTGAACCGCAAAAAGCACCAATTTACACGAAATTTACACGATTTGAATCGATCAGAAGTCCTTTGCCTTTGGACAAAGCAGCCCCTGCCGAGTGATCGGCAGGGGCTGGTTGTTGTCTGTAGAATTGGAATTTTTCGGTGTATACTAATTCTTGATTGACACCATATGTGACACCATGCTATACTATAGATTGGAAAGAGGAATGGCCGTGGGACAATGGGATAAACTGATTGCGGACATCCTAACGCTGAACCCCAATCTGCGCTTTGAGGAGCTGTCTAAAGCGCTGCGCCGGGTGGGTTACACCATGCACCAGCCCAAGGGCGGCAGCAGCCACTATACCTTCCGCAAACCGGGCTGTATGCCCGTGACACTGCCAAAGCAGTCGCCGATGAACAAGGCGTATATCGAGCTGGTGGCCGAGGCGGTTCAACAATATCTTGACGAGGAGGGCTGAACGATGGAGAAAAACTTGGAATACTACATGGGCCTTCCCTACCGGGTGGAGGTCGTCAAGGACAACGAGGAGGGCGGTTATGCCCTCCGCTGCCCGGAGCTTCCTGGCTGTGTGACCTGCGCCGCCACGGTGGAGGAAGGGCTGGCGATGATCGAGGACGCCAAGCGGTGCTGGCTGACCGCTGCCTTGGAGGATGGCCTCCACATTCCGGAGCCGGTGAAGCTGGAGGAGTACAGCGGCCAGTTCAAGCTTCGCATCCCCCGCTCCCTCCACCGGCAACTTGCCCAGCGCTCCAGCGAGGAGGGTATCAGCATGAACCAGTACTGCTTATATCTGCTCAGTAAAGGCGCACAGCAATAAAGCCAAGGATATAAACACCCCCTGCCGGTCACTCGGCAGGGGGTGTTTGTTGCCTATAGAAGTTTAATCTTACTGGATTTTCTGGTTAGGATTGCGGAATAAGTCGGAGTCAAAAAATTCAGTGATGGTCATGTCCAAACCATCAATGAGCTTCTTGAGGGGAATGATGACAATGTTGGAGCTGGTGCCTTTGAGAAAATCATTAGCGGTGGATTGAGTAACTCCGACCAACATGGATAAACCGTTGATGGTAAGCTCCCGCTCGTCCCAATAATTCATATAGCCGCGTTCGCACCACATCTGCAATTCCCACACCCTCACCCCCAACGAAATGACGTTAATATGAGGGTATTATTCAGTACCTCATGGATCCCTCAGTCGTTCAGCAGGAGCACATAGCGCGTAAGCATGGCTGCATTCTGGGCGCGGGTCGCTTCCTGGCCGGGGGCCAGGGAGCCGTCCTCAAACCCGCTGAGGATGCCGTTGGATACGCACCAGCGTACAGCGTCCACGGCATAGCCGCTGATGGCGCCGGCGTCGGGGAAAGGCAGAGGGGTGTCCTCTGAAAGGACGGGGGAGCCTGCGTAACGGTAGAGCATGGCGGCAAGCTGCTCCCGGGTGATATTTTTTTCAGGCTCGGTACCGTCGCTGATCCCGCGGGAGACCGCCCATTCCATGCCTGCGTCATACCAGGTGTTTCCGCTGGTGGTGTCCGCGCCGTCAAGACGGGCCAAGATGGTCATAAGCATAGCGCGGCTCATAAGGGCGTCCGGGAGAAACTGGGTTTCCATGCTGCCGTAGAAAAGTTCCCGGGCGGTGGTGAAGGTAATAAAGTCCTGGGCCCAATGACTTTCGGTATCGGAAAAAGAGATCGTCTTATCCCGAAGGATCACAGTAGCCCCGTCGGAAAGAGCGGCGGTCACACCGTCTTCGGTAAAGACGGAAGTTTTGACGACCGTTTCAGCGCCGGAGGCGTCCAAGAGAACAGCTACAGTGCCGGGGCCCGGAGATTGGACAGGGATGGTGACCTTTATGGGCTGAGAGACACCCGTATGCACGGTGAGGGGAGAGGGGACGTGCGTTGTGACAGGGAGCGCAGGGATGGGGAGGATCACGCTTTCGCCGTTTTCATTGGCGGAGGAGGGGGAAAGAGTGACGGTGGCCTGAGTGACCCCCTGGGGATCTATGCTGATTTGGGCGCTGGTATGATCGGCACGTTCTATTATGATCTGACTGGAGCCATCCAGGTTTTCGGTTTTTTGAACTGTGGAGCCGTCCGCCGCTGTTTCCGTGGTGGTCACAGTCCCGTCCTTCTGGGTCTCGATTACCGTTTGGGAGCCGTCTGCCCGTTTGGTTGTTTGGGTAACGGCTCCTGTGGTCTTGTTGGTGCTGGTGGTAATGACAGAGCCATCTGGAAGCTTTTCCGAGGAAGACCCACCAGAGGACCCACCGGAAGACCCACCGGAGGATCCACCACTCTCAACAGGGATGGTATCACGCTCCGTTACATAGCAGCAGACGCCGCATTCCCTGTGCTTACTGCCGCTCTGAACAGTGGTGGGGGCCTGGTCTATGATCCACTCTCCCGGAGTGTGGGGAGCATAGCCCTGCTTTTGCTGGTTGTCCGTGATGGGGCAGTCCTGTGCAGTACAGCTATGCCAGTGGTAGGCAGAATCTGAATTCCAGGCGGCAGCCCAGGCATGGGTGTGGGCGGGGGGAGGAGCGTCCTTGATCTGAATATCATAGGAGGCAGTTAGCCCCAAATACCGGATGGTCAGCGGCAACCGTTCCACCGCCTGCTGAGAGAGAAAGCCATGGACCATATCCGGGGTGACGGCTACCGTCTGCCTGCTTTGATCGGAGTAGGTTACTTCAATGGTAAGGTTGGACACATCCAAAGGCTCTCCAACCAGATACTCCGTTTTGTGGGAGCCGCTGTTAACGAGGATGGAAACAGGAACAGGATCGGGCTGGATCGTATCTCCTACAGGGAAGGAAGCAGAGGCGCGAAGAAGCTGGCCGGCCTGGGTATATTCCTTGGGGACCACAAGCTCAATGGAATAGTTGCCGTTTTCATGGGGGGTAACGCAAAGGACATTTTCGCTGATGAACATGGAAAGCTCCCCAAGCCTTGTGGTATAGGTATAGTAGCCGTCATCCTCCCAGCGGGAAGCGGAGATTCCGTTTACATTGATGGTAAGGGGAAGAAAATCCAGACTGGAATAGGAGTCCTTTTCACTTTCTACCACCAGAGGAAGTTCCGACTCCTCACCCACGGTCCCCCGGACAGAGAGAGGCTCGAAGCGGAGACTGATAATAGGGTCGCCCTCCGGCTCAGAAGAGGTCGGAGAGGCTGTCCAACTGCCGCTGTTGTCCGGGATCAGCGCCATGTTGGGATTAGAGTTGTGGGGCAAAAGGGAGAAGGAGGAGACGGAGGACTGGGGGGCGCGGATATAGGTATGGCCCTGGATAGGGCTGCTGGAGGACGCTCCGTTGAAGATCCCCCCGATCCCAATGGAGGTAGTTCCTGTCACGGCGCCGGTGATGGAAAGGGTCTGGGATTGTCCCAGGGCCAAAGAGCCGTCGCCGCTCAGGCTGCCGATGGTCAGGACGCCGTCCTCTACTCCCGCAGTCAAATCGGCAAGGTTCAGTATGGCTCCCCCGGAAATCGAAAGATCCGCGCCAGGGCCGCGGAAGCTGCTTCCTTGGGTAAGGGCCAGGTTTCCCTTTTCTACGTGGAGGCTGGACAGGCCGGTCATGGTCTGCTCGGCAAGATACTGGTTGTCGGAGAGATAAACCGCCTCCACCGCCGAGGCGCCGGCACCAATGACGCAGGGAAGCTTGCCGCTGACGCGAACGGTCCCGGCAACGGTATAGTGTTCAGAGTCGGGATAGGTGTTTTTTCCGCCCAGGGCGCCCACAGGGATCCGCTGCTGGGCGCCGCAGGCGTAGATATTCCCCAGGGTTTGGGGGCTGCCGCCCAAAATTTCAATGGTGGGGTTCCCTGAAAAGACGTTTGGCTCGCCGTTGTCGTCAGGGCCGTTATGGTTGGCGTCCATACCGCCCATGCAGAGATTCCCGGCATAGATGCCGTTTTCCCCCACATCTGCGGAGCCCTGAAGGTTTGTGCTTCCTGAGATCACTATTTTTCCTCCCGTACCGGGGGCGGGAAGGGGAAAGGTCTCAAAGCTGCTGGGGATCAGCCGGCCGCAAAAAAGATTGACGGACAGGCCGGGGGAAGAGCATGTCACGTTTTCCAGGGTAAGGGTATGGCCGTTCGCTATGATGGCGTTACGGATAGAATTGGTAAAGGAGAGGCTTACATCCCGAAGGGTCAGGTCTGCGTTCAAGAGGATCCCGCCAGGGCGGAGATTGATAACGCCGCCCTGGATGGTGACGGATCTTTCGATGATCCAGGGGGCGTCCCCCTCGCCGCTGCGGGTGTTTACATGACCGGTCCCGCTTAAAGAATAAGGTCGCCGTCGGAAACGGCGTCCACCGTGCCGCGCAGGTCTCCGCCGTTGACTACGGTGTGGGTGGTTCCCTCCGCGGCAAGACCAGCGGTGGGAACCAGGGAGAGGGCTAGGCAAAGGGAGAGCAAAAACACGGAAAGCTTTTTCATAGGGAAAGGGTCCTCCTTTTCCATTTTTGCTCAGTATATCAAAAATCGGCAACATTTACAAGAAGTCGTCTTGTGCGTGGGAAAGAAACTGGTGTATAATATCCGGGAAGGGAGGCGGTGACGTGAGCCGTAAACGGATGCTGGGCGGAATATTCCTGCTGGTGGGAGCCATGGCGGTGGGGACCGCCTTTCTTGCCCTGCGCTCCGCCTCCTCCCAGCCGGAGCTGCGCGGCAATGCGGCCGCGCAGGCGGACATATCCTGCCTGGAGACGGGAACGGTAAAGCTTCGCTATATCGGCGGGAACGAGGGACGGATAAAGGCGCAGATCACCCAAAAGGGCGGGACGGATTATAATTATGACCTGAACAACGCCGGAGAGTGGGAGAGCTTTGGCCTTACCGAAGGGGACGGGGAATATACCCTTCGGGTGCTGGAGCATGTGGAAGAAAACCGGTATATCCCGGTGATGGAGTATGAGTTGACCCTTGCGCTGGCCGATCCGGCCTCCCCGTTTCGGGAGAGCAGTCAATATATCCGCTTTTCCCCGGAGTCTGCGGCGTCGGCGTTGGCGGAGGAACTGACGGCCGGGCTGGAGACGGGGGAGGAGAAGGTCCGGGCGGTATTTGAATATGTGGTAGAGCATATCAGCTATGACACGGAAAAAACGCGTACGGTGGAACCGGGCTACCTTCCCGATGTGGACCGGGTGCTAGAGGAGGGGAAGGGGATCTGCTTTGATTATGCCGCCGTGATGGCCGCCATGCTCCGCAGCAGGGGTCTTGCCTGCAAAATGGCGGTAGGCTACGCGGGAAAGCAATACCACGCGTGGGTAGAGGTGCTTTCCGATGAGGGACAGTGGCAACTGATGGACCCCACTTTTGTCTCCGCCAACCGGAACGATCAGAGGGTGCTGGATTTTGTCAGCGATCCTGAAAATTATAAGGTCCGGTATTATTACTGATAGGACAGATAAAAAAGAGGAGGAAACGGCTGTTTCCTCCTCTTTTCATCTGCGGTTATTCCCCGAAAAGCTCTGTGGACAAATAGCGGTCCCCGGTGTCGGGGAGGAGGACCACAATGGTCTTTCCCTCGTTTTCCGGCCGCTTTGCCAGCTCTATGGCGGCATGGAGGGCGGCTCCAGAGGAGATTCCCACCAGTACGCCCTCCCTGTGGCCCATCTGCCGTCCGGCGGCGTAGGCGTCCGCTTCCGTTACGGGGATGATCTCGTCATAGACCCCTGTATCCAGGATCTGGGGGACAAAGCCCGCCCCAATGCCCTGAAGGCCGTGAGGTCCCGCCTGGCCGCCGGAGAGGACGGGGGAAGCGGCGGGCTCCACCGCCACCACCTTTACGCGGGGGTCTTGCTCCTTGAGATAGCCTCCTACGCCGGTAATGGTGCCTCCGGTACCCACCCCGGCCACAAAGACGTCCACCTGGCCCCCCGTATCCGCCCAGATCTCCGGGCCGGTGGTGGAACGGTGGGCGGCGGGATTGGCGGGGTTATCAAATTGACCGGCGATGAAGCTGTGGGGGAGCTTCCGGGCAAGCTCCTCCGCTTTGGCAATGGCGCCCGTCATACCCTTGGACCCGTCCGTCAGCTCCAGCTCGGCCCCGTAGGCCTTCATCAGCTGGCGGCGTTCCACGCTCATGGTCTCCGGCATGACGATAATGATCCGGTACCCCCTGGCGGCGGCCACGCTGGCAAGGCCGATGCCCGTGTTGCCGGAGGTGGCTTCGATAATGACGGAGTCGGGCTTCAGCCTTCCGGAAGCCTCAGCCTCGTCCAGCATGGCTTTGGCCACCCGGTCCTTCACCGATCCGGCAGGATTCAGGTATTCCAGCTTAGCCAGGACCCTGGCCTTGAGGCCCAAAGCTTTTTCCGTATTGGTCAGCTCCAGAAGAGGAGTATTGCCAATCAGCTGATCGGCGGAGGAATAGATTTTTTTCATCCCAGAGGGCTCCTTCCTGCTTTTTAAGATTCAGGTCTCAGGAGGCTTTTGCTGTGGATATCGCTCCCTCTCCAGGGCCTCCAGCCGGGCGGTAAGGGCCTGAAGCTCCCTTTGGACCGGGTCGGGAATGTGGATCTGGTCCACCTCGCAGGTAAAGTCCACCCGTTCCCCGGCAATGCTGACCACGCGGGCGGGAACGCCTACGGCGGTAGCATTTTCGGGGACTTCTGAAAGGACTACGGCTCCGGCGGCGATCCGGGCGTTGTCCCCCACCTTGAAGGGCCCAAGCACTTTGGCCCCGCAGGCAATGAGTACATTATTCCCAATGGTGGGGTGACGCTTTCCCGTATCCTTGCCGGTACCTCCCAGAGTGACCCCGTGGTAGAGAAGGCAGTCGTCTCCGATCTGGGTGGTCTCGCCAATGACGATGCCCATACCGTGGTCAATGACCAGCCGCCGCCCAATCTGCGCCCCCGGATGGATCTCAATGCCGGTGCAGTGGCGGGCGATCTGAGAGTTGAGCCGGGCCAAAAACCGGAGACCGTGCTTCCAAAGCCAATGGCTTACCCGGTGAAAGATGGTGGCGTGGACGCCGGGATAGAGCAAAAGGATCTCCAGCCGGCTCCGGGCCGCCGGGTCCCGGGCCTGATAGGCCCGCAGGGTCTCTCCCAGTTGTGTCATGCCCATCCCTCCCTTCAATTCATACTAACATACTATGTTTATGCGATTATAGTCCTGTGGTGTTCCCTTGTCAAGGGACTGTGGAAAATTTTGGCCCGATGGCGCATGTAGGGCGGGGGCTTGCCCCCGCCGGGATCTTTGTCCTGTGTCGGCGGCAGGGGCAAGCCCCCGCCCTACGGGGGGTCTCAGGTCTCCTCTGTGTGATCCCCGTCAGAGCCTCCCTCTGCCGGGGGAGGAAGCTCCCCGGAAGGAGTCTCCACAGGTTCACTTACGATATGGATATTTTTTGCCGGGGGCTCTATCTCTCCGGGAAGAGGCACAGCCTTACCGGACTTGGGCATGGAGGAGGCGTAGGCGTCCTCCACCAGGGCCGGATCCCGGCCCTCGATGATGGCTACCATCTCCCCTCCGGTAATGGTCTCCTTCTCCAGCAGGTAGGCCGCCACCTTGTCCATCAGCTCCCGGTTGTCCTGGATCAGCTTTACCGCGTCGGTGTAGCACACGTCCAGAATGGCCTTGACCGCCTTGTCCATCACGGCGGCGGTATCCTGGGCGCAGTCCAGGCCGTAGCCCCCGTCCAGATACTGGTTCCGCACAGAGCCCAGGGCCATCATGCCGAATTCCTCGCTCATGCCGAACATGGCAACCATGTTTCGGGCAATGTTGGTGGCCTCCTGGATGTCCTGGCTGGCCCCGTTGGTCATGGTGCCCATTACCACCTCCTCGGCGGCACGGCCGCCCATGGAGACGGTGATCTTGGCCATCAGCTCCTCCTTGGTCCGGAGGTTGGTCTTATCCTCCTCAGGCATGAGAAGGGTATAGCCCAGGCTCCCTTCGGTGTGGGGGACGATGGTGATCTTCTGCACCGGTTCGGCGTTTTTCTGCTTGTAGGCCACCATGGCGTGGCCTACCTCGTGATAGGCTACCAGCTTTTTTTCAAACTCGGTAAGGACGCTGTTCTTCTTTTCGCTTCCGGCAATAACGAACTCGAAGGAGGCCAGAAGGTCCTCCTGGGTCACCAGCTTCCGCCCCTTACGGACAGCCCGGAGGGCGGCTTCGTTCACCAGGTTGGCAAGGTCAGAACCCACGCACCCGGCGGTCGCCAGGGCGATTTTGTTAAGGTCCACGTCCTCGGAGAGCTTGATGTTCCGGGTGTGGACCTGGAGGGTAGCAAGCCGTCCGGCCAGGTTGGGCCGGTCAATGGTGATCCGCCGGTCAAACCGTCCGGGCCGGAGAAGGGCCTTATCCAGTACCTCAGGCCGGTTGGTAGCCGCCAGGACGATGACCCCCTTGGTGGGATCGAAGCCGTCCAGCTCTGCCAGAAGCTGGTTCAGGGTCTGTTCCCGCTCATCGTTGCCCCCCATCCGGTTGTCCCGGCTCTTGCCGATGGTGTCGATCTCGTCAATGAAGATGATACAGGGGGCCATCTTGCTGGCCTCCTTAAAGAGGTCCCGGACCCGGCTGGCTCCTACGCCCACGAACATCTCCACAAAGTCGGAGCCGGAGATGGAGAAAAAGGGCACGTTGGCCTCTCCCGCAATGGCCTTGGCCAGAAGGGTCTTGCCGGTGCCCGGAGGGCCTACCAGCAAAGCGCCCTTGGGAAGCTTTGCGCCGATATCGGTATACTTTTGGGGATTGTGGAGGATGTCGATGATCTCCTGAAGGGACTCCTTGGCTTCATCCTGGCCCGCCACGTCCCGGAAGGTGACCCCCGTCTTTTTCTCCACATAGACCTTGGCGTTGGCCTTGCCCACGCCGCCGATCCCGCCCATTCCTCCCATCCGGGAGGTCATGGACCGGAACAGCAGGAACATGAGCCCCACCATCAGGATGGAGGGCAGCAGGGCCATGAGGAGGGAGAGAAGGACTGACTGGGGCTCCACGCCGTAGTGCTCCAGCCCCACCTGGTCCATCAGGGGAATAAGGCCCGCGTCGGTAACGGGAACGCAGTAGTAGGCGGCCTGGCTGTCCTGAAGGGTCTGGATGTCCATGATCCGCTTTTCTGCCTGGTCCACCTTCTGCTGGAAGGCCTGAAGGGTGGCGGCGTCGGCTTCATTCAACGGGGGACGCCGCTCCCGGAGAGCGTTGAGGTCGGCCAGGGCGTCGGAAAGCTCCTCCTGAAGGTCAAAGAGAAGGGTATCCGACGGGGTGTCCGGGGTGGCCGCCTTTCCCTCCGCGTCCAGCTTGGGATAGATCAGGTACTTGTCGGAGGTCATGACCACCCGGGAGATCTTGCCGTCGGCTACCATCTGGCGGAATACGCCGTATTCCAGCTTTACCGCGTTGGCCTGCTGGCGGCTGGAGGTAAAGTTATAGAGAAGGAAGGTCAGGGCGATGATCCACAGCAGGAGGGAGGCCACGGTGATGGCGTTTTTCTTCTTGGGTCCTCCCGGCTGGTTTTTGTTGTCGTTTTGATTGGGATCGGGCATGAAAAAAGCCCCCTTTGCTTGTCATGTAAGGGGTATGATACCATAGTTAAAGGAAAAATACAAGAAAAGGGGCGGTAAACTTTCTATGAATAAAGAAAGGAAGGAACGTCCTGCCGGGGCGTTCCTTCCTCTTAAGGTCAAAATGGATTCAGGGAAGACTAATGCGGTACAGCGTGGGCTTGTCCTTACCCTGGGGCAGGGAGGAGGCCTGGATCCAGCAGATATCTCCCTCCATTACCACCGGGTCGGTGGGGGGCATGGGGGTATTGGACAAAATCTGCTCCTGTCCCACCGTCTGTCCCCTGCCGTCCAGCTTCCAATAATGGATATCCGCCCCTTCCTGCCACATGGCCACGAAGGTATTCTCATCCACCTTTACCAGCCGGGCGCGATCAATGGAGGTCTCACTGTGGGTGAGCCAGGTGAGGGTGGTGGTGGAAAGGTCTTCCTCAATGTTGAAGGTGCCCCAGCGGCTGGTTCTGCCGTCCGGGTCCTTCCAGGAGGCCTCATATTGGCGGCCGCCGGGGAGAACGGTAAGAGAGGTCTCAGTGCTTCCCTCAGGCCAGGGCGGGGTAGGCTCCTTGGGTTCCTTGGTGGTGTAGGTCAAAAATACGTTCCAGGGTCCTCCCGTGCCGTCCTGGGGATCGGAGCAGCCCAGAAACAGATAGCCGTCTTCAGAGACCGCAAGCCCGCTGCCGATGGCTTGGGTCACGTTGTCCCCCACGTTTCCGTGGATCTTGAGAAGCTCCGCGGCCTGAGCGTTATCATGGAGGACAAAGGCGCGGGGGTAGGCGTCCCCGTGGTCCACAGTGACCATCTCCTCCCTGTCAAAGCGGACGAACTGGCCGAAGGAGTGGGACACATGGTTGCCGGGGAAGGGCTCGCTGACCGAGAGGACCTCCATGTTAGCGGTATTCACGGTGATGGTGATGTTGGACTGGTGGCGGAGGCCGTCGTCGGGGGTGGTGTACCGCTGCCGGGCGGCGTGGAGGGCCAGGGTCTTGCCGTCGCCGCTCACCGCCATCCGGGACACGGCAGCCGTAAAGGGGGCGGTGGTATAGGAATCCCCTCCGTTGACCGAGGCTGCCCCCAGCCGGTTCCAGTCCCGGTCATACTGAACGATGCGCCAGACCTCCCGGCTGTCTTCCTCCTTATCGTTATCCTGCCCGAAGGCCAGGTAAAAATGACTGCCTGAGTCCAGAAAGGCTCCAAAGGTGGGCAGTTCCTTTTCGATGCTCTTGGAGGAGGAAAGGCTTCCATCGGCGTTGAAACGCTCCGCTGTAATAGAGTCAGACCCCACCGTCAGGCCGGAGACGGTGCCGTCGCCGTTGTCAATGGTGTAATACCCCTTGGTCCAGCCCGTCATGGGCTTGGCGACTTGGTTGTCAAACGCTCCGAACCGGGAGGCCCCGGACCAGTCGGCCTTTCCCTGAAGGACAAGCCCGGAAAAGCTTTGCGCCGCAGCGGCGTCCAGCAGCTCCAGGGTGCGGTGGGCCAGCACCACGGCGGAGGGCCAGTTCAGCTTTCCGCGGGGATCAAAATTTCCCCCCTCGTCTCCCTTCATCAGGCCGTAGGAGGCGATCTGTTTGGTGTAGGGCAGGGCCCAGGCGCTGATGGAGCCGGCGTCCCGATAGGAGGCGGGGCTGCCGGAGGGCTCCAGGGAGCGGCCCAGCTTTTGGGAGACAAAGTCCAGCAGGGAGCATACCATTTTGGCGCACTGCTCCCGGGTAAGATCGTTACCGGGGCTCAGAAGACGTAGCCCGTCAGCGCCTATCGAGCCCTCTAGGATGCCGTAGCTTGCGGCTCTCCGGTAGGCGGAGTAGGACGTGTCGGAAAAATAGTCTTCCGCCACCTGGGGATACTCCTTTAATTCCTCCTGGGGAAAAGCGCTTTCCAGCAGCAGGGTCAAAAGCTCGGTAAAGCTTCCACGGGTCATATCACCAGAGGGGGAGAGAG
Source organism: uncultured Pseudoflavonifractor sp. (assembly GCA_947644625.1). Taxonomy (GTDB): domain Bacteria; phylum Bacillota; class Clostridia; order Oscillospirales; family Oscillospiraceae; genus Vermiculatibacterium. The sequence goes on from CANRZY010000031.1 coordinate 12,953, forward strand.
GCAGGCGGACCCGGTCCGCCAGGGCCTGATAAGAAGGGGAAGCCCAGGCGGGCTCCCCCTCCGCACGGGCGGGGAGGACAGGGATCATAAGATACAGGCAGAGCAGGAGCGCAGTCAGTTTTTTCATGGGATACGCCGCCTTTTCCATAAAATTTATTTTTATTGTACCACAGGTACAAGTTTTGCGAAGCAAAGCTATTGTATCATGGTCGAGGAAAAAGTCAACCGAAGGCGGAGAGAGCAAAATTGACCCTTTTTCTTCCAGCGAAAGTATGATATAATGTCTTTATCTATCCACTGAAACGGAGCGGGCTAAGTATGGACAAAGAGAAGGACTGGAAAGAGCGGCAGCAGGACGCCGACGGGGTCATTGAGGGGCGCAATGCCGTTATCGAGGCCCTCCGGGCGGGAACCCCCATGGATAAGGTCTACATCGCCAAGGGGGAGGCCGACTCCGCCCTGGGCCATATTGCCGCCAAAGCCAAGGCTGCGGGGATCGCCGTGGTGGACTGTGACCGGCGGAAGCTGGACGCCATGAGCGTGACCCACTCCCACCAGGGGGTCATCGCTATCGCCGCTGTCCGGGAATACGCCGATGTGGAGGATATCCTGAACGCTGCCCAGGAGAAGGGGGAGGCTCCTCTTATTGTGGTCTGCGACGAGCTTTCCGATCCCCACAATCTGGGGGCGGTGATCCGTACTGCCGAGTGCGCCGGGGCCCACGGGGTCATTATTCCCAAGCGGCGCAGCGCAGGGCTCACCGCCGTGGTGGCCAAGACCTCCGCCGGAGCGGTAAGCCATGTGCCGGTGGCCAGGGTAGCCAATCTCACCGCTTGCCTGAAGGAGCTGAAGCAGGCGGGGATCTGGGTCTATGGTACAGCCGTCAACGCAAGGCAGAGCATATACCAGGCCGACCTGAAGGGACCCGCCGCCATTGTCATTGGCTCGGAGGGGACGGGCATGGGCCGGCTGGTGGCCGAGACCTGCGATGTGCTCCTTTCCATCCCTATGAAGGGGAAGCTCAACTCCCTTAACGCCTCCGCCGCTGCGGCCATCCTTCTTTATGAGGCGGTCCGCCAGAGGCTGGGATAATTATCCAATCAGACAGGTGATCTTATGTCCGGTTATCGGGACGACGATCAACGGAATCAGGACGAGTTTTCGCTGGAGGCCATTTTGGCTGAGTTTGGAAGCGGAATGCCTCAGCGGCAGGAGGAGGCTCCTGCCGCCGGTCAGCCTGTCCCGGAGGGGACCGCGTCTGGGGAGGAGCCTCCGCGGGATGAGCTGGCCGAGCAGGACTGGTTTCCTACCCGGCCCCGTTCCCACAAAGAGCCCCTTGCGGAAGAAAAAACGCCGGAAGAGGCCGGCACTTCTGCTGTAGGGCGGGGGCAAGCCCCTGCCATGCCAGAGGGCTCACCGTCTCAAACGAGGGGGAAGGTGACGGTCTTCCCCAAGCCCTCGCCCAGGATCGTTCGGGAGGAGGCTCCGCCTCCCCTGCCCCCCGAACCGGAACAGTCGCCTGAACCGGAGGAGAAGGTATTGGAATTTCCCCCTCCGGAGCCGGACAATCCGGTGGCGGCTAAGATCGACCATCTGATCCGGAAAGCGGACCAGTTTGCCGACCACATGTATGAAGAGGAGGGGAAGGAGAGCGCCAAATCAGTCCGCCGGGTCGAAAAGCTGATCCCCGGCGTGGATGAGGAGGAGCCGGCCCCGTCTCCGCCTCCCGTCCGGGAGCGGAAGCCTAAAAAGCAGCTCCCGCCGCCTCCCGACCTTTCCCCGGCGGATCTGGCAAAGCGGTATTCCAAGGGGCTCAAGGGTCTGCGCCTGCGGTGCGCGTTGGTGTTTCTCCTGACCCTGGCCACTTTCTACCTGACCGCCGCCCCTGCTGTGGGCTGGGCCCTCCCTCTTCCGCTGGAGGGGAATGGGGCGTGGCAGTGCTATGCGTTGGCGGGACTTCAGGCTGGGGCTATCCTGCTCAGCGCGGATGAATTTTTAAAGGGCCTGATCCGGTCCTTCCAGCACAGGATCGGTATGGAACTGATCCTGTCCCTGGCCAATATTGCCGTGCTTGCCGACGCCCTTACCATTCCGAAGCTGGGGCTTATGGAGCAGCGTCAACCCTTTTGCTGCGCGGCGGTGCTGGGACTGTGGTGCTTGATGTACGGAAGCCTTCAGAACCGGCGGGGCCAAAGAATGGCCTGCCGCACGGCGGCCGCTGCGTCGGAGCCTTATCTGGTGACCCGGGACGAAGGAAAATGGAACAACCGGGATACCTATGTCAAATGGTCCGGGCCGCTGAATGGGTTTGGAAGTCAGATCCAGGGAAGCGACGGGGCCCAGCGCCTCTACCGGATCGTGACCCCGGTCCTTCTTTTGGCTTCCGTCCTCTTTGCCCTTCTTTCCTCGGTGGGAAAAAAGCGGCCTCAGGATCTTTTGTGGTGTCTGTCCGCCACCCTTACCGCCGCCGGAAGTCTGTCCGCCACCCTTTGCTTCGGCATTCCCTGGCGGAAGATATCCGCCCGCCTTTCCAAGTCTGGGGCGGCCCTGGCGGGATGGCAGGGGGTTACCAGCACCACGGGAAGCTGCAACCTGCTCCTGACCGACATCGACCTTTTTCCCGTGGGCTCGGTGTCCTTGAACGGAGTAAAAATATTTGGGGATTTCCCCATTGAAAAGGTGGTGGCTCTTACCGCTACCGTGATCCGGGATTCAGGCAGCGGCCTTGAAAAGGTGTTCCACGACCTGCTTCGCAGCCAGGGAGCGGTGTACCGCCGGGGAGAGGATCTGATCCCCTTTGAGGGGGGCGGGCTTTCCGAGCTGATCCGGGGAGAACAGGTGCTGGTGGGCTCAGCCGCCTTCATGGTGCTGATGGATGTAGCCCTGCCTCCCGGTCTCAAGGTAAAAAACGCGGTCTTCTGCGCCATCAACGGGGAGCTGGCGGGGATCTTTGCTCTCAATTATCATCTGCCGGGAACGGTGGCGCCCGCCATCGACTCCCTCATCCACAACCGGGTGATCCCGGTACTGGCTACAAGGGACTTTAACCTTATTCCCTCTATGCTCCGGCAGCGGTTCAAGCTGCCGTCGGAAAAACTGGACTTCCCTGCGGTCCACCGTCGGCGGGAGCTCAGCGACCCGGATCAGGAGCACTCTGACATTCTGACGGCGGTCCTTTGCCGGGAGGGGCTGGGACCTTACGCCGAGGCTGTGGTAGGGTCCCGCCGTCTTCGCTCGGCGGTACGCCTGTCCGCCTTTTTAAGCTGTCTGGGCTCCGTGGTGGGGACCCTTTTGGCCTTCTACCTTACCTATGTGGCGGCCTACCAGTCCCTCACTGCCTTGAATCTGACCCTATTCCTCCTCATGTGGCTGGTCCCCACCCCCCTGATCGCGGGCTGGGTGGATCGGTATTGACAGAAAAAACGGCGTTCCGGATGGCTTTTCCGGAACGCCGTCTTTTGTTTTATTTTCTCAGCACACCTTTACGGTCCAGCCGTTCTCGTCTGGCAGGGTTCCCCACTGAATGCCCGTCAGGGTGTCGTAGAGCTTCTGGGTGAGAGAACCGATCTTGCCGCCGCTTACGGTGATGTGCCTGCCCTCCCAGCCCATCTCGCCGATGGGGGAGACCACGGCGGCGGTACCGGTGCCCCAGGCCTCGTCCAGCTTGCCCGCCTCGGCGGCGTCAAAAAGCTCCTGGGCGGTGATGAGCCGTTCCTCCACAGGGAGGCCCCAGCTTCTGATAAGCTCGATACAGCTTTTCCGGGTAATGCCGGGCAGTACCGAGCCGGTAAGCTTGGGGGTAATGACGGTACCGTCTACCTGGAACATCACATTCATGGAGCCCACTTCCTCGATATATTTGCGCTCCACGCCGTCCAGCCAGAGAACCTGGGCGTAGCCCTTCTCCTCGGCCCGCTCTCCGGCCCGGATGGAGGCGGCGTAGTTGCCGCCGCACTTGGTATAGCCCGTACCGCCCCGGACGGCCCGGACATCCTCGTCCTCCACATAGATCCTTACCGGGTTGATGCCCTCCTTGTAGTAAGCGCCCACAGGGCAGCAGATCACGGCAAAGAGATAGGTGTGGGAGGCGTGGACCCCCAGGGTGGGATCGGTGGCGATGATAAAGGGCCGGATATAGAGGCTGGTCCCAGGCTCAGAGGGCACCCAGTCCGCCTCCAGCTTTACCAGCTGCTTGATGGCCTCCACCACCGTCTCCGGGTCGATGGGGGGAATACAAAGCCGCTCGCAGGAGGAACGAAGCCGCAGGGCGTTCTCCATGGGCCGGAACAGCTGTACTCCGCCGTCGGGGGTACGGTAGGCCTTCATACCCTCAAAGACCTCCTGAGCGTAGTGGAGTACCATAGCGCTGGGGTCCAGCTCAAAGGGACCGTAGGGGACGATGCGCCCGTCGTGCCAGAGCTTGTCGGGGCTATAGTTCATCACAAACATATGGTCGGTAAAGCTCCGGCCAAAGACCAGGGTTTTGGGATCGGGCTTGGGCTTCAGGGTCCCGGCACGGGTAATGGGAAATTCCTGCATGATAGCTGCCTCCTCACAGGGCTTGATTTGGTTCGATTATACTCCCGTTTTTTTCCATTCGCAAGAGGAAATTCCCTGCTTCCCATTTCCCCCTTGCAATTTCTTTTCTCATATGATATCATATCCCACATCATAGAACGTAAAGGATCGGTGAGCCCTCGTGGACGAACCTCCCCCTAGTCCCAATTACATACCTTGTTACCCCAAGGACAGTCTTACCCGAAGGTAGGACTGTCCTTTTGCGCGCGCAGACCCTATTTTAAAGATCAGAAAGAGAGTGTGAATTTCCTCTTATGGACAGTGCCAGTATTACGATGACCGTTTCTATCCTTCTTCTGGTGGCCTTCAGCGCCTTCTTTTCCGCCACCGAGACTGCCTTTACCTCCCTGAACCGGGTCCGGATGAAAGCCCGTGCCGATGGGGGGGACCGCCGGGCCGAGCGGACCCTCAGTCTGGCGGAGGACTACGACAGGCTCCTTACCACCATCCTTATCGGCAACAATGTGGTGAATATTGCCGCCACCACCGTTTCCACGGCCCTCTTTACCCATCTGCTGGGGGCTTACGGTCCGGTGGTCTCCACTGCGGCGCTCACCGTCATTATCCTGATTTTCGGCGAGGTCTCCCCCAAAAGCCTTGCCAAGGAGAGAAGCGAGAGCTTTGCCATGTTCGCTTCCCCCATCATGCGACTTCTCATGGTTCTGTTTACCCCCATGGCCTGGCTCTTTTCGCAGTGGAAAAAGCTTCTTTCCGCTCTCTTTCCTCCCAAGCAAGGGGAGGGAATTACCGAGGAGGAGCTGGTGACCATGGTGGAGCAGGCCGAGACCGAGGGTGGGCTGGATGAGCATGAAAGCGAGCTGATCCGCTCCGCCATCGAGTTTGGCGACATGGAGGTCCAGGAGATCCT
>CANRZY010000032.1 GCA_947644625.1 uncultured Pseudoflavonifractor sp.
GCCCAGATCGACATCGAGGAGGACGGCACCATCCACATCGCCTCCCCCGACGCGGCCAAGTGCGATGTGGCCAAGAAGATGATCGAGACCATCGTTTTCGTTCCCGAGGTAGGACAGCTTTACTACGGCAAGGTCGTCCGGATCATGGCCTTCGGCGCCTTTGTGGAGCTGGCCCCCGGCAAGGACGGCATGGTCCACATCTCCAAGCTGGCCGACCACCGGGTTGAGAAGGTGGAGGATGTGGTGAACATCGGCGACATGATCTGGGTGAAGGTTACCGAGATCGACGAAAAGGGCCGGGTGAACCTCTCCTACCGGGACGCTCTCCGGGAGATGGAAAACAACCCCGGCATGAAGAAATAACACTTTGAAAAAAGCCGCTCTTCGGAGCGGCTTTTTTTTCGTCCTCGGATATGGTATACTTTCCTCAAACACCGGGAAGGGAGGCTTCCTCTATGGACAAGCTTATTGTGGGCATTCTGGCCCATGTGGACGCGGGCAAGACTACCCTCAGTGAAGCCCTTCTTTACCGGGGCGGAGCCATTCGGAAGCTGGGACGGGTAGACCATGCCGACGCCTTTCTGGATACCGACGTTTTGGAGCGGGAGCGGGGGATCACCATCTTTTCCAAGCAGGCCCTTCTGCCCCTCCAGGATGTAGAATTGACCTTGCTGGATACCCCCGGCCACGTGGATTTTTCCGCTGAGGCGGAACGGACCCTTTGCGTACTGGACTGCGCCATTCTGGTTGTCTCCGGCCCCGACGGCCCCCAAGGGCATACCCTTACCCTTTGGAAGCTGCTGGAAAAGCACAACGTCCCCACCTTTCTCTTTCTCAATAAAATGGACCAGCCTGGGAGCGACCGGGCCGTTCTTTTGGATAAGCTCCGCGCCGCCCTCTCCCCCTCCATTCTGGACTGGGCTGGACTGGGGACCGCCCCCTTCTGGGAGGAGGCCGCCCTGGGAGACGAGGCGGCTCTGGAGGAGTATATGGAGGAAGAACGCCTTTCCGACGCTGCCCTTCGCCGTCTGGTGGGAAAGCGGGCGCTGTTCCCCTGCCTCTTTGGCTCCGCGCTGAAGCTGGAGGGCGTGGATGAACTGCTGGGGGCCATCTCCCGGTTTGCTCCCAGGCCCCGGTGGAGGGAGGAGTTTGCCGCCCGTGTGTACAAGATCTCCCGGGATCCCCAGGGGGCCCGGCTCACCCACATGAAGATCACCGGAGGCTCCCTCCGGGTCCGCTCCCTGCTCCCGGTGGGGGAATCAGGGGAAAAGGCAGACCAGATCCGCATCTACTCCGGGAGCAAATTTACCCCCATAGAGGAGGCCCCGGCGGGGACGGTGTGCGCCGTCACCGGACTTACCTCCACTTATCCCGGCCAGCCCTTGGGCGCGGAAGCTCCCTGGGCTCCGCCCACCCTGGAGCCGGCCCTGGCCTATCAGCTTATCCTGCCCTCCGGCATTGACCCCCACGCCGTTTTTCCCAAGCTACAGCTGCTGGCAGAGGAGGATCCCCGGCTTCACCTGGAATGGAACGGGGAGCTGGGGGAGTTCCACCTCCGGCTCATGGGCCAGATCCAGGCGGAGATCCTAAAGCGGATCATCCGGGACCGATTTGGCCTGGAAGTGGATTTTGGTCCCGGCAATATTGTCTATGCTGAGACCATCGCCGCCCCGGTGGAGGGAGTGGGCCACTTTGAGCCCCTGCGCCATTACGCCGAGGTCCACCTGCTTCTGGAGCCCCTGCCTCCCGGCAGCGGACTTCAGTTTGATACCCTGTGCTCTGAGGACGCGTTGGACCGGAACTGGCAAAGGCTCATTCTGACCCATTTATCGGAAAAGCCCCACCGGGGGGTCCTCACCGGAGCCGCCATTACCGACATGAAGCTGACCCTGGTATCGGGAAGGGCCCATGAAAAGCACACCGAGGGAGGGGATTTCCGCCAGGCCACCTACCGGGCGGTGCGGCAGGGCCTTCGCAAGGCAAAAAGCGTTCTGCTGGAGCCCTGGTATGATTTTCGCCTGGAGCTTCCCCAGGCCAATCTGGGCCGGGCCCTCAGCGACCTTCAGCGCATGGGGGGCGAAAGCGAGCCTCCCATTACCGTGGGGGAGGAGGCCGTCCTCACGGGGAGAGGCCCCGTCTCCCAGCTCCGGGACTATGCCGGAGAGGTGGCGGCCTACACCAAAGGCCGGGGGCGGCTGGCCTGCCTTCCCGGTCCCTACCGCCCCTGCCCGGATCAGGAGGCCATTGTCTCCGAGCTGGGCTACGATCCCGATGGGGATACGGAAAACCCCACCGGCTCCGTTTTTTGCGCCCACGGGGCGGGTTATTATGTGCCCTGGGATGAGGTGGAGGAGCATATGCACCTGCCCGCCTTTGGCAAAAAGGAGACCGGAGGGCCCCATGACCCCGTGAAGCCGCCCTCCCCCACCTCTGTTTCCTCCCGCCCTGCCGTTTCCGGCAGTCTGGAGGAGGACAAGGAGCTGAAGGCCATCTTTGAAAAGACCTACGGGGCGGTAAAGCCCCGCGCTTTCCAGCTGCCCCCCAAGCCCCGCCGCACCGATCTTCCCGATGGCCCCCGGACCGTACCCCCTCCCCCCTCAGGCCCGGAATACCTGCTGGTGGACGGCTACAACATGATTTTCGCCTGGGAGGAGCTGAAGGCCCTGGCCGGGCAGGATCTGTCCGCCGCCCGGAAGGCCCTGATGGATATTCTGAGCAACTACCAGGGCTTCCGGCAAAACCGGGTGATCCTGGTCTTCGACGCCTACAAGGTCCCCCAGGGGACGGGCTCGGTCACTCAATACCACAACATCCACGTGGTCTACACCAGGGAGGCGGAGACGGCGGACAGCTACATTGAGAAAGCCAGCTACCGTCTCCAGAAGGAGGGGAAAAACCGGGTACGGGTAGCCACCTCCGACAGCCCCGTCCAGTTTATTATCCTGGGCCACGGCGCCCTGCGCGTCTCCGCCCAGGAGCTGCGCCATGAGGTAACCCAGACCCAGGGAGAGATCGCCGCCATTTTGAAAAAGCTGAACCTCCGCCTGCCTCAAAGCCCCATGAAGGAGGCGTTTGAACGGGCGGAGGGGAAGAGGGAAGGGAAATAGGAATTTATCTTTGGAGGATGGTCCTATCCCTGGCCGGGCGGCTATTAGCCGCCCCTACACAGCTGGCGTTTACAAATGTAGGGGCGGATATCATCCGCCCGGCGGTACTGCTCTTCCTATTTTCCGCCCTTTTCGGCGTAATGAACACTGAATTTTGATGTATAAAAACAGATCCCGGCGGGAGGCCATTTCCTCCGCTGGGATCTGTTTTTATCAAAGAAACTTCTCAGTCCAGATCGTACACCGTCACGCCGGACAGGGTGGTGTGGAGAATGATCTCCGCCTTGCCGTCGCCGTCCACATCCCCCAGTACGGGGCTGGCCATACAGCCGTTGGGCACGGGGCTGGAGGTGTCGGCGGTGGCGGGCAGCTCCACCCGCTGGAGGACGCTGCCCTGGCCGTCCACAATGTAGAGGGAGCCCCGCTTGGCTCCGGTCTTCTGGGTAAAGGTGGTAAAGACGATCTCTGCCTTGCCGTCGCCGTTCACATCCCCCACCACAGGAGCGGCGGCATACTCGATGGTGGAGCCGTCATAGACGTTGATGGGCCAGGCGCCGTGCTGGGTGTGGTCCAGCCAGTAGCAGTTGAGCTTGCCGGCGTAGTCGGGGTACAGGATCTCCAGCTTGCCGTCGCCGTCCACGTCTGCGCACACCGGGTCGGGCATACAGCGGTCGATGATAGTCCAGTCGCTGTTGGTCAGGGGGTTCAGGGGAGGCTCCTTCACCGTGGGGGCGGTGGACCAGGCGGCGTTAAAGCGGGTCCGGTCGCCGTTGAAGATAAACAGTTCGTTATAGAGATGGGGAAGGTCGGCCCCCGCGTTGGCGGCGGGCTCGTCGGCCCGGTCATGGATGTCCCCCACCACGACCACCTCGTTTTTCCCGTTGCCGTCCAGATCGGCAATGACCGCTTTACTCAAGGTAAAGTGGGCGGTAAGCCGCTCGTTCATCCCCAGGGAGGGAATATCCAGGAGAGTACCCATCCGGTCATAGGCCCGGCCAAAGCCGCCGTTATAGACGTGGGTCTCATACTCCGCGTCGGAGAAAGCGCCCACCCGGCCCCAGACTACGTTCTCGGTAACGCCGTACTCCTCCCCCACCGTCATGTGGAAGGCGGTACGGACCTGAGAGCCGTCGGGCTTATAGGCGCAGATCTGGCCCATATCGGCGGGGGCTACGATCTCCTTCACCCCGTCGCCGTCCATATCCCCGACGGCCAGGTTGTCGTTGAAGATCCCGTAAGAGAAGGCCAGGGAGGGGGAGCGGGAGTCAGACTCCAGAGCGGGGGTCTTACTGCCGTCGGCAGAGGGAGTGAGCTGGGGCCAGCCGGAGCGGAGGGAGCCGTCATGCTCGTAAACATAGACGCTCAGGCCGTCGGCCACGCCCACGCCTGCGGCGATCTCCATGGTGCCGTCGTTATCCAGGTCACTGACGGCGATGGAGTAAACCTCGTCAGGGAGGGCCTGGGGCCAGCCAGGCTTCAGATACCCGTTTTCATCATAGACGGCCACGCTTCCCTGGTGGAGGATGCTGCTGCCGTGTCCGGCCACGATCTCGTTGCGGCCGTCGGCGTCAATATCTCCCACGTAGAGGTCGGGCCAGGTGCGGTAGCTGAGGCCCAGCCCATCAGTGGTGGAGTTTCGGTCGGAGCCCACGGGAAAACGCCACTTCAGGGCCCCGGTGGCGGCGTCCAGGCACTGGACGGAGTAGGAGGCGGCCAGGATCTCCAGCGTGCCGTCCTGGTCCAAGTCGCACAGGACGGGCTTGCCGTGGTAGGCGTCCTCACACCAGCCGGTATCGTATTTACCTCCGCCGGTATACTTCACCGACAGGGTCCCGGCGTTGCCCGAAGAGATGGAGCGCACCACCCCGGAGCGGATGGCGTCCCGGTTGGTGTAGACGTTGTAGAGAAGCTGGTAGGCCTGCTCCATGGAGACGGTCATTTGGGGGGACATAGAGGAACCGCCTGTGCCGTTCATGATCTGGATGAGATAGGCCCGCTTCACATTGGGGGCGGCCCAGGAGGAAAGGTCGGCCTCGTCAGAGAAGGTGATATTGCTTACATCCGCCTGGCTGTAGGTAACGCCGCAGGCGTCCAGCACCCGCAGAAGCATGGTGGCGATCTGCTCCCGGTTCACCGGGGTGTTGGGGGAAAACGTGGTGCCGTCCCCGGTTCCCGAAACGATCTTCAGCTTATAGGCCCGAAGGGCGTCAAGATCGGTGGTATCGGTAAAGGGATTCCTTACGTCGGAAGGATCGGGCTTGGGCATACCGGTGATAAGCTCATAGAGAATGACCCCCAACCGGGCGAAGTCAGCCCGGGTGACAGTGCGGTCATAGCCGGAAAAATCGGTCCCGGACAGCTTGCCTGTCCCCTGAAGCCAGGCGACGGCATTGCCCGCCCAGTCGGAGGGAACGTCCTGGGCGGCCATGGTGGGCACGACCAGGGAAAGGGTCAAAGCCAGAGCCAGAAGCAGAGAAAACGCGCGTTTTTTCATAACGGACAAAAACCTCCTTTTGGAGCGTATTAAAAGTATTATAGGATAGTTTTTGGGAAAATACAATATGCCTGCCGCATAAAAAAGGGACCGTCCGCCGTAAAAACACAGCGGACGGTCCCCTTTTAAGAACGAAAGCTTACTGCTTGATGACGATGGTAGCCACAAAAGTGCCGCCGTCATAATTGCCGAAGACCCGAACGCTGTCCCCGGCGTCAAAGCCGCTCCCCAGAGTAAGGGAGGAACCGTTCAGGTTCATCATGTTGGCGTTTCTCACATCCACCACCACCGGGGATGTATTCCCCAGGGAATCGGTAATCAGAATGCTCATTTCCCGCTTGTTCCCCGAAGTGTTTTTGGAGAAAACAGTACCGGTAAGCTCGGTAGAGGAGGAGGCCACGGCGGTAATATCAATGGAGATCACCTTTTCGCCGTTGGTGACCATCCCGATGGTAAAGCCGGGCTTCAGGTTGTAGATGTTGGAGGCGGCTCCGTTCTGGCTGACGGATACCCCTTCTCCCACCACATAGCTCCCGGAGGTTCCGTCGGAAAGGGCCACGTCAATGACCACGCCGGAGCGCTCCAGATTGACCCGCTCAATAATGCCGGTCAGGTTGGCCGTCTGGGCGGTGGCATCGATCTGCTCCAGATTATTGTAACGGATAGTAAGCTGGACCTGGTCCCCGGTGCGCAGGGATTCGATGGAGCCCTTCTTCCCGTCCCGTGTAATGCTGGGGAGGTTGGTGATATCCAGGTTGTAGTTGGTGGTGATCCCGTCCTCCAGAGTGATCTCAAGAACGGTGGTGGCGCCATAGTTAATGGAAGTCAGGGTCCCCTCCACCAAGGTGGAGCCGGGGAAAGCGTCCATCTGGACGATCATGTTGCCGTTCAGCATAGCGGTCACATACCAGCCGGATTCGATCTGGTCCACCGTCCGAAGCTGACCGTCATAGGTGACAACGGCGCTCTGGCTGATGGTGGGATTGACCTCCTTGCGGGAAAAGACGTCGCTGATGTGGACGCTGCGGGCAGTTCCTATGGTGCTAAGCCGCTTGATGGGGCCCTGTACAAAGTTGCTCACCGTGTCCACCGCCACGCTGGAGATCTGGTTGGAATCGGTGAAAAGCCGAAGCTGAACATATTTTCCCACATGGGAGGAGGAAAGGCTTCCCAAAGCGCCGTTGATGGTGACAGTGATGCCTACGGGCAGGGAGTAGTGATAGACCACGCCGTTAAAAGCGGTAACGCCCAGGGTGGTAGTCCCGCCGATGGAGGTGACGCTTTCCACCAAGCCCTCGGTAAGCTGGGTGCCGCCATTAAAGCGGACGCCGGCCAGATGGCCCATCTCGTCCACGTAGCAGTCGGCGGAGGTATACCCGGCGTCCTCGTCGATCAGCTCCCGTCCCCCCACGTCCCGGCCCACCGCTACCTCGGTAAAGCGGTCGATGGTAAGGGTGTGGGAGCCGCCGTTAATAAGCACAGAAAGCTGATTGTCCGTCAGATCGGAGATGGTTCCGGTATAGCTCTCCACCACGCCGCTGAGGCGCACCTCCCGCACATCGCCGCTCTTGGACAGGTTGAGCCTGGCATACTGCCCGTTGCGGAGGGCGGAGGACGTGGTGAGCATATTGTCGTCATAAATCTTGGCCGTAGCGGGAATGGAGAAGGACTGGGTGCCGGAAAGCTCACTGGTGATGGCCAGAATGGTGGAGCCGTCGGCGGCGGCAGTCACGTTGGAAATAGAGCCCGCCTTCCACTCGTAGGTGGTATACTCGCTAAGCTCGGCGGTAATGCCCGCATCCTCCATAAAGTCCAGGGCCCGGCTGAGCATGGTGGTCATCTCCGCCCTTGTTACGGCCCCCTTGGGATCAAAGTTGCCCGCGTCCTTGCCCTTGACGATGCCGAAGTTGGTCAACACGTAAACATAGGGCTGAAGGGCAGGGGAGATATCCCCCTTGTCGGCGTAACTCAAGGAGTAGTTGGACAGGCTCCGGGCCAGGGGCTCCAGCTGCATGGCCCGAACCAGATACATACAGATGTTTTCCCGGGCCATGGTCTCCTCCAGAAAGGTCTTTTCCCCATTGGCGGAGTCCTTGGTCTTGGGATCTACCCGGGACAATTCCTCCAGCTCGGAGATGGAGAGAATGCCGGTCTCCAGAGCCACGGCCATTTCGGTGGCGGCCCAGACATTCATATTGTTGGCCGCAGGCAGAGTCTCGGTCATCTGCGTCTTCCGCGCCTCGGCAATTTTGGCCTGGGTCCCGGCGTCCACGCCGGTGGCCCTGGCGCAGAACAGAAGCGTTTCGGCGGCGGTCATCCTTCCGTTGGGCTTGAAGGTGCCGTCGTCATAGCCCTTGGCATAGCCCTGCTTGGACATTTTGGTGATATCCTCATAGCCCCAAAACTCCTCCGTCACATCGGAAAAGCCGGCGGCGTGGGCGGGCGCCGCCACCAGGGAGAGGGTCAGCGCCAAGGCGGAAAACAGGGCCCCAAACCGGTTCAATTTCATATATTTTTCCTCCAGACCTTCAAGATAATGTAGTCCGTCATTTTATAAAACACATTATACGCCAGGATTCGCCAAAAAGCAATCATTTCCCGCTATTGGATGGATTTTCCGTTACAGTCGGCTCTTGCGCTGCAAACGCACATCCTCTCCGTAAAAGCGCAGGACCCGGTATTCTCCCTCCAGCCGGGAGGCCGTCTGGCCGTTATAGCGGGAGCGGACCCCGTCCATGGAAAGATTGGAGGAGATCACGGTAGCCCGGCCCTGGGTAAGCCGGGTGTTAATAAGAGTATAGAGGGCGGACTGGACAAAGGGGGTGGTAAACTCACTGCCCAGATCGTCCAGGATCAGCAGGTCACAGCCCAAATACCGCCGGGTCTCCTCCTGAGCGCCCTTTCCCTCTTGGACGTCCCTGGAAAATTTTTGTTCCTCAAACCGGGCAAAAAGATTGGTCGCCGTGTCATAGACCACCGAAAATCCGTTTTCCGCTACGGTGCGGGCAATGCAGGCGGAGAGAAAGGTCTTACCCAGGCCTGGGTCCCCCGTCAAAAACAGGTTGGGAAACAGGAATTTTCCAAATTTCTGGGCGTAATTCAAACAAAAATCGTAGATAAATTCCATGTTTTCCTTGGGAGAAAGGGATTCCCCAGGCCAGGAAAGAGGGGAATACCACTCCAGGGAAAAGCTGTCGAAGCTCTGCTCGCCCAAGTCCAGCAGCTTGGATAGCTCCCTGACCTGCTCCTGGGCGCAGAGGAGCTTTAAACAGTCGCACATATGGGCCCCCACCCAGCCGGAGTCCCCGCACTTTTTGCAGGCAGAGACGTCCTCCAGAGCGTCGGCGGAACATCCCAGCTCTTGAAGAAGCTGGGCCTGGCGGCGCTGGAGATCCATATTTTTGTCCCGGATAACCTGAAGGGCGGGGCCGGGATCACTGCCCTTGCGGAGGCTGGAGGTAATGATGTCCAGGATGGTCCCCTTAAGCTGGCGGTCAATGTCGCTCAGCTCAGGGCACTGGGAATAAAGGCGGCGGCGCAGGGCCTCCCGGCTCTCCTCCCGCTCCTTTTTCGCTCCCTCCAACCGCTGGGAGGCCCGGCGGAGGACGATGGGATCGTATGCCATTCAGCTTCCCTCCCTTTCCTGCTGTTTGAGAAAGGCCCGCAGCCGCTCCATGTCCTCTCTGGCCCGGCGGTCCGCCTCGCCGGGGGCTCCCGGCTGGGGAGCGGTGGCTCCCGCTCCGGGACGGACACGGGAGGGCCGGGAGCCACGGGAGGAATCGGAGGCATTGATCTCCGAGACTCTGTGCAACCCCTTCTCATGCCAGCTTTTCAAAATCGAGTTCATATAGGGCCAGTTGAGGCTTTGCTTTTTCAGTACCGTTTTTTCGTAGGCCAGACGAATCGCGTCGTCGTCAAAGCCCATATCCAGCCAGGCGGAGATATACTCCCGCTCCCGCTCCACCGGAGGCCGGTCCCGGATATCCAGAAGGGCCAGGATCTGAACCGAACGGTCCCGCAGCATGTTGAGCCGCTTCAGGTAGGCTTCGGCGGCGTCTACAGTGTCCGCCCCCCGCTCCTTCCACCGGATGGCCTCCCGCTGGACCTGTGGCATTCGGGGCATATGGCCCGGCCCGTACTTGCGTTGAAACTCCTCTATGGTCCAGCTCACCACCAGAAGAATGACCTCAGGAGGAAGTCCGGAAAAATCGTAGATGGTATAAAGGCCTTTCAGGTCGTTGGTAGAAAGCACCTTGCCCAGCCGCCGCTGGACCTCCTGGACCAGGATGGGGAAGGGAGAGGCCCGGTTTTCCAGCTCCCGGTTGATATCGGCGGCGGTATATTCCGGCGCGGCGGGAGCAGACTCAGGGGGCGGCGCGGAGGGGGCCGCCTTGGCCAGTCCCAGGGTGTTCAGAAGAGACAGGGCAGCGTCGGCCCGCCCCGGCTCCCACTTGAGGGTCCGGGCGGCGGAGGCGGTCTGATATTGTCCGCCGGTCTTTAAAAGATACAGATATAAAAGGGCTGCGTCTCCGCTTCCGGATCCAATAAGCCGGTCCGCCGCGCCAACAGCCATGGATAAAATATTGCCGGGAAGATAGGTACTGTCCGCCATGGAAACGCCCCCCTTCTTCATAGAATGCCAAGTTTATTCTACACGAAAATGGGGCGAAGGTAAAGCGAAAAATACACCGGCGGCAGGCAAACGGGGGCAGCCTCCTCCCTCAAAAAGCCCCCGCCCTCCTCCTTCTGCGGCTCCTCTCCGTTTAACACCGAAAAAATGGCAGATTCCTTTCTTTATAAAACATACGAAATTTATCAATCATATGTTGCAATTATAAAATTTGCAAGGTATAATAGGGCATACAGAAAAAGCTTTAAAAATATGTGAGAAAAATATGCTAGAAACTCCTTCGTTTTAAAACGATTGTATTTTATATTTCTTTAGGATTTTAAAATTCATTAGAAAATTTAAATACAACTGTTGCATTTCCAAAAAATTTGAGGTAGAATAGACCCGTAAGCAGGGGCACTTTCTCTCCATGTGGGACAAAGCTCACAAAATGCAACATACGAAAAATATAAAACAACTGTTGCATTTTTGATTTGCCCGTGCTATACTGGTTTCAGTTCCTTGAAAATCACGGATAAACCGCCCTGCCTTTTGCCGATTCGCAACATAAGAAATTTATTAAACATCTGTTGCAATTTGCACTTTGGTGTAGTACAATAGGAAAGGACGAAAAGAATCGGCGGGTGCGCGTTTGGCAGACGCGGCCCATTGGGAGGGGCTTTGCCATAGACGGAAGAGTTCGCTACACAAAAATGGTGATACGGCAGTCCTTTCTCTTCCTTCTAAAGGAACAGCCCATTGAGAAGATCACAGTCGCCGACATATGCCGGCTGGCCGAGATCAACCGTGCCACCTTTTACCGCCATTATGAAAATCAATATGGCGTTTTATATGAGTTGGAAAACGAGCTTTTGGAGCAGGCGCAGCCTGACGGCAGCAAGGACGAGGGCACACAGGACCTTTTTCATGCCGTGTTTCAGGTCCTGGCTGAAAAGAAGGAAGAGTGGAGTCTCCTTCTTTCCTCCGGGGCGGACCCAGGCCTCCCCCTCCGGCTTTGCTCCTTTTTGGAGCGGAACCTTCCCTCCGGAGGGAAGGAAATGACCCGGCGGTTTTTTCTTCACGGACTCAGCGGCCTTGCCATGGACTGGATGAAGGGCGGCTTCCAGGAACCGGCGGAACAAATGGCGGCACATGCCGCTACATATTTCCAAGACTTAGCGGGCGGTTAAAACCACCCGTTTAAGTCCGTATAATCGGACAGTAGGCATGGTAGGATAAGGACAGAAGAAAGGAGTGAGGTCCACATGACAGAACGGTTCGAGCTGCGGTATGTGAGAGGCCATGTTGAGGTTTTTGACGCTACTGGGCACTTTTACTTCTCGGCGGATACGATGAGCGAGGCCCAGAGCGAACTGCAAAGCATGGACGCGGCCTGACGTGAAAAAGGACGGGGATTTCCCCGTCCTTTTTCATCAGCCTGT
This sequence comes from uncultured Pseudoflavonifractor sp., assembly GCA_947644625.1. Classification (GTDB taxonomy): domain Bacteria; phylum Bacillota; class Clostridia; order Oscillospirales; family Oscillospiraceae; genus Vermiculatibacterium. The sequence continues at coordinate 11,653 of CANRZY010000032.1, forward strand.
CAAAAAACCTCGCCTTGGGCGAGGTTTTTTGATAGGCTGAGGGGCGGCTATTAGCCGCCCCTACATACCGTTTTCTCCGTTTTGATCTGTAAATTTCTTACAGAAGCTGCCAAAGCCCCAACCCTACCAGCAGCAGTCCCGAAACGGGCAGCGCCAGGGCGCTCCACCGGCTGAGTTTCCGCCCCAGCTGGCGGCCCAGAAAAAGGGCAAAAAGAGTGACAAAAAAGTTGCACAGGGAGGCAAGCAGAGGGGAAAGTCCCGTTACCCCGGCGGCCACCCCCACTCCGGCGTTGTTGACCGCCAGCGCCGCGGAGAGGGCCAGCCAGCTTCGACTTTCCCCCCCGGTCTCTCCCGTTTTTCCCCGAAGGGCGTCCAGTATGTACCAAAGACCCAGGCCGGCCAGGGCCAGGCCTCCCAGCCTGTCGGCCAGACCCTGAGGAAGCAGGGCGGCCCCAAACGCTCCCAGGGTAAGGGAGAGAAAGGTCACCAGCGTGGTGACGGTTGCCACTGTCAGCGTTTCCCGGAGCCTTAATTCCCCTCCCTCCGCTCCCTGGCCCACCGAAGCCAGAACAGTATCCAGGTTGCAGGCCAGGGCAAATAATATTCCCGCACCCAAGGCGGAAAAAAATTCCATAGGATCACCTCTTGAGTATCCTATGGAAAAGGGAAAGCCGGGGTGAAGGGATTTTCCTCTTTTCATTTCTTTCCGCCGGTGATATAATACCCTTTACACAAAAAGGGGGATGGGTATGAGCGGAAAAGAGGAATTTATTGAAATATACCGGGAGAATATTACACGGGAGGGCTCCGACGCCCTTTTGGACTATCTGGAGAACAAGTCCGACTTTTTCTCCTGTCCTGCCTCCACCAAATTTCACGGAGCCTACGAAGGGGGGCTGTGCGACCACAGCCTTAATGTTTACCACTGCCTTGTAGACTACCTGGCCCGGGAACGGGTTCAGGAGCTCTATGGGCTGGAGGTCCCGCCGGAAAGCGTGGCCATTGCCGCTTTGCTTCACGATCTTTGTAAGATCGGCTGCTACAGGGCGGGCAGCCGGAATGTGAAGAACGAGGTCACCGGCCAGTGGGAAAAAGTATCCACCTTTTATTATGAGGACCCCATACCCTATGGCCACGGGGAAAAATCGGTCTACATTATTTCCGGCTTTATGAAGCTCAAGCGGGAGGAGGCTATGGCCATCCGCTGGCATATGGGCTTCTCCGGCTCGGAGGACAGCCGCCTGGTAGGGCAGGCCCTGGAGAAGTATCCTCTGGCCTTCGCCCTCAGCGTAGCAGATATGGAGGCTACCTATTTCCTGGAAGGGGAGCAAAGCATCTGATGAAGGATAAAAACGCGCTGGGCTCCGCCCCGGTTGGTTCCTTGATGGTAAAGCTGGCCGTTCCCGCCGTGGCGGCCCAGATCATCAACGCCCTTTATAACATCGTAGACCGGGCGTTTATCGGCCATATGGAGGGGGTGGGCGACCTAGCCCTGACGGGCCTGGGAGTCTGCTTTCCCATTATCATGTTTGTTTCCGCTCTCTCCTCCCTGGCGGGGATGGGGGGCGGTTCCCGGGCCGCCATCCGCATGGGGGAGAAGGATATCGACGGGGCTGAAGCCATTTTGGGCGGCTGTACCGCCCTTTTGCTGGTGATGGCGGTGGTCTCCACCGTATTTTTTCAAATGTTCCGGGAACCGCTGCTGCTTCTGTTCGGAGCCAGTGAAAATACGCTTCCCTATGCCAGCAGTTATCTTCGGGTCTACCTATGGGGGACGGTGGCGGTCCTTATCTCACTGGGACTCAACAATTTCATTACCACCCAGGGCTTTGCCCTTTTCTCCATGCTTACCGTTGTGATCGGGGCGCTATGCAATATCTTTCTGGACTATTGTTTTATTGTCAAGCTCCATATGGGGGTGGAGGGAGCGGCGTTGGCCACCATTTTATCCCAGTCCCTTTCCGCCTTGTGGGTGGTTCTCTTTCTGGTGGGCAAGCGGACCCTTCTTCATCTTCGGCTTCGGCATCTGCGGCTCAAGGCCTCGGTTCTTCTGCCGGTGGTCGCCATCGGAGTTTCCCCCTTTATCATGCAGTCCACCGAAAGCCTGGTAAGCATCTCCTTTAACGCCTCCTTGCTGAAATACGGTGGAGACGCCTATGTGGGGGCCATGACCATTGCCTCCTCGGTGATGCAGGTGGGGACCATGCCCCTTCATGGCCTGGCCCAGGGGGCCCAACCCATTATCGGATTTAACTTCGGCGCAGGAAACTTTGACCGGGTAAAAGAGGCGTTTCGGCTGCTTTTCCTGAGCTGCGTTACCTTTACCGTAGCCATCTGGGCTTTGGTGGAGCTTTTTCCGGGAGTGTTTATCGCCGTATTTAATAAAAAACCGGAGTTGGTGGAGATCGCGATCCGGACTCTGCGGGTCTATTTTGCCGGGATCTTTATGTTTGGGATCCAATCCGCCTGCCAGCAGACCTTTGTAGCGTTGGGGGAGGCCAAGATCTCTCTGTTCCTGGCCCTGCTGCGGAAGATCATTCTGCTGATTCCCCTTATTTTCCTTTTTCCGTTGTTCCTTGGCGACAAGGTTTTCGCCGTATGGCTTGCCGAGCCGGTGGCGGATATCTGCGCGGCGGTGACTACCGGGTGCATGTTTGCCTACCGCTTCCCCCGGATCCTAAGGAAACGGGAAGAGCAGCTTCACAAATGAAGTGTGCCAACAGCCCGTCCCCCGTTTCCTTATTTGACGATGAGGAAATTGATCTTCGGAGGCTCTTTAACAAGCTAAAACAAGGCCCGGAAGCTACCGCTTCCGGGCCTTGTTTTTTCTTTTCAGCCAAGGTATGCCTTTTTGACCGCCTCGTTTTTCAACAGCTCCTCCCCCGTTCCGGAGAGGGTCAAACGGCCCGTCTCCAGCACATAGGCAAGGTCCGCCGTGTGGAGGGCCATGTTGGCGTTCTGCTCAATGAGGAGGATGGTCACCCCCTGCTCGTTGATCTTCCGGATGATGGAGAAGATATCCTTTACCACCAGAGGGGCAAGACCCAGGGAGGGTTCGTCCATCATCATCAGCTTGGGCCTCGACATGAGAGCCCGGCCCACGGCCAGCATTTGCTGCTCGCCTCCGGAGAGGGTACCTGCCGCCTGCCAGGAACGCTCCTTTAAGCGGGGAAAGAGGGAATAGACCCACTCCAGATCGTGGTTCAGATCATCGGTCCGAAGATAGGCCCCGATCTTCAGATTTTCCAAAACAGTCAGATCCGGGAACACGTGGCGTCCCTCAGGGACCAGCGTGATCCCCTTGGAGACGATCCGGTCGGGGGAAAGGGCGGTAATGTCCTCCGCCTGGAGCCGGATCCGGCCCGCAGCAGGCTTTACCAGACCCGCAATGGTCCGAAGAATGGTGGACTTACCCGCCCCGTTGGCGCCGATAAGGGTGACGATCTTCCCCTCAGGCACTTCAAAATCGATCCCCTTGACGGCCTCGATGCCGCCGTAATTGACCCGCAGTCCGTCTATTTTAAGCATCGTCAGCCACCCCCAAATACGCCTCTATGACCCGCGGGTCGTTCCGGACCTCAGCGGGGGTGCCCTGGGCAATGAGCTTGCCAAAATCCAGGACATAGATCCGGTCGGAGATCTGCATGACCAGGTCCATGTGGTGCTCGATCATAAACACAGCCAGGTCGTACTCTGCGCGGATCTGCTTGATAAAATCGGTCAGTTCCTGGGTCTCCTGAGGATTCATCCCCGCGGCAGGTTCGTCCAGAAGCAGCAGCTTCGGATCCGTAGCCAGCGCCCGGGCGATCTCCAGCCTTCTCTGAATGCCATAGGGCAGGCTCCCGGCGATCTCGTCCTTCAGATGGGCCAGGTTCTGTTCCTCCAGAAGGGCCATGGACTCCTCTCTCATCCGCTTCTCCTCCCTGGCGTTTAAACGGAAGGTGGCGGAAAGAAAGTTTTGCTTTGCCCGCATATGCTTGGCGATGAGCACATTGTCAAACACGGTAAGGGAGCCAAACAGCCGGATATTCTGAAAGGTCCGGGCAATGCCCAGCTTGGTAATGGAATCGGGGGTGGGGCTCAGCTTTTGGGTAAACATGCCCTGGTGCTCCCCGGCATACTGCTTCTGCATTTTGCCCTGGGGAAAATTTTCCACCATGGGCTTCCCCAAAAAGGAGACCCGTCCGTTGGTGGGCTCATAAACCCCGGTAATGCAGTTGAAGGCGGTGGTCTTCCCCGCCCCGTTAGGGCCGATGAGGGCCACGATCTCCCCCTTGTCCACATGGAGAGACAGGTCGTTTACCGCCACCACGCCGCCGAACTGCATGGTAATGTGTTCCGCTTGAAGAACGCTCTCGCTCATTTCGCCCCCTCCTTTCCGGCCGCCTTGGCTTTTCGTTTCCAAAAGAGGTCGGGAAGCTCCTTATCCCCCATAATGCCCCGGCGGAAGAACAGCACCACGATCATAATGACGATGGAGAAGACCACCATCCGGAAGCCGTTACGGAGAAGAGGCGCCTTAAAGCCGTTTTGCAACGTGATCTCGCTGTCCAGAAACCGCAGCCACCACTCGCTGGTGGCAAGGTACAGGAAGGAGGCAATACAGGACCCGGAGATGGAGCCGATACCGCCGATAACCACGATCAACAGGATCTCATAGGTCATGGCGGTGGTAAAGGTCTTTGCCTGGGCCTGGTTGGCGAACATGGCAAACATGCCGCCCCCCACCCCGGCAAAGAAGGAGGAAATACAGAAGGATAGCCGTTTATGCTTGGCAAGGTTAATGCCCATGGCCTCGGCGGCAATTTCATCCTCCCGGATGGACTTGAAGGCCCGCCCATAGGAGGAATTGATGAGCAGCAGAATAACGGCAATGCACACGGCGGCCAGCAGGAAGGCCACAAAGGTGGACAGCCTCAGCCCTCCGGGAATATTGAAGCTGGAGAAGGTGGGGAAGCTCTTCAGGGCGTTGGCGCCGTTGGTAACGGGGCCCAGCTTATCCCACTGGAATACCGCCCGGATAATTTCGGCAAAGCCCAATGTGGCGATGGCCAGATAGTCGGACTTCAGCCGCAGTACGGGAAGGCCGATGAGCCAGGCCACTCCCGCCGCCACCAGTCCCGCCAGGATAAGGGCGATCAAAACGCCCAGAATCAGTCCAAAAACTCCGCCGCCGAACAGCTCAGGCAGGGAAAAGTGGATGGCCGAGCCGCCGTAAAGATAGTAGACGCTGTCCCGGCTGGCAGCAGGGATGGTCAAAATAGCGTAGGTATAGGCCCCCAGCAGCATAAAGCCGGCCTGCCCCAAGGAAAAAAGACCGGTAAAGCCGTTGAGCAGGTTCATGGAGGAGGCTACCAGCGCATACACCGCGCCCTTTTTCAGCACGGTGAAGAGCATGATATTCTTGGTGGGGTCCAGCACGTTTTCCAGTACGATGGTCAATATGAGAAGGAGGACCACACAGACAAGGGCCACAAAGGCTCCGGTCTTGCTTTTCTTTTCTTTTATCATGCGTCCCACCCCCTTAAACCTTGTCCGTGACCTTCTCGCCAAAGAGGCCGGTGGGCTTGACCACCAGGATCACGATGAGAAGGGCAAAGGTAAAAGCGTCGGAAAAAATACTGAAGGGAGAGCCCTTAATGACGCTCTCGCTCATGCCGATGATGAAGGCCCCCACCACCGCGCCGGGCACCGAGCCGATCCCCCCGAATACCGCCGCTACAAAAGCCCGGAGGCCAGGGAGAGCGCCGGAGAGGGGCACAATGGAGGGATAGTTGGTAAAGTAGAGCATGGAGCCCACTCCCGCCAGGAAGGAACCGATAATGAAGGTCATGGAAATGACCGAATTGATCTTGATCCCCATCAGCTGGCTGGTCTCAAAATCCTTGGCCACCGCCCGCATGGCCATACCCACCTTGGTGTGGTTGATAAGCTGGGTAAGGGCAAAGACCAGGGCGATAACGAGGAAGGGGGTAATGACCGTGACCCACTTGGTACTGACCCCGCCGATGGTCACGCTGCCGGACAGCAGGGGAAGCTCCGGGTAGCTCTTGGGAAGCCCTCCGGTCACATAGGTTGCCAGATTCTGTAGCAGGTAGCTTACGCCAATGGCCGAGATCATCACGCTCATCCGGGGGGCGGAGCGCAGGGGCTTATAGGCCGCCCGCTCAATGGCAAAGCCCAGGGCTACGGTAAGGATCAGCATCAGGGGCAGGGCCGCCCACAGGGGGAAAACGGTGCTGAGATACACCATAAAAAGGCCCGCCACCATAAAAACGTCGCCGTGAGCAAAGTTGATAAGCCGCAAAATGCCGTAGACCAGGGTATATCCAATGGCAATGAGGGCGTATTGTCCTCCCAGGGAAATGCCTGAGAGAAAGATGGACAGGGCATACTGCATAGGGATACCTCCCTTTCTTTGAGATGGGGAAGGGCTGTCTCGAAAACCGGTGTGGTCAAACACACAGGGGAAGGGTGCGGACGGCTGA
>CANRZY010000033.1 GCA_947644625.1 uncultured Pseudoflavonifractor sp.
GCGTCCTCGCCCACGTTGGGGATATCCCGGGTGATCTCCTCGGGACCCAGCTTGGTATCCCGGGCCTCGGTCTCATACTCCTCAATGTGAATGGAGGTAAAGACATCGTCCTTTACCATCCGCTCGTTAAGCAGGATAGCGTCCTCGTAGTTATAGCCTTCCCAGGTCATAAAGCCCATGAGGATGTTCTTGCCCAGCGCGATCTCGCCGTGGGAGGTGGAGGGGCCATCCACCAGCACATCCCCCTTCTCTACCCGCTCCCCTACATTGACAATGGGCCGCTGGTTAATACAGGTAGTGTGGTTGGAACGCATAAACTTGGTCAGCTTGTAATCCACCACCCGGCCATCATCATAGCGAACGGTGATATAATCGGCGCTGACCCTGGTTACCTCTCCAGCTCCCTCGGCCAGGATCACGATCTCGGAATCGATACAGTTTTTATACTCTTGGCCGGTGGCCACAATAGGCGCCTCGGTAGTCAGAAGAGGCACGGCCTGACGCTGCATGTTGGCGCCCATGAGGGCCCGGTTGGCGTCGTCGTTCTCCAGGAAGGGGATCATGGCAGTAGCGATGGAAACCATCATCTTGGGACTTACGTCAACATAGTCCACCCGCTCCCGGTCCACCTCAATGATCTCGTTGCGGTGACGGCAGGTAATACGGGCATTGCTCAGGCAACCGTTAGCGTCGGTAGGCTCGGTGGCCTGAGCGACGATATACTGGTCTTCCACGTCGGCGGTCATATACTCGATCTCATCCGTGATCCGTCCCGTTTCCTTATCTACCTTCCGGTAAGGCGCCTCGATAAAGCCATAGTTATTTACCTTGGCATAGGAGGCCATGTAGGAGATCAGGCCGATGTTGGGGCCTTCGGGAGTCTCAATGGGGCACAGACGGCCATAGTGGGAATAGTGAATATCCCGAACGTCAAAGGAAGCGCGGTCACGACTCAAGCCGCCGGGGCCCAGAGCGGAGACACGGCGCTTGTGGGTCAGCTCCGCCAGAGGGTTGGTCTGATCCATAAACTGGCTCAAGGGGCTAGAGCCAAAGAACTCCTTGATGGCGGCGGTAACAGGCCGGATGTTGATAAGACTCTGAGGAGTCACAATATCCAGATCCTGAATGGTCATCCGCTCCCGAATGACCCGCTCCATCCGGCTGAAGCCGATGCGGAATTGGTTCTGGAGCAATTCGCCCACACAGCGCAGGCGGCGGTTACCCAGATGATCGATGTCGTCAGGAGTGCCCACGCCGTTGGCCAGACAGTTGAGATAGTTGATAGAGGCCATGATATCGTCCACAATAATGTGCTTGGGCAGCAAGTCGTCCCGGTGGTCGTTCACCAGCTCCTTAAGCGCCTCTTCATCACCAGAAGCCTGAGCAATCAGGTCCATCAGCACAGAATACCGCACGCTCTCGGTGACGCCGCACTCCGCAGGATCAAAGGAAACAAAGTTCTTCATATCTACCATGTGGTTGGAGAAGACCTTGACGATCCGTCCCTCCACATCCAGCACGGCCTCATTGACGCCCTTCGCCTGAAGCTCCCAGGCCCGATCCCGGGTAAGGGTCTCTCCCGCGTCGGCCAGGATCTCGCCGGTAGCGGGATCCGTGATGGGCTGGGCCAGAGTCTGCCCGGAAAGGCGGGTGGCAATGGCCATCTTCTTATTAAACTTATAACGGCCTACGGAGGACAGGTCATACCGCCTGGCGTCAAAGAAGAGCGCGTTGATAAGGCTCTCGGCGGAATCCACCGTGGGCGGCTCGCCGGGGCGGAGCTTCCGGTAGATCTCCAACATAGATTCCTCGTAGGTCCGGCAGATATCCTTCTCCAGCGTAGCCACGATACGCGGATCCTCTCCGAACATATCCAGGATCTCTCCGTCCGTCCGGGGACCTACCGCGCGAATAAGACAGGTGACAGGGATCTTCCGGTTCTTATCGATCCTGACCCAGAACACGTCGGAAAGATCGGTCTCATACTCCAGCCAGGCGCCCCGGTAAGGGATCACCGTAGTGGCATAGGTGAGATTTTCCGCCTTGTCCGCCATCTTGGCATAGTACATACCGGGGGAGCGGACGATCTGGGAGACAATGACGCGCTCTGCGCCATTGATGACAAAGGTGCCCGCCTTGGTCATCAGGGGGAAATCTCCCATAAAGAGCTCCTGCTCCTTGATCTCCTCCGTCTCCTTGTTGCGAAGGCGCACCTTCACCTTGATCGGAGCGGCATAGGTAGCGTCCCGAGCCTTACACTCCTCCACCGTATACTTGGGAGCCTCGTCCATCGTGTAATCCACGAAGCTCAGCTCCAGATTCCCGGCGTAGTCCGTGATGGCTGCCACATCCCGGAACACCTCCTTAAGCCCCTTCTCCAGGAACCACTGGTAGGAGTTCTTCTGGATCTCCAGAAGGTTGGGCATCTGCATGGGCTCCTGATGGCGGGCGAAGCTCTTGCGGAGGGTCTTGCCGTAGTAGACGTCCTTGACCATGTAGAAATCACACCTCATTTTTTGGTATTTCCGGCGGAAAACGGGCCTTTCCGCCCTCCTTTTTCCGTCCTTTGCCTGGGGTTTCTTGTGAATTCGCACAAAAGAGGAGGCCCTTTTATCCTTGATACGCCCGGACGGGTTGCAAGAATATCCAACGTTCTTCTTGTCAACTCTTCCATCTGGTGGTAGACTAAATATCAGGATGGGTGATTAGAATCTTTCCTCTCTTATACATAGTAGCGTTTCAGTATACCATGCCTGATTCTGGATGTCAACAAAAAAGCATATCGTTTCCGCAATTTTTTGTAAAATATTAGAAGGCCATCCAGTTTCGGCGTCCGAGCCGTTGGGCTCTTTCTGAGGTGATCCCTGTGCTTTCTGCTCATAGCAAACCTATAGCTCTTACCAGCGCCGGACTTTTGCTTTTAACATTTTTAAAATCTCTGGGAGCGTCCCAGTCCAGCCCCACCGCAGGTATAGCGGTGGGGCTTTGCTTGTTGCTTCTGGCGGCTGCGGCCCTGGCCATTCTTTCCCGCGAGGGCTATGGAAAGGATCGGCTTCTTACTCTTCTTCTCCCCATCGCTCTCGCCCTGTTTCTCCGCAGTCTGCCGCTGGACCATGCAACTTTGGATTATCAGGACTTTCTGTCCCGTTGGGTCGCTCATTTTCGGGATAACGGTGGTTTTTCCGCCATTAAGGACCCGGTTGGTAACTATAATGTTCCGTATTTATATATGTTAGCCCTCCTCTCTTATTTGCCTATCCCCGACCTGTACGGGATCAAGCTGTTCTCCATTCTTTTTGATTTTCTGCTGGCCTGGGGCGGCCTTCGGCTGGCAAAAACCATTACCCGCTCTGAAACCGCTCCTTGTCGGGCCTTTTCCGTTCTTCTTCTCCTTCCCACAGTTGTCCTGAACGGGGCCTGCTGGGGACAATGTGACAGTGTTTGGGCCGCTTTATGCGTCTGGGCTCTCAGCTTTGCTCTGGAGGAACGTCCGGTCTTCTCTCTGAGCTTTCTGGCTTTGGCCTTCTCGTTTAAGCTACAGTCTATATTCATCCTCCCACTCTGGTGCGCCCTATGGTTTACCCGGCGGATCAAATTCCGGCAGCTTTTTGTTTTTCCCGGCGTCTTCTTTCTGTCCACCCTTCCCGCCCTGCTTGCAGGAAAACCGATGGGAGATATCCTGCGGGTCTATCTGGACCAGGCGGGGGACAGCGTCTCCTGGAAAACCGTCAACTACAATTCCCCTTCCGTATTTGCCCTGCTTCCCTACCACACTGAAACCGCCCCCTGGGTCCCTAAGCTGGCCATTGCTTTGGCTTTTCTCTTTATGCTTGGGATACTGGCTTTTCTCTATTTGTGGAGGGAAAATGCAGACAACTACGCCCTTGTTCTGGCCGGAACCGCTCTGAGCCTCGGGATCCCCTTTCTTCTCCCCTACATGCATGAGCGGTATTTTTTCCTGGGCGGCGTTCTGCTGGCTGTTACCGCCTGCGCCCGCCCCTCCCTAGCTCCGGCAGCCGCAGGGGCAGAGCTTGCCTCCCTGGGCGGCTACCACGCCTATCTGATGAAGCGGTATGTTATGACGCTTACCTTCTTCGGCGTCACCTGGACCCAGCTTGCCGAAGGGTTTCTTATGCTGGGCGCTATCTGGTTCACTCTGGCAGCCCTTCGGCGGCAGAGCGCATAAAAATATAAGTCTTCGTCAAAAAGGACAGGGCCTTGAGTATATCAAGGCCCTGTCCTTTTTTGGGGAAAGATAAATGAGATTTTCCATTTACATGACCTGCCCCCAGCAGAGGTAGCGGTAGCAGAATATGCATTGGAGCAACACCATTGCCAACGCCAGAAATTTTGTCAGCCGGGGGTGGCCCTCCAGTTCATCCGCCGCAAAGAAGAAGCAGGGCGTCGCGCAGGAGAGATAACGGCCCGCGCTGAGAAGCCAGGACAGGCAATAATTCAAAATGAAATAGACAAAAGCGTAAAGGGTGAACATACTCCGGTGCTTTCTCCAGCTTCTACAGAGGAGCAGAGCAAACAGGGGAAACAACAGCAGCTCCGGGATCCACATTTCCCAGCGGGTCACTGGGTTCTCCCAGGTCAACGCATTCTTTCCCAAGTAAGCTAACACCTCTGGAAGCCATTGAAAGCCCTGGCTCCAATGCTCCTGCATTTTTGTAAAGGCAAAGGGGCTTCCTGCCACATAAGCATTCAGCCCAAAGTAAGCCAAGCTTCCCAAAAGCGGAGCAAGCAACAGCGGAAGCTGCCTTCCAATCTTCAGAAAGGCTGTTCTTCTTTCCTCTCTGCATGCCGCAAGCGGTTTTACTTGACAGAATATCTCTGCGCAGGCAACACCGGTCAGAAGGACTCCCTGCATCCGGGTCATAGCCGCCAGAACCCCCCAAAAAGCCGCCCGTCCCCATTGATGGCGTCGGATAAAATACAGTCCCGCCGTAGTGGTGAGCAAAAACAGGCTCTCCGTCATAATCCCACCAAAGAAAAAGGAAAACGGAAACGCCCACAGAAGCAAAAGAGTCCTCCTGGCAACCGGAACGCCATACTCCTCCGAAACCAAACGATAGAGATAGACATTCCCCCACGCAAAGCACAGCCAGCTTACCAGCATTCCCGCCGCCGCCGTATGCGGGATTACCAAAGCCGCCGCCCGCATCAGCCAGACATATAGAGGAAAAAAGACCAGAAACAGCGGCTCCCCATTCTCCAGATATCCTCCATAGCCCAGTTCCGCCAAACGAATATAATGGGGTGCGTCCCAACGCGTCCACAGTCCCGGAATTTCCGCAAGCTCCAACGCGTTTCCGGACAACAGTCCATAAAACAGCAAGCTCCCCACCGCCACAACCAACCGGAAAAGAAGAGCCGCCAGAAATACTTTTCTTAAAGTCCCTCTCTCCGCGGTTTCCCCCCGCCGCTCAGGCAGGGGAGACGAAAAAAGATAGGGTAGCGTTCCCCCTCCCTGCGCAAGCCATCGAAGGAACAACATACCAAAGGCTGTAACAAAAGCCAGGGTCACCAACAGGTTCCACAACGTTTTCATCGTAACCTCCATCCATAGCTTTGGCTGCAAAGGCCCCTTTGTTCTTGTCAACCAAAGTGGATTTACAGTATATCACTCCCTCCCTCCTTTCGCAAATAATTCTTTCTTTTTCTTGCAATCTACTGTTGACAAACCGGTATCAAGCTGTTACAATTTGGTTACAACTTTTGAAATATTCCTGTAACATCTTTGTTGGGAGGGCCACAATGGCTGATAAAAAAACGGATATTCCCTTGACCTATAAAGGTCATCCCCTTCGCAGAAAAGACAATCTGATCTATTACGGCAGCATGGCGGACAAATATATTATTGTCCTCCAGGTCCTTGCCTCCCAGAAGGAAGGCGACATGGATGTGACCAGTAAGGTCTCTGTTCAGCTTCAGCTTACCGATCCCGATTTGAAGAGCCGGGATCGTGTAGTAAAGAAAAGTGAAAAATCCAGCCTGTACGACGCTATTGATGTAGGCGTTATCTGGCTGGAACGGGCTCTGTCCGGCAAGTAATTTTCCTTCCCCGATGCGAAAGAAACCATACAGAGAAAGGAAGTCCGGGTCCCATGTCTTTTTCCAAGAAGTTTTTGCGTATGGCTCTGATGAGTTCCCTGCTCACCATCTTTTTGGCAGTTAGCGCATCTGCCACCGATCTGGGGGTGGGCACTGTTACAGCCGACGCTCTTCGCTTGCGGGCCGAAGCCGCCTCTGACGCCTCCATTCTTGCCACTGCCGAGAAGGATGATGTGGTTATCGTTCTGGAGGAAGTGGACGACGCATGGTTCCGGGTGGACTTTAAATCTATTGAGGGATATATGTCCAGCGAATTTCTGGAGTTGGCTGTTACCGCTGACGTGGACTTGGGCTATGGCCGTGTAAGGACCAATGGAACAACCTTAAATGTTCGTTCCGGTCCCGGCACCGACTACGAACAGATTGCCACCCTTAAGAACGGCTCTGTTGTCTCTCTCTCAGGAATGGATAACGGCTGGTATAAGATTGCCGATGCCGACTGTGAGGGATATGTCTCCAGTGATTACATCGTTTCTTGTCTCGACACCTCCGGCTCCCGGGGAGACAATGATATCTCCGGTTCTGCCGGCCAGGAGATTGTGGATTACGCCATGCAGTATCTGGGTTGCCCCTATGTATGGGGCGGGAACGGCCCCAACTGTTTTGACTGTTCGGGGCTTACCAAATATGTATACGGTCATTTTGATTATACTTTGAACCGCACCGCCAGCGCCCAACTCTCCAACGGCACTTCCGTCTCTTTCAATGAGCTTCAGCCCGGCGACCTGGTCTTTTTTAACAACCGCAAGGTATCTACTCCCGTTTCCCATGTAGGGATTTATATTGGCGACGGACAGTTTATTCACGCTTCCAATAACAGTTATTCTGTGGAGATCAGCAACCTGACCGGCCATTATCTCAATACATATGTATACGCCCGCCGGATCCTTGAGTAAGAACGTATCGCAAGCAACCGCCGATCCCTAGATATGGGAGCGGCGGTTTTTACATCTGTAGCTTCGATCGACAAGGGCAAACACGCCCCAGAGGGACCCAAAGGGTGCGCTGGCGGCGTTCTCACCCTCCGAGGGCGACAGCCCGCGTTCGGGCTGCGGCCTTGCCATCACACCCTTTGGGTCCCTCTGGGGTCCGAAGGAGTTTTGCGGGAACCCAAGGCGTTCCCGGCAAGGTTGTCGACGCAGCCTTACTGGCGTAAGGCAAGGAGATAAAACGCTGTCCGGGGGCGGCTTGGGCCCCGCAAAACCGTGTTTGCCTTTGTCAATCGAAGCTATGATCTTTATAAAAAAACCGGCCCCTTATCAAGGCCGGTTTTTTCATCCGTATTTTTTACTCCTGGGGAGGAATGTCCTCAGCCAAAGACTCCACCGGAGCCTTGACCTCAGGAGAGTCCTTGGAGGCTTCCGGGGCCGGGGCCTCCACCACAGTGGCTTCAGCAGGGATCACGTCGGTGTCGGCGATCCCCCCCTCGTTCTTGAGCTCTTCAATGCGGTTCTTATTTTCCTCGATATTTACCTTGGCGGCAGTGATTTTCTCACACAAGGCGGCATAGGCCGCCTCGGGAGCCATTCCGCGCTCCGCATAATAGAGCTTGCCGATCTCTATGTAGGCTTTCTTTATAGCGTCCTCCTCACCCACATTGGCAAGGTTCAGCTTAGCGATCTCGCCAATCTGCTTGGATTTGCTCACGCCGGTCTGGGCCAGGTCCTTGGCCTTGTCCTTAATACTGTCAAAATCAAAAAATGCCATAGGTCGTCCCTCCTGTTAATTTTGGAATCCTGTCTTTATTCTACCCTCTTTTCCCCAGAAGCGCAAGTCAAATTGCCTGAAATTAAAAATCTCTTCATACTTTCTTACGGTCACTCCCCCCCTTCTCCCACCATACAATGGTTTTGGGCGGGCTCCCTGCCCGCTCAATCTGAAACGGGAGTGATCCTGACATGACCCCTGAAACCTATATGCGCCGTTATCACACCGACTGTGGCTGTGATGATCCCTCTACCCTTCCCACAGTAAGCGCCGAGGAGCTTTATCCCTCCTGCCCTTTGAACGCTGCCGAAACAAGCAACTGCGGCTGCGATCTGCCCGATCCTGAGCCCCTTCCCATCTGCTGCTGCAAGGCCTCCATGGTAGAAACCCTGCGTCTGCTGTGCAACACCGAGCTTGCCAATCTGGTAAACTTTGACGCCTTCTTTTTCCTCACCGACACCCTGGCAGTAGGCGGCCCCCTTATCACGCCTACCACCGAGGCTGACAACATTGCCGCGCTAGACGCCTCCTTCCAGAGGTTTTCCCCCTGCAACTGCGATCTGATCGATGTGGGTGGTACTGCCTACTACGCCGCCCCCGGCAGCTCCACCACGATCCTGGAGTCGGTGGAGCAGCTCTCCCTCTGTGCCGTAAAAGCAATTGCCTTTACGCTTATAACCGCCGAGGAAGAGGGGGATACCGACATTGCCATCTACCGCAGAGCCGTCCGCTATCTCCGCCGCGCCATTCGGGCTGAGGGCGGCGACACCTCCGGCTGCGCCCCCTGCAGCGCTCACTGCGACTGTGACGACTGCTGCTGCGACGCCGGGTTGCTCACCGCGCTGGCGACCCGGAACCTGAGCCGCCAGGCTACCCTGACTGCGGGCCCCCTGGTCCTGCAAAATGTGACCGTTCTGGGCGCTATTGGCTCTACCCTTGTCCTGGCGGATGAGACCAACCGGCGGATCTATTTTGTCTGCGTCTCTCAGGTGGAGGCTTTAGGCTAAACATCACGCACTTTCCTTCCAAAAGAAAACAGAAAAAAGCGGAGACGGCCCCTGCCGTCCCCGCTACATATCGAAAAAGGTTAACTGGGTATCCCCGTAGGGCCGTTTTGCCCTGGAAATAATACGCTTCATCTCATAAAGAAGCCCCCGCTCTCCACACCGCCTGGAAAATGCCTGCCATAGCTCCTTTGCCCTGGGGCTGGTACACCAGTAGCGGTCTCCGTACTGCTTTTCATACTGTTCCTTCGTCCCCGGAAAATGTTGGACAAGCTGCTCATAGTAATAAGCCCTCTGCCGGTCCCGAAGGGTCATACCGAAGGCAGGGTAAACAAACTTTGCTCCTGCATCGGCGGCGGCGTCCACCACGGCGAGGACGCTTTCCACGCTGTCCTCCAAAAAGGGCAGCACGGGCATCAGGACCACTCCCACGAATATCCCATTTTGGGACAAGCCCTCCAACACTTTGAGCCTCCGGGTAGGGCTGGGGGCTCCTGGTTCTATGTTTGCGGCCAGAGCGTCGTCGGTGGTGGTCACCGTCAGCTTGCAAATCACCGGGGCGCGCTCCTGAATGTCGGCGTAGAGATCGGCGTCCCGCAGGATCAGGTCTGATTTGGTACACACCGCCACCCCTTGCTCGTAGGCGTGGATCAGCATAAGGGCCTTCCGGGTAAGTTCCAGTTTCTTTTCCACGGGATTGTAGGGGTCGGACATGGAGCCCATGGCGATGAAAGCGGGCTTCACCTTACGCCGCAGCTCATCCCGAAGAAGCTCCAGGGCTTTTTCCTTTCCCTTCACCCGGTCAAAATCATCATCCCCATAACATTCGCTTCGACTGTCGCAGTAGATGCAACCGTGAGGACAGCCCCGGTATAGGTTCATGGTGTGGTCGGTCCCAAACCATCCGGTGGATTTGTTGCGGGTCAGGATATGCTTCGCTGCTATATACTCCATCCCTCTATTCCCCCAACGTCCGAAGGCAATTCCGAACCTGGATAATGTCGGTCTTCTCCCAATTCACCCCATCGTCAGAACGCCAGATGGTGTTGACAGGCGCCTGCCCGTCGGCGACGATCACGCCGTAGCGTCCCCGCTCGTCCCAGCTCTCCGGGCCCACCTCGGCATAGAATACGTCCTTCCAAATCCCCAGCCGCTCTACCCCGCAGCCAAAGTCGTGGGAAGAAACCACATTCAGATCTTCGTCCAAAAGAAATACCTTGGAGACCTCCCCGCTCACCCGCTTTTCATCCCCTGTCTTGCCGTTATCCAGGTAGCAGCAGGCCAGATAGTTTTTCCCCGTCCAGAGCAGACGGTATTTCGCCGTCTCATATCCCCGGCTCAGGACAAGGAAGTCTCCTGTGGCCTCTTGCCAGGTCTGGGCGTCCTCCGAGCGCCACAGCTTCCCGTCGGCCAGATCCAACACCATAAAATCCTTGCCGCTGAAGGGTAGCAGCCGGGTAGAATTGCTCCATGGAACGCTCTCATACCACATGAATTTCCCCTCGGTCTTCTCATTGCGGTAGACAAGCTCCTTCTCCCCGTTGGCCATATCCACAAGGGTGAGATCCGCCACACCCGGTTTGCTGTTGTCGGCTGTCCAGCCCACTCGATACCCCATGGTCGTGACAGGCCTTGCAGCCAGTTCCTCGGGTGTATAAATCACCGAGCACTTCATGGAGGGAGTGGACAGATCGGTCACCGTCACCCGTATCCTTCCATCTGCCAGTTGCTCCGCCTCTATCTCTCCGGGAGTGATCCAGTTTGCCTGAATGGCCTCGTTCAACTCCGGTAAACCGGTAAAATCAGAGGCGTTTTCCCGCAGCAGCCCCGCCCAGGTCCCCCGGTAGCTATCCTTGTCCAGCACAAACCGCCACTTGCCCATCTGGGCCGCCGTCCGAAGGGGCTTTTGGGGGTCCCCCGTGGGGAAATTCCCCTTCAGGCTGCCACCCACAGGTGCGAACAAAATGTCGGGGATATCGTCGTTATACTCGTCAGCGCTCTTTTCCGGAAAGACGTTCAGCTCCATATATTCTTTCGGGAGCGGGGTCCAGCTTTTTCCGTCGGTGGAGCGGTAGACGGTATTTGAGGTGCTGTAGCCGGACACTTGGTGATCTGACGTCCCCTCATTTTTCACCACCTCGGCGTAGTAGGTCCCATCCAGATAGCCCACCCGCTCTACCAGACGGCCGAAATCATAGGAGGATATGATTTCAAAGTTCTCGTCCAGGAACCAAACAAGGGTATTCTTCCCATACCAGTTGCCGCCGCTCATGCCCACCATGCCGTGGCGGTACTCCCCGGCCTTCATCCCCACATAATAATGCTCTCCGGTCCAAAAGAAGGTATAGGCCGCATATCCCCAGGCTTTGCTCTCGTCCATGGACGGTGGCCGCAGAGTGTCCACCTCCACCCAGTTCAGGCCATCCACCGAGGCATAGAGCCGCTGGCGGCCCGTGGCGGTATCCAGGGCCATAAAGGTCTTTCCATTGTAGGGAAGAATCTTAAACACGCAGGAGAAGGGGGTTTCCACCTTCCTCCAACCGGAACCGTCATTGCGGAGAAGCTCCCCCTCCTGCCGGTAGGTATTATAGTCCCGGAAATGCTCCGCCACCTTGGCCAGGGAGACAGTTCCGTCACTGACCAGGGCCGCAGGCTGGGTCTTGTCCCGGAAGGGAGCGCTCAGATTTTCCAGGCACCAGTCTAGGGAGGAGATGGGATAGTCCAGACTGAAAGTGGCGCCAGCCTGATTGGAAACGGTGAGGACCACCGTGTCGTTTGGCCCCGCCTCGGCGGTAAATTCATTCACTCCAATGCCGTTGGCCCGGATCCCCTCCCCCATGTGGGGCAGCAGCACTCCCGCGTCTCGCTCCCCGCTCTCCATCAAATAGACCTCGTTATACCACTCGTCGGGATCGTCCCTGGGCATGACCACCTCAAAATGGTATCTGCCCCAGTCGGCGGTCAGGCATAACCCGGAGGGGACGGGCAGCAGATCCACAGCCGTCCAATGGATCCCGTCCACAGAGGTATAGCCGTTCGGGTAAGCATAATATTCTCGCAGATAGAAGGTGCCGTTGTCCCACCAGGCATCCATGCTGTACTGAGAAACAGTAAGCTCCTCCGGGTACTCGCAAAGGCCCCAGGTTTCCCTGTCGGCACTCCATACCAGCTGCGTCTCCCAGTTCTTCTGTCGCTCGGCGCTGTAATTGGGCGCAAAAAGCTCCTGCCCGTTTTCAAAGTCCGAGACCAGCCGGATACCAACCGCCACACTGCCGTTGTCGGCCAGCACCTGTACGGGATTTGGCTCCGCCTTGGCAAGCAATTCGGCCAGCCGGGCAGCAGAGTAGTCCCAATACAGGGTGTAGGGCGCGCTTCCCTCACCGTATACGCTTCTTCCCTCGATCCGAAGCCCGCCGTCCTCCAAAGGGGAGAGGCGCACGTCATAGTCGGTCCAGCTCTGGCGGGAGGTCTCCTGGAATTCAGGCAGTTGGGTGTAGCTGACCCCGCCGTCGTTGGAGAGGAAAAACTTTTGTCCGCCGAAGCCGGTCACTTCCCCGTTGTTATTCCGGGTCTTCTCTCCATCCTCGGTGTACCAAAGGTACTGCGTCCCGCCGCTGACCACCGCGGCATGGGCCGGACAAATCACGAGAAACAGGGTCAAGAACAAAAGTAGAACCGGCAGCCATCTTTTTTTCATCTTGGGCCCCTCCTTATCTTAGATCTCTCAGGGCCATACGGATCTCCATAACATCTGTCTTTTCCCAGTTTTGGCCATCTGAGGAACGAAACAGGGCATCATCCCCAAGCACATAGTACACCCCGTCCCGGAAGCCGATGGAGATCCCAGTGTGGGTTTCAAACATATGAGAGGAGAGGATACGGAGATCTTCGTCCAGGAAATATACCGTTTCTTTGTCCTCCCAGGGCTCCGCTGTGTTCTTCCCTGTCTCCCGGAAGGCGAAGCGGACCGCCATGTAGCAATCTCCCGTCCAAAGAAGGGAGACAAGATTCTGGAGCCTCTCTGGGGCGGCCAGCTCCCGCACCCAATCGCCCTCCGCCTCCCTCCAGGAGAGCCCGTCGGCAGAAATCCACAGCTTGCCGTTCACCGGATCGTAGACCATAAAGTCCTTGCTGCTGAAGGGCAAAAGGTCAATGGAATTGCTCCAGGGGACCCTGTCATACCACCGAAACGCCCCTTCAGTGGTCTCGTTCCGGTAGAGAAGCTCCTTCTCTCCCCAGGGGAGGGAGCGGAGACTGAGATCCGCCACACCGGGCTTTCCCGTATATCTTTCCGCAAAGGTATCCCACCTAAAATTTTCCTCTGCGGCCATACGGCCCAGCAGATCCTCCGGCGTATAGGTATGGGAATACACCATGGATGGGGTAGAATAGTCGGTGACCGTCAGCCGGATCCCTCCCTCCGGCAAGATCTGGGCAGTCAGGCTGCCGGGGATGATCCAATGATCCAATATGCCCCGGTTTATCTCCGGCAGGCCCAGAGTTAAATCGGCGTTGCGCCCACGGAGATAGACCCAGATCCCCTTTTGGGTGAGATCGGGCTCCTCCCCATTTTGATAAAAGGACATCCAGTCTTCCTTCAGAATAAAGCAAAAGCCTCCTGTCTGGGCAACAGCGCGAAGGGGCTTGTCGGGATCTCCGGTGGGAAAATGGCCTTGTCTGCCCCCGATGGATACAGACTGGACCATGATATCCTCCATATGTGTGTAGATATCCGGCAGAGGCTCCCAGGTCTTGCCGTCGGAAGAACGATAAAGCGTGGAGCCCAGACTGGAATCAAATACCTTAGGCTCATGCTCCTTTCCGTCCTCATCGTAGTAGGGCCAGCCGCTCCGGCCTCCCTCGGAATTTGCCACCTCCGCATAGTACGCTCCATCCAGGCAGCCCACCGCCTCCACACACCGTCCAAAATCATAGGAACCTGTCGGTTGAAATTCTTTATTCAAAAAATAAACCTTGGAATAACCCTCAAACCAGCCCCCGCCGGAGTGGCCCATCATCCCGTGCTGGGCTACCCCGCCGTGGCGGGCAGCAAGAAAGCCGGTGGCCGTTTCGGCGATGGCGTAGTTCAGGTAGGTCTCGCTGCCGCTGGCTTGATCGGCAGGCCGCAGAGCGTCTGACAAGATCCAGGTCTGTCCGTCAGAGGAGCGGTACAGGTGATGGCCCTCTCCCAAAACCCAGAAATAGCCCCCCTCACAGAACAGGGGTTCAGCCTTCCTTCCGCTAGGAATATTCTCCGCCCACTTCCAACCGGAGCCGTCGTTGCAGGCCAGACGGCTTTCCGTCCATCCCCGCCAGCCAAGTTGGAAGTCCCATTCCACCTTCCCAAGTGACAGATCACCGTCGGAGGCCACCGGCTCAATGGTACGGAATGGGGTCTTCAGGTTCTCCAAACACCAGTCCAGGGAGGAAATGGGATAGTCGATCAGGGCCAGGCTTTTCTCCCCTACGACCCCATAAACGGCCAAATACACCGTATCGTTGGGCCCATACCATGCCCGAATGCTCCCCGCCCGACTGTTCTCCATACTCAGAGACTCCATGCTGGCCCGTATGGCCTCCCCCATGTGAGGCAGCAGCACCCCGGTGTCCGCCGCCGTCCGATCCATCAGATAGACTTCTCCCGTCTCCTGATCGTACTCAAAATGGTAAGGTCCCAGTTCGGTGGAAAGGGCAAGCTCCGGGCTTTCCTGATACTCCTCCCCATGGGTCCAGTGGATCCCATCGGCGGAGGTAGAGTACCCGGCGTGAAAGGAAGCCCCATCCCACCAGCCGGTTTCCGCGGATGAGTGCGTGGTCTCCTGCTCCGCCGCCGTCCAGGTCACTCCGTCAGTGGAGTAAAAAAAGCTGTCGTGATTGTTGCTCTCGGCCCAGCCATAATGGTTGGCTATGGTCCAATCGCCGTTGGTATGGTCCTCCACATAGCCCACCGCCACAGTCACCTGTCCGTTGGTACACAGCGCCTTCTTAGCGGTAGGCTGGGCCAACCCCAAAAGCTGGGTCACCTGGGCGGCGGAATAGTCCCTTTGGTAGCTGCGCTTTGTGCTCCATTTATCCCGGCCCTCCACACGGATCCCGCCGTCCTCCAGAGGGTAGAGGGCCACATCATAGGAAAGCCCCGTCCGCGCCTCCTCCTCCGCCAGGCCGGGCAGCTCGGCGTAGGTACAGCCCCGGTCGGCGGAGATCTTCACGTTCCCGTTTTCCGCCCGGCCCCAGAGGTATTCCGTTCCCCCACTGACCACGGCGGCCTGGGTGGGTAAAATGAAAAGTGCTGATAATAGAAGCAGTCCGGCAAGATATGTTCCCTTTTTCATTCCGATCCCCTCCCCCTCTTTTATTGAAGCGGCTTTACCGCCTTTTGGAGCGTGATCAGATCCGTATGGGTCCAGTCGATCCCGTTGACGCTGCGTTAAATGCTCTCCACCGCTCCTTCTTTGACTTTGGCGTAATAGATATTTCCTTCGTACCCCACCGCCTCTACCGTACCCGGAAAGGCATGAGATCCTGTCAGATCAAAGTCCCTGTCCAGCAGAAAAACCTTGTCCCTGGTTTTCTCCCCGTCCCGACAGGCAAGGTACTCCTTCCCCGTCCAGACGGTAACGCCAAGTCCTTCCGCCCAATCCCCCTCCAGCTTCTTCCATGTAAGGCCATCAGCAGAGGTATAGGTATCGCCGCTTTCCCGGTCATAGAGAAGAAAATCCTTTCCGGTATAGGGCAGCAGCCGGATATGTCCGCTCCAGGGGACCTTTTCCAGAAGCTGTATGTTCTTGACGGGGGTATGGCCGATCCACTCCGCAGCTTCCTCCCCCTCCTGCGCGGGAACGCCCCGAAGCAGTATGCTCTGAGGATCTCCCGGGTGACCAAACTCCACCGCAGACAGGCAAATCCCGTTTCCCCGGACCAGAGCCCTCTCATTCCCGAGACCATAACCGCTCCAGCTCTCTTCCAGCTCCTCCGGCGTGTAAGTCAGGGTCACGGACATGGAGGGCGTAAACCGGTCCCGCACGGTAATGGAAACATTCCCTGCGCTGTCATAGGCCGCCGTCAGAAAATGGGGAGTAAGCCAGGCCGCCTGGATCGCATCCGTGCTGTCCCGCAGCCATCTTCCGTCATACAAATGTTGGTCCCCCTGCTTGCGCATATATAGAGTATCGCCCATCAGATAAAAGCGGTACTCCCCCACTCCAGCCCAGCCGTCCGGTCCGGTGCGGGACGTCTGCTCCGGCGTGATCAGAGGAAGCTCCTCCTCTTCCTCCAGAAAGGCCAGACAGTTCCAGATCTCCCATTTTTCCGTGGGGAACCATGTTTTTCCATCCTGGGAGCGATAGAGGGTAGAGCCCGCGTCCCAGTCAAAGTCGGTATAGATAATGGCCTTGCTGTTGCTCGCCTGGGCATACCAGGCCCCCTCATACCAGCCCACCGCCTCCACCAGACGGCCAAAGTCATAAGAATCCAACAACCGGAATTCCTCGTCCCAGAACTCCACCAGGGTACTGACGGGATCGGTCCACCCCCCTACCGCTGACCCATAGATGCTGTCGGCCGCATCATATTTCTCCGCCACCCGGCGGGCCACAATATAGCGGCCCCCTGCCCAGGTCATGGCACAGCTATTCTCCAGGGGGCCGGTGCAGTATTCCGGCCTCCTGTCATAGGGGTCGGTCCCAGGCAGATAGGTCCAACTCAGGCCATCCTCAGAGATATAAAGCCCCCTTGTATCGATCCAGGAATCCTCTCTGGCTATAAAGGTCCTTCCGTTATAGGGAAGCAGGGAGAATGCATCACTAAAGGGTGTATCTTCTACTCTTCTCCAGCCGGAGCCGTCATCCCGAACCATAACGGCCTCCTCCCGGTACCCATTTCCAAGATAGCCTGTTTTGGCGATCCCCAGCCGGACCTTTCCGCTGTCGGCCAGAGCCTCTATCTCCCGGAAGGAAACGCTCAGGTTCTCCAGGCACCAATCCAAGGAGGAGATGGGATACTCCAGGCAAAACATTTGCCTGGGATCATACCCATCGTCATAGACGGCCAGAAATACGCTCTCCTTGTTGGGACCGTACCAGGCCCGGATGCTCCTTACCGAGAGTTCCTTCTCCCGGATGGCATCCCCCATATGGGGCAGCAGCACCCCTTGGTCTACCCCCTCTTCCTTCAGAAGATATACATTGTTGTCCATGATCTCGAACCGATAGGGGCCGATGGTGGTGGAATACCGCTTCAGTCCCTCCCGGTCTATCTCCACCGGCGCCTGCCCCACCATCCAGGTCACGCCGTCCGTGGACCAGAGGTCCTGTACCTCCGCCTGCTGATAGGACCAGGCAGCGGTGGCCGGTCGGTCCCAGTCCCCATTCCGGGTGCTTTTGACCTCCCGGGTGGCCACCGTGATCTCCCCGTTTGTCCGCAGCACCTCAATGGGGGTCATCATCCGCTGCCCTTGAAAGAGCCGGGCAAGCTCCCGTGCTGTATAGTCCCGGCGAAAGCCCACGCCGCCCCTGGCCTCTACCCGGAGGCCGCCATTGGAGAGAGGGGTCAGGTGGATCAGGTGACTATAATTCTCCCAGTTTTTCCGGGAGGCCTTATAGAGCTCCGGCAGCTCCACATAGCTGACTCCCTGATCGTCGGAGATGTAAAGCCTGTCCCCGGAATAGCCAGTGTACCGGTATTCCTGGTCATAAAGAAGCTTTCCCTCCTCCACATACCAGAGGTAGCCGCAGTCGGGCGCCTCCTTCGCGAAAGAGGGAGAGAGGTTGACCAGGAGAAAGAGAAGGAGGACCGTACCGGGCAGATGGCGTTTCATAGAGTGCTCCTTTCTGTTGACGGGACCATACTTCTATGCCGGAACAGATCTGCCGAAACCGGCGGGAGACCTTTTTATGTCCGAAAGACAAAAAAACGTTGTCCAAAATAGTTCAGTAGGGTGTAAAGCCCCATGCCTCCCAGCTTGGTCAGCCGCTCCAGCCACACCCTGGTAATGCCCATGGCTCCCAGGATCCACTTCCCCAGAGGCTGGGCGATGGAATAGGCCAGCATATAGCACACCGCCACATTGAGGGCAAATTTTGCCGTCGAACGGCCCACAGTTTCCTCACTATGAAAGGTAAAGCTCCGGTTGAGAAAAAAGCTCATCAC
>CANRZY010000034.1 GCA_947644625.1 uncultured Pseudoflavonifractor sp.
GGACGACCTGGCCGCCACCTTCGAGCTTCTCTACTCAGGCCGGATCGACGCTACCCTCAACGCCGAGGTGACCTACTACGACTATATGGCCCAACACCCTGACGCCGACCTGAAGATCGCCTGCCTCGCCCAGGAGGCGGACAGCGTGGCCATTCCTCTTCGGAAGGGGGAGGAGACCAAGACCCTCCGGGAGGCCATTGACAAGGCTCTGGGGGAGCTGGCGGAGGAGGGAACGCTTTCAGAGTTGTCCGAGAAATATTTTGGAACGGATATCTCAAAAGCGGAGTGAGCTGGATACCGCAAGAAAAGCGTCTTCTGAGAAAGCTTCTCGGAAGACGCTTTTTTCGTTGAAAAAGCGGATAAGCGGGAATTTATCCCTCCACACAGGGCAGAGACATTCCGATCAAAAGCCCTCCCTCCGGGATATTTTCCGCATGGATACTGCCCCCGTGGGCCTTTACGATACTCTTGCAGATGGAAAGCCCCAGCCCTGAGACCTTCCGGCCCTTGTCCGAGGTATACAAAGGCTCAAAGATCTGTCCCAAAAGCTCCGGAGGCACCCCCCGGCCGTTGTCCCGGAAGGTGAGGAGCAGCCGGTCTCCCTCCTGGCGGCACTGGACCACCAGCTCCAGCCGGTCGGCTCCGGCGTGGCTGATGCTGTTGGAGATCAGGTTCCCGAACAGGCGGCGCATCTGCTCCCAACTGCAAATGATCTGGGCTTTGGGGGTATAGCACTGGACACGGAAGGTAACGCCTGCGTCCCGAAGCTCTTCGTCGTACTCCTGACGGAGGCGGCGGCACAGCTCTCCCGCCGTCATAAGGGGCATGGGGTCGGGATCGTGGAGCCCCACGTCCAGATAATCGTCAAACTCATCCACCACGGCTTTGATTCGCAGGGCCTTTTCATGGATCAGACCGATGTACTGTTCCCGCCGTTCCGGGGTCAATTCCGCAGAGCACAGCCGCTCGGAATAACCAAGCACGGAGGTGAGGGGGGTCTTGATATCGTGGGAAATGGAGGCGATAAGCCGCCGTTGGGCCTGATCCTTCTGTTCGGCAATGGCGGTCAGCTCCGCAAAGGTATTTTGAAGCCGTCCGATCTCGTCGGAACGTACCGTCCGCTGGGGTGGTTTTCCCGACTGGTAATATTCCCGCATGGTTTTTCGCAGGCGAATAAGGGGGGCAATGACCAGAAAGAACAGAAGGAAGGCGCCTACCACCAATACAAGCAGGTTAAAAAGCAGCAGGGACAAGGCGGCATATTTGGAAGCGACCTCAGGATCGGAGGCTGTGTATATGGCCTCCAGGACGTCTACAAAGTGGAGGGAGATCACCGCCCAGTTTACCAGGGCCAAGGCAACTACAATGACCACCAGCTTACGGCTCAGATGGCTGGATAGCCAGCCCACGCCGGGAAATTTCCGCTGTGTGTCCATATTCTCAGTCCTCCTCCGCGAATCCGCTTTGGGTGACAAAGCGGTAGCCCTGTCCCCAGACGGTCTTGATGTACCGCCACTCCGGGTCCAGCTTCAGGCGCAGATTTTTGATGTTGATGGCCACGGTGCTAAGGTCCCCGTATTCTGTTTTCCAAACATCCCGGTAGATCCGTTCCCGGGACAGGGTCTGTCCGGCGTGAGACATAAGGTAGCTCAAAAGCTCCAGCTCCCGGGTGGAAAGGGCTACCGGTTCTCCGGTGTGGGTCGCCGACATATTCTCCGTGTCCAGACAGATCTCTCCAATGCGAATGCAACCCCTCCTGGGGGAGGAGGGAGCGGAGCGAAGCTGACGGCGGAGATGGGCCTCCACCCGGGCGGCCAGCACCTCCAGCTCAAAGGGCTTGGTGAGGTAGTCGTCGGCGCCCAGGCCCAGGCCCGCTACGATATCCTGGGCAGAATCCTTGGCGCTGAGGAAAAGGATGGGACATTCCACCTTGTCCCGGACCTGGCGGCACACCTCCAGACCGTCCATTCCCTTCATCATAATATCCAGCAAAATAAGGTCAAAGCTCTCTGCCTCCAGCCGCCGAACCGCCTCCTCTCCGGAGGAGACCGCCGTAGCGGTATGGCCCCGGTCGGTGAGCACGTCGGAGACCAGCAGACGGATGGAGGCGTCATCGTCCACCACAAGGATCCTGTCGCTCATATCTGGCACCTTCTTTCTGGAAAAGAGCATACCACACCGGCAGGAGAAAATCTATGAAAAAGTATGAAAGAAGAGAGCCTGTCCAGATTATGAAGAATTATGAGAAAGGGCCGCAAATCATTGACTTCCGGGCGCCGAAAAACTAAGATAGGGGCGTTCCCAATGAGGGGAGCGCTCCATTTCTTTTCCCGGAAGGTGATCGAATTGTTGGAAAAAATTGCCCGCACCCTGACCCGAAAACCAAAGCTGGTGGCGACCATCGCCGTCCTTCTGTTGATCCCCAGCGTACTGGGAGCCGCCGCCACCAGGGTCAACTATGACATTCTTTCCTATTTGCCGGAGGAATTGGATTCCGTCCGGGGGGAAGCCCTGCTGGAGGATCCCTTTCAGATGGCCGCCACAACTATGCTCATTGTGGAGGATATGCCGCCGGAATACTCCAACCAGCTCTTGAGCCAGGTGGAGGAGGTTCCGGGAGTCAGCAACGTCATATGGCTGTCCGATCTCATCGGGATCCAGTTTCCCACCGAGATGCTCCCCGCCGACTTGAGAGATATCTTTTTCTCCGGGGACGCTACCATGATGATCGTCCAGTATGACAGCCCCGGCGCTTCAGAGCGTACCATGAACGCCATCGACGCTGTCCGGCGTATCTGTTCTCAAAAGTGTTTTCTGGCCGGATTCTCTGTCTTTATCCGGGATACCAAGGACCTGATCTCCAAAGAGATGCCTTTGTACGTCCTGATGGCGGTGATCCTGTCCGTCATTGCCATGGGACTTACCATGGAGTCCTCCCTTCTGCCGGTGGCCCTGATGCTGAGCATTGGTCTTGCCATCCTCTATAATTTCGGCACCAACATTTTATTGGGGGAGATCTCCTTCATCACCCAGGCCATTGCGGCGGTCCTTCAGCTGGGAGTGACCATGGATTACTCCATCTTCCTCTATGACCGCTACCGGGAGGAGGCCCCCCATTATGAGGACCGGCGGGACGCTATGGCGGTGTCCATTGTGGCCGCCTTCAAGTCTCTGTCTGGTTCCTCCCTTACCACCATCGCCGGATTTTTGGCCCTGTGCTTTATGCGCCTCACCCTGGGCCGGGATATCGGCCTTGTGATGGCGAAGGGCGTGGTGCTGGGCATTGCCACTGTGATTTTGGTGCTGCCCGCCATCCTCCTTTTGATGGATAACGCCATCCAGAAGCGCCGCCACCGCTGCCTTAAGCCGGACACCACGGGCCTTAACGCCTTTGTGGTCCGGCACAGCAAGGGCTTCGTGGTCCTGTTTCTGCTTCTCTTTATTCCCGCCATCTACGCCAACAACCATACCCGGATGTACTACAAGCTGGATGAGGCCGTGCCTCAGGATATGCCCTCCATTGTCTCCAACAATAAGCTGAAGGACGAATTCAATATGGCCTCCACCCACTTTATCGTCATGCGCGACGATCTGGACCACGCCTCCATGAAGAAGCTGACCCAGGAGATCGACGCTCTGCCGGGGATCGCCAGTACGGTGGCCTACGATAAGCTGCTGCCCGATGGGATCCCGGATTTCTTTATTCCAAAGGACCTGAAGGAAGTCTGCAAACAGGACGGCTACCAGATGATGATGGTCAACTCCAAATATGTGACCGCCTCCGACCAGGTGGGAGAGCAGCTGGAGGCGCTGGACGCCCTTTTGAAGCGCTATGATCCCAACGCCTACATTACCGGGGAGGCCGCCATGACCAACGACCTGATCCAGGTGGCCAACGAGGATTTCCGGGTCACCAGCTACCTGTCTATCCTTGCCATCTTTATTTTGGTGGCTATAGCCTTTAAATCCATCTCCATCCCCATACTGCTGGTGGCCACCATTGAGCTGGCGATCTATATTAACCAGGGGATCCCCTACTTCACCGGTACGGAGGTGGCTTTCATCACCCCCACGGTCATCGGCTGTATCCAGCTGGGGGCCACGGTGGACTACGCGATCCTGATGACTACCCGTTTTCAGGAGGAGCTGCAAAAGGGACTGGACCGCAGGGAGGCCATCCAGATAGCGGCCAAGGCCGCCGATGTGTCCATCCTCACCAGCGCTCTGGTGTTCTTCTGTGCCACTCTGGGGGTGGCGGTCATCTCCACCATGGACCTGATCAGCGGGATCTGCCTGATGCTCTCCCGGGGGGCGGTCATTTCGGCCCTGGTGTGTATGTTGATCCTTCCGTCGGTGCTGGTGACCTTTGAGCCGCTGATCGCCAGGACCACCCTTCATTGGCGGAATGCCAAGCCTTCCAGGGAGACAAAGAGAAAGGCTTTGAAGGAGCCGGAGGAAACGGATAAAAAAGAGACGGCGGAGTCTGACAAGATTCCCGCTGTGCAAGCTGCCCAAGGAAAGGAGTCCGATGCTCAATGAAACCGATCTGGAAACGTACCCTGGCTTTGACCCTGGCTCTGACGGTGGCCGTGGGGGCTATGCTCCCCTCCGCCCACGCCATGACCCTTCCCGCCACCTGTGACGAGACCTATTACGCCACACTGGACTATTACGGAGGACTTCAGGAGGCCAGCGTGGTAAAAAGCTACCGCCTGAACGGAAATACCTCTATCACCGATTACGGGGTCTATGATGAGGTCATAAATCTCACCGACGGCTTGAAGCCCACCGTGGACGGAAGCTGTGTCACCTTTTCGTTGGGGGAAAACGCCCCGGAGAAATTCTACTTTGAGGGGAAGACCCAGGCTCCCTTTGAGGAGCTTCCGTGGAACATTGCCGTCTCTTATAAGCTCAACGGCGCTCCCGCGCTGGCGGAGGACCTGGCGGGGAAGACGGGGCTGGTGGAGATCCTTCTGGACGTGACGGCCGATCCTACGGCTTCGGAGTACAGCCGGAACAATCTGGTCCTCACCGCCGCCGCGGCCTTCAACGACGACGATATCACCTCTTTGGAGGCCCCTGGCGCTGAGGTGCAGATGGTGGGCAACCTACGCGCGGTCCTCTTTATGGTCCTTCCCGGTGAGGAGCAGCACTTCACGATCCGGGTGGGCAGCGAGGACTTTTCCTTCTCCGGCCTCATCCTTCTGGCGGTGCCCGCCACCCTTCAGCAGCTGGAGCAGGTGGCCGACCTCAGGGAGGCCAAGGAGAAGGGGGAGGATTCCCTGGACGCTATCAGCGACAGCATGGACGCTATCCTGAACTCCATGGAGGGGATGAGCGGCAGTCTGAACGCCGCCGCGGGAGGATTGGACCAGCTCAATGAAGCCAGAAGCGCCGTTTCTGACGGAAAGGGCCAGGTATACGGGAAAATCGACCTGGCCTTGGGGGACCTTCATGCTCTGGCCGATACCCTAGGGCGTTTGGACCGATATGCCCAAACCTCCTCCCAGGCCATCACCGATCTGAACGGGGATCTGAACGGGCTCAATACCGCCGTCCAGGGCTTGAAGCCGGAGCTGGAGAATACCCGGAAGGCCATTGGAGCCATCCAGGAGGACACCCGGGCCCTTGCCGGACTTTTGGAGGATGTGGAGAGCTATAATAAGCGCTCCGCCGACATTGCGGAAAGCCTGGGGAATACCCTGGATGACCTGGAGGGGGACATGGACGGCCTGGAGCTTCATTTGAGGATTCTGCGCGGCGCCCTTGAGGGAACAAAGGGGCTTTCCACCCTGAAGACTTCAGATCTGCTGGCCCTTCTCTCTCCGGAGGAGCAGGCCCAGATGAAACAGGTGCTTTCTCTGCGGGAGACCTACGAGGAATATCTTGCCGATCATCAGTTGAGTGGAAAGGACCTGTCCTTCCGGGATTTTATAGTTATGGCGGCCTTTCAGGAGGGCTGTGAAAAGCAGGCGGAGGCTGCGATCAAGCAGCAGATGACGGCGATTTACACCCAGTATTGTGCCGACGCCGTGGCGGCGGGGGCTTCCCCGGACAGCCTGATGACGGCGGAGGAGTTTCTGGCTTCGCCCCAGGGCCAGGCGGCTGCCGCTCAGGTCCGGGAGGAGGTTATGAAGCATCTGCCCACTTTGGAACAGTTCCTGGCCACCCCCGCCGGAACGGCGGCTGCCGCCCAGGCCCAGGCCGCCAGCGACGCCTATGAGGAGTTTTCAGAGAAGGAGACCCTTTTGGGGGCGGCCAACGGAAAGATCCGGGAGATCAACAGCGCCATTACCGGGATCACGCAGCCTACCGCCGACGTGGTGGAGGATCTGGCGGACCTGTGCGAGCAGGTGGGGAACGTGGGGGTGACCGACGATCTCTCCGCCCTGGCGGCGCTGTGCCGGGATCTTTTGAAGACCATGAAGGAGCATGAGGGGGAGGGGGCCTCCCTTTTGGAAAGCATAGACGATCTGGGAGACCTGGTAAGCCGGATCACCGGCAACGCCGAGGAGCTTTTGGAGAAGGTGGATGGGCTTACCGCCACCCTTAATACCTACGAGACAGACCTTCAAAGCGCCATAACGGACGTACAGACCCTTTCCGGTTCAGCCCAGTCTACCCTCCACGACCTGTCCCAGGCCTTGTCCTCGGCGGAAGGGCTTCTCCAAAGCACAGGCCCCCAACTGGACGAGGGGACCCGGAATACCCTGAACGGGGTCTCCGCCTCCCTGCGGAAGGCTACCGCCGGGCTGAACCAGATCGACGCTATCCGCAGCGCCAAGGATACCATTACCGAGCTGGTCGACGGAGAGTGGGAGGACCACACCGGAGGGGTGGACGGTCTTCTGAATATAGACGCCAACGCCCAGGCCGTCTCCATGACCGATCCCAGAAACCCCGCTCCCGGCAGCATCCAGTATGTTATGCGCACACAGGAGATCAAGATGGAGGAGCCGACTGAGGAGGCGGAGCTTCAGGCCGACGCCCCCGCTACCACCTTTTGGGGAAGGGTGGCCGACATGTTCCGGGGCCTGTGGGAGGATCTGAAAAAGCTGCTTCATATCGGCTGAATAAGAAAGCGGTCCGGTGATCGATCACCGGACCGCTTTTTTTGCGAGGTCAAAAGGGTTGCCGCATTTCCTCCAGTAGCAGTTCCGCCGCCGGAGAGAAGACCTGATATTTTTTCCAGACCCAGTAGAGCTTGGAGTGAAGGGCGGGGAAAAGGGGGCGGAAGCACAGGCCGCTGTCCGGCCCCACATCCACCAGCCGGTCAAAGGTGAGGACACAGCCCAGCCCCTCCTGGGCCAGGATACTGCCGTTGTAAGCCAGGTTGATGGTAGCGACAATATTGAGCCGGGTTACCTGGTTTCCAAACCACCGGCTCAGCTCCTGCTGGAGTCCCTGCCGGGGGCAGATAAGAGGGAGATCCATCAGATCCTGAGGCTGAATGTGTTCCTTCCGGGCCAAAGGGTGGTCCCGTGGCATAATGAGCCCCCAGGTGTCGGCGCCGGGAAGAGCCAGATAGTTGTAACGGACCAGATCCACCGCCTCCACCAGAACGGCAAAGTCCAACAGCCCCCGGTCCAGCCGCTCGGCCAGATCCTCCCGGTCCCCGCTGAACAGATGGAAGCGTATGCCGGGATACCGCTGCTGGAGGGAGTACACACGGCGGGCCAGGTGACAGATCCCCTCCGACTCGGCGCAGCCGATCCGGACCTCTCCACTGGTGACGGAGCCCAGGGAGTGGAATTCCGCCTCTGTCTTGCCCACCATATCCAGAATGTCCTCCGCCCGTTTCCGCAGAAGCATTCCTTCGTCGGTGAGGCGGACGTTGTAATTTCCCCGGACAAACAGCTTCTTTCCCAGCTCCTCCTCCAGCTCCTTGAGCTGCCTGGACAGGGTGGGCTGGGAGATGTGGAGCCGCTGGGCGGCATGGGTAATGCTCCCCTCCCTGGCTACCTCCAAAAAATATCGCAGGACCCGAAGTTCCATGATTATCCCTCCCGTAAGGCAGTATATCAAAAATAGTTATTCTATACAAGAATAACTTGAGATAGAAAATAGGTATTTGCTATTTCCGGAGGGAGGGGATATACTCAGGGCAAAAAGGAACTGAGGGTATGCATGAAGTGGTTTTTACCCAAACTCTAAGTAAAACGGAGGGAAAATGCGTGGAAAAGCAGACAGCGGGTCGGGAGCAGTTGGGAAAATTTGCTCCCAAGTTTGCACAGTTAAATGACGACGTTCTTTTTGGCGAGGTGTGGAGCCGGGAAGGGCTGCTTTCTTTGAAAATGCGCTCTATCCTGACCGTCACCGTACTGGTGAGTAAGGGGATCCTTGATACTTCCTTCCAGCACCACCTGATAAACGCCAAGAAAAACGGGGTCACCAAGGCTGAGATGGCGGAAATTCTGACCCATGTTGCCTTTTACGCCGGATGGCCCAACGCTTGGGCGGCATTCCGCATGGCGGTGGAGGTCTACAAGGAGGACGACGGGAAGGATGGGGGATTGTTTGGTCTGGGCGCGCCCAATGACGCTTATGCCCGGTATTTTACCGGTGCGTCCTATCTCAAGCCCCTGACGGACCCCAAGGAGACCATGTTCCTTGCCAACGTTACCTTCGAGCCTGGGTGCCGGAATAACTGGCATATCCATCACGCCGCCAGCGGCGGCGGACAGATCCTTCTTTGCACCGACGGCCAGGGCTGGTATCAGGAGTGGGGTGGGGAAGCGCGGGAGCTTCATCCCGGAGACGTGGTGTACATTCCCGCCGGGGTAAAGCACTGGCACGGGGCGGCCAGGGACAGCTGGTTTTCCCATGTGGCCTTCGAGCCTCCCGGCGAGGACGGCTCCAACCAGTGGCTGGAGCCGGTGGACGACGACTGGTACGGCGCATTGGAAGATCAAAGGGGGGAAAGAGAATGAAGAGGAAACGGTTCTTCACATTATTTCTGTTGGCGGCGCTCTGTCTGTCCTCCTGTTCGGCGGCAGAACCCCTTTCTGCTGAGACGTTCACGCCGGAGACTGCTATGGAAAGGAATGTCTCCTTTGCCGATGTGCCCGGCGGGGCCTGGTATGCCGGGGCAGTAAACTGGTGTGTGGAAAAAGGCCTTATGCAGGGGGTGTCCCCGGAGCGGTTTGATCCGGAGGGGACCCTGACCCGTGCCATGATGGCGGCGGTCCTATATCGGGCACAGGGGGAGCCTGACGTGTCTGGGACCTCCTCCTTTACGGACGTCCCGCCCGGACAATGGTATACCGACGCGGTCGTTTGGGCCAGCGGCCAGGGGATCGTCCAGGGCTATGGAAACGGCCTTTTTGGGACGCGGGACACGGTGACAAAGGAACAGATGGAGGTCATGCTTAGCCGCTATATGGGAAAGAGTACCGATTGGACGGGAGATCCGGCTTTGACGGCGCCTGCTACCCGTGGGGAGACCGCCGCCGCGCTCTACCGGGAGCTGAAAGGGCCGGAGGAGTCGGCGTCCGGGGAGACCTCCCGGATCCTGGTGGTCTATTTCTCTTGTACCAACAACACAAAAAAGATTGCAGAGCATATCAAGGCTGCTCTGGGGGAGGAAGCCGACCTTTATGAGATCCTTCCGGAGGAACCCTATACCTCCGATGACCTGAACTACAACTCCGACTGCCGGGCCAACCGGGAGCAGGAGGATCCCACCGCCCGTCCCGCCATTCAGGGAACAGTGGAGGACCTGGAACAATATGATGTGGTGTTCCTGGGCTATCCCATCTGGTGGGGACGTCCGCCCAGGATCGTCTATACCTTCCTGGAAAGCTTGGACTGGACGGGAAAAACCATCGTGCCCTTCTGTACCTCAGGCGGCAGTGGATATAGTGACGATGGGATCCGGGACCTGACGGGCGGCGATACCACCTGGCTCACCGGGCGGAGGTTCAGCGGCGGAGCCGACCGGTCCGCGGTGGCGGAGTGGGTGGAAAGCCTGGAACTGCCCCAGCCTGAAAAGGGGGAAGAGAGCGTGTTTTATATTACCGTAAACGGGCAGACCCTGACTGCCGACTTTGCGGACAACTCCTCAGCGGGCGGAGTATCTTGAAATGACGAATAGGCTATACAAAAAGGCCCGGTTCCGAGAGGAACCGGGCCTTTTGGAGCTGATGGTGGGAATCGAACCCACAACCTTCTCATTACGAGTGAGATGCTCTACCATTGAGCCACATCAGCAGGGGCATTTCCAAATAAAAAGTCTATCATATTTTTGTTCCCCCGTCAATCCCAAAAATCACTTGCGCAGGAGGGAAAAGTGAGATAAGATAGGGAGGAGGCGACAGCCTGCAATGAGAATACATACGGAATGGATGGATGTGTTTTGAGGACCAGCGGCGTATTGATGCACCTGACAAGCCTGCCCTCTCCCTACGGCGTAGGGACCATGGGGAAGGCCGCCCGGGAGTTTGCCGACTTCCTGGCCCAGGGGGGGCAGACCTATTGGCAAATCCTGCCCATCAGCCCCACCAGCTATGGGGACTCCCCCTACCAGTGCTTTTCCACCTTTGCCGGAAACCCCTATCTGATCGACCTGGACGGATTGGCGGAGGAGGGACTTTTGGAGAAGGGGGAGTATGAGGACCTGGACTGGGGGGAGGATCCCCGGCGGGTGGATTACGGTCTTCTCCATGAAAAGCGGTATCCCATTCTGCAAACGGCGGTGGAGCGGCTTTTGAGCGAGGCTCCGGCGGACTATACCGTTTTTCTGGCGGAGAACGGCACATGGCTTCGGGACTACGCCCTCTTTATGGCGTTGAAGGACGCCCACGGGGGAAAGCCCTGGTGGGAATGGGAAGAGCCTCTCCGCCGCCGGAGCCAGACCGCCCTGGCCGAGGCCCGGAAGACCGAGGCGAAGGCGGTGGCCTTCCACCAGGGCCTTCAGTACCTCTTTTTCCACCAGTGGCGCTCACTGAAGGAATACGTCAACAGTAAGGGCGTTCGGTTTATCGGGGATCTGCCCATCTATGTGGCTTTGGATTCCGCCGACGTCTGGTCCCGGCCTCACCTGTTTCAGTTGGATGGGGACTTGAAGCCTACCGAGGTGGCAGGCTGTCCGCCTGACGGGTTTACCGCCGACGGTCAGCTTTGGGGCAATCCCCTTTTTAATTGGGAAAGAATGGAGCAGGAGGGGTACGGCTGGTGGATCGAGCGGATCCGCCGCCAGCGGGGCTTTTACGATCTTCTGCGGATCGACCATTTCCGGGGCTTCGACAGCTACTACGCCATTCCCTTTGGGGACGAGAATGCCCGCCGGGGAGTATGGAAGCCGGGGCCTGGTATGAAGCTTTTCCGGGCGGTGGAATATGCTCTGGGAAAGCAGGCCATCATCGCTGAGGATCTGGGCTATCTCACCGATTCGGTGCGGCAGCTCCTGCGGGAGTCCGGTTTCCCTGGCATGAAGGTGCTGGAGTTTGCCTTTGACAGCCGGGGAGAGGAGAGCGATTACCTACCCCATAACTATGAAAAGCGCTGTGTTGCCTATGTGGGGACCCACGATAACGATACCGCCCTGGGCTGGCTGGCGGCTATTGATCCCGCCGACCGGGCCTTTGCGGTAGACTACCTGAAGCTAACCGAGGCCGAGGGCATGAACTGGGGCCTGATGCGCGGCGTGTGGGCCTCTCCGGCCCAGCTGGCGGTGGTCCAGGCCCAGGATCTTCTGGGACTGGGCAGCGAAGCCCGGATGAACGAGCCCTCCACCCTGGGGACCAACTGGCAGTGGCGGTCCCTGCCGGGGGAGTTTACCCCGGCCCTGGCAAAGAAACTCCGGCACGAGACGGAGCTTTACCGGCGCTGTAAGGCTTAGAACGTTAAAGCAGGGGACCCAAGGGGTCCCCTGCTTTTTACCGCTTTTACAGGTCGACGGCCTGAATGGACTGCTCCCGAATACCGTGCTTTTCCGCATAGCCGGTGAGGATCAGGACAAGGGCTCCGTCGCCCGTCACGTTGCAGGCGGTGCCAAAGCTGTCCTGAAGGGCAAAGACCGCCAGCATCAAAGCCTGCCCGGTCCCGTCAAAGCCCAGCACTCCGGCGATAAGTCCCAGAGAGGCCATTACCGTACCACCGGGGACTCCGGGGGCGCCGATGGCAAAGACCCCCAGCAATAGGCAGAACAGGACCATTGTACCCGCCTGGGGAAGAACGCCGTAGAGAACTTGGGAGACGGTCATACAGAAAAATACCTCCGTAAGGACCGAACCGCACAGGTGGATATTGGCAAAGAGGGGAATGCCGAAATCCACCATATCGGGCCTCAGATTTCTGCTCCTCCGGGCGCATTGGAGGGCTACCGCCAGGGTGGCGGCGGAGGACATGGTGCCCACAGCGGTCAGATAAGCGGGACCGTAACGCTTGACCACCTCCAGGCCGGAGCGGC
Source organism: uncultured Pseudoflavonifractor sp. (assembly GCA_947644625.1). GTDB lineage: Bacteria > Bacillota > Clostridia > Oscillospirales > Oscillospiraceae > Vermiculatibacterium. The sequence continues at coordinate 12,410 of CANRZY010000034.1, forward strand.
CGGAGTAGAGGCTGGCACAGCCATAGAGGACCGCCATCCAAAGGTAGTGGCCAACCATGACGATCAGAATGACCGCCAGAAAAACGGGCAGTTGTTTGGTAATGGATCCCTCCCAGGCCAGATTGCAAAAGGTGGTGGCAATATAGAAGGGCAGGATGGGAATGACCACTTTTTTTACGATGTCCAGTACAATGGCTTGAAATTCCGCCAAAATGATCCCTGCCGTTTTCGAGCGGGTCCACACGGCAGCCAGACCGATGAGTACGGAAAGGCATAACGCGCTCATAACGGGCATGATCTGTGGGATGTCCAGCTGGAACGCCACCGGGGGAAGGGCGCGCAGGCCCTCCACCTGTGAGGCGATGCTCAGATGGGGTATGACGGCATAGCCCGTCCCCATGGACAGAAAGGCGGCCAGCACGCTGGAGACATAGGCCAGCAGGACGGCCACAGCCAGCATCCGGGTGGCCTTGCTTCCCAGCTTGGTGATGGAGGGTGCGATAAAGCCGATGATGATAAGGGGGACGCAGAAGGTGATGAGCTGGCCCAGGACATAGTTGAGGGTGACGGTCACAACCATGGCGCTCTCTGGGAGTACCAGCCCCAGGGCGATCCCTGCCGCCAGGGCCAAAAGAAGCCGGGCGGGCAAACTTTTGAACAGATTCATAGGATCTCCTCCTAAAACAGGATATCCTATCCTATTCAGGCAGGGGCAAAGGGCTTCCCACAAATTTTTCAAGCGGGCTTCCATATTCCGAACGCAGGGCGCTTCCAAGGAAAGAAAAGGGGACTTTGCAAATGGGCAAAAAGGGTTTATAATAGGCGTAAACAGACACAGCCGAGAGGTGGTTTCCATGGGCGAAAAGCTGGGAGTGTATATCCATATCCCATTCTGCAAGGCCAAGTGCGATTACTGCGATTTCTATTCCCTTCCCGACCGGGAAGGGACCATGGACGACTACTTGAAGGCCCTTATTGCCCACATTCAGGAGACCGCTCCCCTTTGCCGGGGCTGGCAGGTGGATACCATCTACTTTGGCGGAGGGACCCCCAGTGTGTTTGGAGCCAAGCGGATGGTGAGTCTTTTAAAGGAGGTCCGCCGCCGCTTTGACGTGACGAGGGATGCGGAGATCACCTGCGAGGCCAACCCTGAAAGCGCGGACCGGAAATTTCTCACCGCCATCCGCCGGGCGGGGGTGAACCGGCTGAGCCTGGGAATGCAATCGGCCTGTGATGGAGAGCTGCGGGCGGTCCACCGGCTCCACGACTTTGAGCAGGTGACAAAGGCAGTCTCCGCCGCCCGGAAGGCCAAGGTGAAAAACCTGTCTCTGGATCTGATCTACGGCCTTCCCGGACAGGAGATGAAAAGCTGGGAAAAGAGTGTGGAGGCGGCCCTGGCCCTGGAGCCCCAGCACCTTTCCTGCTATGGGTTGAAGGTGGAGCCGGGAACGCCTCTGGACGGACGGGTCATGCGGGGGGAGGTCCTTCCCGACGACGACCAGCAGGCGGATATGTACCTGTGGATGGTGGACCGGCTTTCCAAGGCAGGTTATGCCCAATATGAGATCTCCAACTTTGCCCGCCCCGGATTTCAGTCCCGGCATAATCTGAAATACTGGATGGGCAGGCCCTATATTGGCTTTGGCCCCGGAGCCCACTCTGATTTCGGCGGCCGGAGGTATTCCTTTGTCCGGGATCTGGACAAATATATTGCCGCCATTCTGGGCGGGGGCGCGGTCATTGAGAACTCCGAACTGATCCCCCGCCGGGAGCGGGGAGGGGAATATCTCATGCTTCGCCTGCGGACGGCACGGGGGATCGAGGAATGGGAGTACCGCCGGGAATATTCCATGAATTTTGACCCTTTGGAGCAGAAGCTGGAGGAATATGAGCGCCGGGGCTGGGCCGCGAGAAAGGACCGGCGCTGGCGGCTGACCCCCCAGGGCTTTCTTATTTCCAACCAGTTGATCAGTGATCTGCTGATCCTTCAGGAGGTCAGCACCCTGGAGACCACCCTTCCCAGGCTTCGGGCAGAGGGGAAAGTAAAATGACGCTCGACCCTTTTTCCAAAATTTCTCCCTGAGTGACCCGTTTACACCCATGGGCAAATATGCTATGATAGAGGACGTGCCGGGACGAGCCCGGCGCGTCTTTCTTTTGCCGACATTTAGGAGGAACCATGAGACACTGGAATACAAGACTTTCCGCGGCGGGGCTTGCCCTGTCGCTGCTGCTGGGGCAAGCCGCCCTGGCCTCCGACGCCCTGGGCCACGATCTCCACAGCGGGGATACCGTGCTCTCCGAGGGAACGGTGGCCACCCGGGGCTATCTTTGGAGCGATACATACAATGACCTGCGGACCGAGCGGTATGTGACCTATACCCCCAACGAGCTGGTAAACCCCACCGTGGCCTTCGGGGCCAATATTCTGGAGCGGGAGACCCTGTCCCACATGGCCCAGACTCTGGAAGGGCAGGGAAAGCGGGTGGTGGGAGGTACCAATGGGGACTTTTACGTTCTCAGTACCGGCCAACCCCTGGGGCTGGTGGTGACCGGCGGGGCGGTCCGTTCCTCCGCCTCCTACCACTCCGCCATTGGCTTTCGCTCTGATGGAACCGCCTTTGTGGGTACCCCCAATCTCTATATCTCGGCTACCATGGGAGAGGACCGGCTTACCGTCTTCGGCGGGATCAACAAGGTCCGCCAGATCCGAAATGTGGATGGGGGCGGCCTTACCCTGCTGACCCCCGATTTTGGAGCCAACACCCAGAACCTGGCCCCCGGCGTGGACGTTTTCCTGCGGGTGGTGACCACCGAGGAGGAGATCGGGCAGACCGTTCCCGCGGAGGAGACAGGGCTTTACCGGGAGCTGGTCCTGTCCGATATGCCAAAGATCGGAGGGCGGGTCAAGTGTGTGGTGGACTATGTCTCCGAGGCCGCCGGGGCCAATCCCATTCCGGAGGACGGCTTTGTCCTTACCATGAACGGCAAGGACGACGAGGGGACCCTTAATATGCTGCGCTCCCTCCAGCCGGGGGATGAGGTAAACATCGACGTGACCAGCGAGGATACCCGCTGGGATGAGGCAGTGGAGGCCCTGGGGGCCATGTACCGCCTGCTGGACAATGGAGCCATCGGGGAGAACCTGTCTAAGGAGCGCACCGCCCGCACCGCCATCGGCATTAAGACGGACGGAACAGTGATTTTTTACACCATTGACGGCCGGCAGCCTGGCCACAGCATCGGCGCCACCTGTGAGCAGGTGGCCCGGCGGCTTTTGGAATTGGGTTGTGTGGAGGCGGTGGGGCTGGACGGCGGCGGCTCCACCACCATGGGCCTTACCACCCCCGCCCAGGAGGCTATGACGGTGGTGAACCGGCCCTCCGACGGGGCGGAGCGGAAAAACTCCACCGCCATTTTTCTTACCACCGACCTTACCGCCACCGGGGAGCCGACCCGGCTTCAGGTGGAGCCGGGGGACGCCATTCTCTTGGCCGGAGCGAGCCTTCCCCTGGAGGCCTATGAGGTAGATACCGGCTACCGTCTTATGGGCCTTGCCCAGGACGTGGAGTATACCGCCAGCGGCGGCGGGGAGATCGGGGACAATACCTTTACCGCTGGCCCGGACAGCGGCTATCTCACCATTTCTGCCGCCAAGGGGGAGCTGACGGGAGAAGCGTCGGTCACCATCGTGCGCACTCCGGATGAGATCCTGGTGACCAATGAGGAGACGGGAAGCTCGGTAGGCATACTGGCTCTGGAGCCGGGGGAGAGCGTGCCCCTTCAGGCGGCCAGCTCCTGGCGAAAGCTGAATATCCGCTCTCAGGACAGCTGTTATACCTGGAGCTGTGACGAGGCGGTGGGGACGGTCACCGGGGACGGGTACTTCACCGCCGGAGATAAAACGGCGGAGGGAGAGCTTACCGTTACGGCGGGAGACAAGTCGGTGACCATCCCGGTCAGTGTGGCGGGCCACATCCTGCCCCTGCAAGACATGGAGGGAGCGGAGGCTCCCTGGACCGGCGGAGAGGGCGTTCAGGCCGGGCTGGAGAAGAATCTTGCCTATGTCCGCACCGGACGGCAAAGCCTCCGGGTGGACTATGAGCTGAATGAAGAGGGAAGCGCCGTCCTGGACATGAAGGCCTCTCTTGCCTATGGGGAGAAGTTCCTTGGCCTGTGGGTCTACGGGGATGGGTCGAACAATGAACTGACGGCGGTATTCCGGAACGGGGAGGAGACCGGGGAGGAGCCGGTCTGCACGCTGGACTTTACCGGCTGGAAGCATATCCTTATCCCCATCCCTGAGGGCTGCGACGTGCTGGATGCTCTGCGTCTCAGCGGTGGGGAGAGCCCTGCCGGTACGGTGTGGCTGGATCAGCTCACCACCTCCAATGAAGACCTGGTGGACGTCATGGCCCCTGTGATCCAGCTAAAGCTGGTGGGCAGGACCCTTACCGCCACGGTCAGCGACAACGTGGACAAGAGCTTTGCCGCTCCGGCGGTGAGCCTCTCCTATGACGGAGCCACCCTCCCCGGCACATGGGATCCGGAGAAGGGAACCTTGACGGCTCAGCTTCCTCTTCCGGAGACAGAGGAGCGGAGCGGGATCCCTGCGGAGGGGGAGACGGAGCAGGCGATCACGCCGGAGCCCCAGCCTGCCCACCGGATCTCGGTGACGGCGGTGGACGTGAGCGGCAACCTGGGCCGGGAATCCATGGATATTCCGGGGGACGCCCTGGTGGAGTTTGCCGATCTGACAGACCACTGGGCGGCAAGCTATGTAAGTTACCTCTATGAGCAGGGGATCACCAACGGCGTAGCCGCCGATGAGGGGCTTTACTATCTGCCCAACAATACCATTACGCGGGCGGAGTTGTTTACCATGGTGGCCCGGTGGATGGGCCTTGACCTGACGGAATATGAAGGGGTGGAGCTGCCCTTCGCCGACGCGGCGGAGATCCCTGAGTGGGCCGTTCCCGCATTGAAGGCCATGTACGCCAGAGGGATCGTCCAGGGCAGCATGGACTATGGGATCCTCTACGCCTACCCCAATGCGGGAGTGAGCCGGGCGGAGGTTATGACCATCCTGGGCCGTACTCAGCTCAGAGGCTGGCCGGAGGCGGAGCTGGATGTCTTTACCGACGCCGGGGAGATCCCAGAGTGGGCGGTATGCTATGTAAAAAGCATGGTGGGCCAGGGGATCATCAACGGCTATGAGGACGCGACCCTGAAGCCTACCGCCCCCATGCTCCGCGGTGAGGTAGCCAAGGTGCTGACGGCTTTGAGATAATATAGGTGGTACAAACGGGCCGGTTTGGAATCGGCCCCTACGAAAGAATTACGGTGCGTAGGGGCGGGTTCCAAACCCGCCCGGACACAGGTATGTACCACGTTCGTTAAA
>CANRZY010000035.1 GCA_947644625.1 uncultured Pseudoflavonifractor sp.
CCGGGGAGACCGCTGTATATGATATTCTCCAGCACTCCGCTCCACGGCGTCCTGGGCAGCAGCTGAAACGCCGCACCCACCAGAGCCAGGGAATGGTCCATCAACTGCCGAAGGTATGTCTGTTCCTCTTTGCCCCATCCTAAAAAACGGGCAGCCACCGGATTATATCTTCCCGCCTTTTTGTCTCTGGGAAGATCGTCTACCGCGTCGATCAGATAGATCCACCGGCCCAGATGATAAAGAAGCTGCTTCCGGGGACGGTCCAGCCTCTCCTCCCCTTCTTCCGGCGCTGCCGAGCACAGTAGCCGGGCAAAGCAGTCCGCCGTTCGGTCAATGGATGAACTTCTCTCCCCTTCCAGGATCCGAAGCTCAGCCAAAAGCCGGTCGGCTATTTCGTCAAAGCCGGGATACTCTGCCCTTGCCCTGCGGTAGCTTCTCCTCAGGCCCAGAGACAGCATATGGGCTCCCAGCCGCTCCAGGGCGCCTCCGTCTGCTATGGCGTCCTGGAGCTTCCACCAGCTCAGGATCACGCTTTCACCGGCGGCTGTTTCCATCCAGGCCCGTTTCGTACAAACCCGTTTTCCTTTCCATGGATGGCGAACACATTTCACGCATTCTGCCGTAACCATTCCATCCTGCGGGGCCAGAAGCATGGCAAGAAACACGAAATCATAATTGAGGAATGCTCTGGAGTACGTCCCATACCGTTCCCCCAGAACATGGCACAGCCCACAGTAGGCTTCCTCATAGAGCTTTTGATCCTCCGGAGAAAGGGTATCCTCTCTGGAGCGCACATAACCAAACATCCGTCCAGGGCCTTCCGTACCTAACGGCGGGTGATGGAAACAACGATGTTGTAGTCTCCTACCACGCCCACGTCATTTCTGCCGTCCAGATACACCTTTACGGGGATGGTCTGAGTCCCGGCGGCAGCCACCGCGTTTTGCAGATCCGCCACAATACGCAGCTGTGAGGCCGTCACAGCCGCCACAGCCTCCGCTGTCCCCCGAATCTGGACTTGCCGGTTCTGGGTCACCGGCTCGCCGTGGTAGCCCTCGGGACAATGGATCAGCTCAATGTTGTCCACCTCCAGGGTCGCCGTGGTAAGTCCTTCGATGGAGAGGATCACGGTAGCCTCAGCAACACCGCTCACGTTGGTAAGCTCAGAAGCCAGAGAGATGGGGAAGGTCAGCGTATCGCTCCCCAGCACCTTGGAAAGGTCAATATCTCCCAGGGAGATTTCCCTCAGGGGCTCCAGATCGGCCGGAGCGCCGGATACCACAATGGTTTCCGGCTCAATGCGGCACTTCACATTTTCTCTGTCCGCACCGCCTCCGGGGATCAGATTGACGCTGAGCTCCACTTCCTTCAGTTGGAAGATGGGCAGGGTGGTCCGTACCAGTGAAGTGTTGGTCTCCAGCTCCGTGGGAGCTATGGTGTCACCGGTAAAGGTGACAAAGGTGTAAGGAAGATCCCCGCTATAGGTCTCGGACATATTCTCCTGGTCCAGGCTCACCAAAGCGTAGTCGATCTGATTGACCTTGGATTCCTCCCCCCGGACCTCCAGCAGCTCCGGCTCAAAGCGGAACTCTCCGGCCTGATATCCCTCCGCTACACTTCCTGTGGCGGTGCCCCGCACCGGAATAGAACGGGTGGCCTGCCGGACCACGGTATAGGTCACCGCCTGGGGATACCGTTCTGTCGTGACCAGTGAACTGGCTGAAACAGAGGGCGGCAAATGGAAGCTCACCTGGTATTCGCTGGAATACTGCCCAGGCTCCGAAATGGAGGACACGTCTACCGTAATGGAGACCGTCTCTGAAGAAAGCGCCAGCAGAGCGTCCCGTTTTCCGTTTACGTTCAGGGTGACCGTCTGATCCGCTCCGCTGACGATCATCAGGCCCCGGCTCTCCAGCACATCCGTCCCCACAAAGGTCACAGGAAGATTCCGTACCGGTCCCGAACTGTCCGGATTCTGCACTCCTACCACATAGACCCAAAGCCCGATGGCTACCAGGACGGAGAGAACCATGTAAAAGCCCTTATTTTTTGTTTGTTTCTCCATCCTGCTTCGCCTCCTTCCTGCTTTGGAACAGGGTGGACAGCTTATTGAATATGGAGGCGTCCTCCTCCTTTTTCTCCGGTATCAGTTCGTTCCGAAGGAGCCGCTCCAAAGTTTCCGGAGCCAAGTGCCGCTTGAGCATTCCCCCTACGGCCACAGAGATGGATCCCGTCTCCTCCGAGACAATGGCCACTACGGCGTCGGTCTGCTCGCTGGCTCCGATCCCCGCCCGGTGACGCATACCCAGCTCCTTGGAAAGGTTTACGTTCCCCGACATGGGAAGCATACACCCTGCTCCTACGATCCGCCCATCCCGGACAATGACCGCTCCGTCATGGAGAGGCGCCTTGTTCCAGAAAATATTTTTTAAAAGCTCGGCGTTGACCACCGTATCCAGCCTGGTCCCAGTACGAATGGCATCGTCCAGCATATTGTTACGTTCAAAGACCATCAAAGCGCCCGTCTTGCTTTTGGAAAGCTCGGCATAGGCCTCCACCGTCTGGGTAATAGCCCGGTCCAGCTCGTCAGAGGCCACGACCCGGCCGGAAAACACTTTTCCGATCCTACTGCTTCCCACCTGCTCCAAAAGCTTCCGAAGTTCCGGCTGGAAAAGAATAACCAGGGCCAGAACACCTACCTCCACCGCCCGGTTCAAAAGAAAACTGACGGTGTAGAGGTGACAAACGTTGGACAACACCAACGCTACCAGGATCAAAATGATCCCCCGCGCCACCTTGCCGGAATTGGTGGAGCGGATCAACTCAATGAATTTATAGACGAGGAAGGCTATGATGGCAATATCAATGATATCCGTAATGGAGATCATTCCAAAATTGGAAAACATCCGCTCCGCTGCGGCTATGGCTCGTTCCATCTCGTTTCCTCCCTCCTGGGGCAGCCTGTTTTTCCTTTAACGGGCATTTCCCTGCAATTATGATTATTATACTTGATTTTTCCCTGGTACGCAAGGGAGATAACCGTTAATTTTTCCTGAATTTCTGCTATTTTCCTGCCCTGAGCCTGTCCCATTTTTCAAAAGGCCCATCCTCCCTGTAAGGCGCAAGAAAAAGGACCTCCTTCGAGGTCCCCTTTCTTCTCATCCCGCCAGGCGGGATACCTCCCGAACCAAGGTCTGCACCTCGGCGGGCGTATTGAAATCGGAAAAGCTGATCCGCACAGTCCCCTTCTCCTTTGTTCCGGCGCTCTCGTGGGCATAGGGGGCGCAGTGAAGGCCCGCGCGGACCGCAATTCCCCGCTGTCCCAGCCGTTCCCCCACCTCCTCACAGTCCAGTGAAGCCAGTTGAAAGGAGAGCACCCCCGCCTGGGTCTCCGACCGGGAAGCCGCATACAGCGTAATTCCCGGAACAGCGGCAAGACCCTCGGCCGCCTGCCGGGTCAGCGCCCTCTCTCGCCGAAGGATGGCTTCGTTTCCCCGGCTTCTTACGAACCGGATCCCCTCTAATAGTCCGGCAATACCGGGAATATTATGGGTCCCCGCCTCCAGCCGGTCGGGAAGGAAGTCAGGCATCTCCTGCCGGGCGGAAAGACTTCCTGTTCCCCCCTCCAGAAGGGGGACGGTCTCCCGTCCCTCTCCGCAAAGAAGGAGCCCCGTTCCCTGGGGACCATACAGGCCCTTGTGCCCCGGCATTCCGATAAAGGCGCAGCCAAGCTCATCCATGTGAACGGGAAGCGCTCCCGCAGACTGGGAAGCGTCCAGAATCATGGGAACTCCCCGTCTGCGGCACAACGCGGCAATCTCTTCCACCGGCAAGATAAAGCCGAATACATTGGATACATGGGTACAAACCACACAGGAAACCTCTCCTGTAACCTGCTCCTCAAAAGCCGCCAATATGGCCTCCCGGTCAAAAAGGGGCGCTCTTGCTGTCTTGATACGGCAGCCCAGCGCCGCCAGGGGACGGGTAACGGCGTTATGCTCATACCCCGATACCACCACCGCATCTCCCGGCTTTATCACTGACTTTATGGCAAGATTCAAGGCGTGGGTGGCGTTGAGGGTGAAGACCACATTTTCCGGATCCTCCAGGTGAAAAAGCCCGGCTGCGGCCTCCCTACAACGGAAAGCCGTCTCTGCCGCCAGCATGGCGGGCTTATGACCGCCTCTTCCCGGACTTGCCATCCTCTCCATAGCAGACAGCATTGCCCGCCTTACAGAGGGCGGCTTTTGCAGGGTCGTAGCGGCGCTGTCCAGATATATCATCAGAGCAGGACCTCCTTATAGCTGCCGTCACTGGCCATGATAAACACACGCTTGGGAGAAAGTCCCGCCCGGGCCAACACCATCAGCGCCCCGGCCAGATTCCGCTCCGACACCTTTACCGAGTGACTACAGCCCTCACTGTCGATGACCTTGGGAGAGCGGAGGATATGGGCGGTGATCCCCGCCCGCTCCAACGCCAATTCGGTCCTCTGCGCATAGGTCAGGGACCGGCAGACGATCAAATAGTAGACCATTGAATGACCATTCCTTTCCAGAGCTTGAGAGAAATGGCCTCCCATCGGGAGAGGCAAAAACGCTCCTCTCACCGCATGATATGCGCCAGAGGAGCGTTTGGGAACTATTCCATTGTCAGGAGTTTTTCTTCCGCCGCTCCTCTATCAGACACACCGCTTGGGCAGCGATCCCCTCGCCCCGTCCGGTAAAGCCAAGTCCTTCCTCTGTGGTAGCCTTTACGCTGACCCGGTCCAGGTCAATGCGAAGCCGCCCGGTCAGATTATTTCGTATAACCGGCACGTAGGCCGCCAGCTTAGGCGCCTGAGCAATAACGGTCACGTCCACGTTTTCCACCTGAAAGCCCTTCTCCTCCAGCACCTGGACCACCTTTTCCAGCAGCTTCAGGCTGTCCGCTCCGGCATAGGCGGGATCGCTGTCCGGGAACAGATGGCCGATGTCCCCCAAGGCGCAGGCCCCCAACAGGGCATCCATCAGGGCATGGGTAAGGACGTCAGCGTCCGAATGACCCAGCAGGCCCTTCTCATAGGGGATCTCCACCCCACCCAGGATCAGCTTCCGTCCCTTCACCAGTCTATGTACGTCATATCCCTGTCCGATCCTCACTCAGCTTCCCCGCCTTTCCAGAATGGCCTCTGCCACCGCCAAGTCCTCCGGGGTGGTAAGCTTGATGTTGTCATAGGAGCCCTGAACAAGACATACAGGCATTCCGATCCGCTCCACGGCGGAGCAGTCGTCGGTGAGCTCCGCTCCGTCCGATAAAGCCTTCTCCAACGCGCCTAAGATAAGTCCGTGCTCAAATACCTGGGGGGTCTGGACCGCATATAGCTCAGAGCGGTCCGGCGTTCCAGCCACAACGCCGCCTAAGGCCCGCTTGATGGTATCCTTTACCGGCACCGCCGGAGCCGCCGCCCCCCGTTGAGCCGCCTTTTCTATAACAGTGTCAATGATCTCCACCGTCACCAAGGGACGGTCCCCGTCATGAACGGCGATCAGCTCGGAGGCCGGATCCGCTTCCCGGATCCCAGCCAGCACAGAGGCGGAACGCGTCTCCCCCCCCACCACGATCTTTCGGACCTTTCCCAGGGCCGCGTCCATACAAAGCTGCCCCAAAGGCACGATCTGTTCCTCTCTGGAAACCAAGATAATCTCCGTGATATGGGGGCTGCTTTCCAGCGTTCGCAGTGTCCGCACAATCACAGGCACATCGCCCAGCGAAAGAAACAGCTTGTCCTCTCCCATACGAAGAGAGCGCCCTGCTGCCGGTACCACAGCGGTACACCGCAGGGAGGGCTTTTTTTCGCCGCCCAATATGCGTTTTAAAAGGCCCATGTTTCTTCCCCTTCCCATTTAAAATACAAAGGGTCCTATGACTAGCCCCCCAAACGACCTTGCCGTTAAGGGGGGCTGCGGTAAATTAATGTATATGCTCTGCCTGCTCCGAGCTCAGAGTTCCTTTGTCAGGGCCAGGTCAATACGCCGCTCTATATCCTCATAATTGGAACCCTCCGACATAACGATCTCAGAGATGAGGATCTGCTTGGCCGAGTGAAGCATTTTTCGCTCCCCGGTGGAAAGGCCGCGTTCTCCGTCCCGAAGCATCAGACTTTTCATAACCCGGGCGACCTCCATCAGGTCTCCGCTTTTCAATCGGAGCATGTTTTCCCGGTATCTCCGGTTCCAATTGGGGTCGGCGTCCACTTCGATATCGGGAAGGGCGTCCAGGATCTGATCGGCCTCGGCCGCATCCATCACCGGACGCACCCCGATCTCTGCGCTTCCCTCTGTAGGGATCATAACCAGCATGCCTCCTACAGGTAATTTCAGCATATAATAATCCCGCGTCACGCCGTTGATCCTCCGGGTCGTGATCCCATCGATCACTCCCGCGCCGTGCATTGGATGGACGATCTTGTCCCCAACCTGAAACATGATACCCTCCTGTTCCAACTTATCCTATTCTTCCAAATTTATTATAGACCACTTTTTTCTAATTTGCAAGAAAAAACAGCGCCATTTTCCTAAGAAAACGACGCTGTTTTTAAAATTTAAGAAATTCTTCCTTTATTCGCCGGCAGTTTCGTCGCTCTCGGCAAAGTCAGGAGCAACCTCGGTGGTCTCACCGTCAGCGCTGGCCACCACTGTGTCCTCCGCAGTCACATCCACAGGAGCCTGAGCCTCCTCCAGCAGGGCCCGAACGGAAAGAGAGACCTTCTTGTGGTCATAGTCGATCTCAGTGATCTTCGCCTCCACTTCCTGTCCCTCGCTCAGTACATCGCCGGGCTTCTCTACCCGGTGGTCGGCGATCTGAGAAATGTGGATCAGGCCGTCTACGCCGGGAACCACCTCGGCAAAGGCGCCGAAGGTCATCAGCTTGACTACCTTCACAGTGGCGACATCGCCTGCATGATACTTTTCGGTAAACAGGGCCCAAGGATCCTGGCTCTTATCCTTCATGCCCAGAGAGATCTTCTTTTTCTCAGGGTCAAAGGAAATAACGTACACATCCACCTCATCTCCGGGATTTACCACCTCGGAGGGATGCTTGATCCGGCTCCAGCTCAGCTCGGAGATATGGACCATGCCGTCCACCCCGCCATTGTCCACAAAGGCTCCATAGGAGGTAAGGGACTTGACTACACCGTGATAGCGCTTGCCCTCCTCAATAGCGTTCCAAACCTCAGAGGCTTTCTCGGCCCGCTCTGCGGCGGTCACCTTGCGGATGGAGCCCACCACCCGGCGCCGGGCACGGTTGACCTCGGTAATGCGAAGCCTGACCTTCTGCTTGAGAAGCTCCGTCATGGGCGTATCCCGGGGTATGCCGGTCTGGGAGGCGGGAATAAAGACCCGCACGCCCTTGATGCTGACCACGACGCCGCCCTTGTTCTCTTCGGTGACAACGCCTTCCACCGTGGTCTGCTCCTCACAGGCCTTCTCCACATCATCCCAGCTTTTCACAGCGTCCAGATGCTTCTTGGAGAGGGTGACTACGCCTTCCGCATCATTGACCCGGACCACAAAGACCTCGATCTCCTGGCCCACCTTTACCAGATCCTCCACCTTGGCCGTGGGATCGTCGGTCAACTCAGCCACCGGTATGTAACCGGCATGCTTTGTGCCGAGATCCACATAGATCTCAGTGGGCGTAATGGCGGTAACAACGCCTGTGACCTTCTCCCCCGTATGCAAAGTTTTGATCGACTTCTCCAGAAGTTCGGCAAAGGATTCCTCGATCTCCATCATGTTTTCTTCGCTCATTTTGTCATATACCTCCTTTATGATCCACACAGGTGTCGATGCGCCTGCGGTGATCGCCACTCTGGCCCTTCCTTTAAATTGGGCCGGATCCAGCTCGTCCAAATTTTCGATCCAAACAGTATTCGGACAAAGCGCTCTGCACAGCTCATAGAGCCTGCGGGTATTGGCGCTCTCCCGCCCCCCGATCACGACCACGGCGTCATTTTGGGAGGCCAACTGCTGCGCTTCAGACTGCCGGGTATAGGTAGCATTACATATTGTATCAAAAATTTTGATGTTTGTACACAGTTTTTTTGCGTTTTCTTTACAAATTTTCCAGAGCTCCTGGGTACAGGTGGTTTGTGAAACCATGGTAAAGGGCCTTTGCGCCTGCTCCGGGTGCTGCATAAAAAATTGAGAAAGAGTCTCTCCGTCTTTAAAAATCAACGGTTCCCGGCTCCATCCGGCAATGGCCTGGACCTCCGGATGGCCCTCGACGCCAATGATAATGACCCGCCGATCCTCCTCCCCCGCCTGCCGGACCAGCTTATGGATCCGGGAAACATTGGGACAGGTGGTATCCATAATGGTCACTCCCCGACGTTCCAGAGCCTCAAAGGTATCCCGGCCCTCTCCGTGGGATCGCAGGATCACCCGGCTCCCCTGGGGAGCTTCCTCTGGGGTATGGATCAACTCCACCCCCATTTCCTCAAGCTTCTCTATAACCGCCCGGTTATGGATCACCGGCCCCAGCATGGCGCAGGAAACGTTCTCCTTCGCCGCCTTTTCGGCAAGCTCCACCGCCCTCCGGACTCCATAGCAAAATCCCGCCGACTTCGCCAGCGTCACTTTCATCTTGCCTGCTCCTCCAACCCCGCGATCCGGCTCATCAGCTCCCTGGAAATGGCCTTATATTCCTCCGCCGAGCCCTTACGTCCCTCCACCTGGGGCAGGAAGGGCTCGCCAAACACCACCGGGGTCCGCCGGAACCACTTTTTCTCCGCCGGTATGTATATGGGAACAATGGGCGTCTCCGTCCGAATGGAAAACATGGCCGCCCCGGTCTTTCCCGACTCATCAATCGTCCCGTCCCTGTGGCGGGTACCCTCAGGAAACAGAAGCAGCTTATCGCCGCCCTTCAGGCATTTGATAGCCTCCTTTACCGCGCTCACGTCCGACTTGCCCCGTTCTACGGCGAATACTCCCGCTTTTTTCAGGATCCAGCCAATAACAGGCACAGACATGGCCTCTGCCTTAGCCATAGCTCTGGGCCTGATCTTCAGTCCCATAGCGAAAATAACGAAAAAGGGGTCGCTCATTCGGGTGTGGTTGGGACACAGAATAGCCGCTCCCTCAGGAATATTTTCCAGGCCAATGGCCTTACTGGGATGAAAAAGGTTGAAAAAAGGCCATATAACACAGTAAAGAAGGGCAAACCACTGTTTCATTTCAGATTCTCCTGTACGGTCCGAAAGAGCAGGCTGAAGCTCTCCTCCAGAGTAATATCGGTGGTATCCACCAGAACGGCATCCTCCGCCTGCTTCAGGGGCGCGGCAGCCCGGCCCGAATCCCTGGCGTCCCGCTCTATAATATCGGAAAGCACCTTTTCATAGTCCTCCGGCGTGCCCCGCTGCCGCAGCTCCGTACAGCGGCGGCAGGCGCGCTCCTCCGGCGACGCGGTGAGAAAGATCTTGACGTCGGCGCCGGGAAGCACTACCGTACCGATATCCCGGCCGTCCATGACAACACTGTTGCTCCTGGCCATATCCCGCTGCATATCCATGAGGAATTCCCGGACCTGGGGGATAGCGGAGATCTTCGACGCCGCTCCCGACACCTCCGGACGTCGGATGGCCTCGGTCACATCCTTCCCACCCAGATACATATGCTGTAGCCCATCCTCGCCGTAATCCATCCGGATCGAGACCTGTGCCAACAAAGGCTCTACCTGTGTCCACTGTCCCGGATCCACTCCCCGCTCCAACGCAAAGAGTCCCAGCGTGCGGTATATGGCCCCCGTATCCACATAAAGAAAGCCCAGCTCCCTGGCCAGTTGTTTTGCCATGGTACTCTTGCCTGCCCCGGAGGGCCCGTCAATGGCAATACTTTTATGATCCATTTTTATTCCTCCCCACAGAAGGCCGCAGCGCCTACCCCCGCAGCCCGGCCTGTCGCCCAGGCGATCTGAAGATTGAAGCCTCCAGTATAGGCGTCCACATCCAACACTTCTCCTGCAAGGTATAAGCCCTTACAGAGCTTGGAGGCCATAGTTTTAGGCAAAATTTCACGGGTCTCCACCCCTCCGGCGGTAACGATGGCCTCCTCAATAGGTCTCGGCCCTGTGATGGGAAAGGCCAAGGCCTTTATGGTCTCCGCCAGCGTCCTCCGCTGGACCTTTGTCACCGTGCAGCCCTTCTCATCCCCCGTCATCTCCGCCCGCTCCAACAGCGGCGGGATCAGGGACTTGGGCTCCAAAGTCTCCAGCACATGGCGCAGCACCCGATTGGCTCCCGTATTCAGCTCCCGTACCAGCCGACGGTCCAGAGTATCCCGGTCCAGCGCGGGTTTCAGGTCAATATAGGCGGTATACTTCTCCGTCGTAAAATCTCCCATGTGAGCGCTGGCGCTGAGGACCAACGGACCAGACAAGCCAAAATGGGTAAAGAGAAGCTCCCCCTGTTCCCGGAAGAGAAGCTTTTTTGCCCCGTCTTTGATCTGAAGCTCCACATTTCGGAGAGACAGGCCCTGCATAGGCGCACAGCCTTCCGCCTCCAGAGGAACCAGAGAGGCCCGAAGCGGCGTCAAGGTATGTCCGGCCGTTTTTGCCATCCGGTATCCATCCCCCGTAGAGCCGGTAGCTGGATAGGAAAGCCCTCCTGTGGCAAGTACAACAGCCTTACAGGGATATTTTCTTCCGCTCTCTCCCCTTACGCCCTTGACCGCTCCCTCCTCCAGCAGAAGGGCGGCCACCCGCTCCTGGACAATGTCCACCCCCGCTTTTCGGAGGGCCCTTAAAAGAGCGTCGATCACATCAGCGGCGCTGTCTGAACGGGGAAACACCCGGTTTCCCCGTTCTATCTTCAGAGGAACACCCAGGCCCTCAAAGAAAGCCATGACCTCCTCCGGAGGAAATTGGGTCAGCGCGCTGGTAAGAAATTTGGCGTTGCGGGGAGTATGGGAAAGACAGTCCTGTACCGGGGAAGCGTTGGTCAGATTGCATCTGCCCTTTCCGGTAATATAGAGCTTACGGCCCAGCTTGGCGTTCCGCTCCAGCAGCGTTACTCCGACTCCCCGGTCTGCGGCGGCCAGGGCCGCCATACAGCCGGCTGCTCCGCCTCCGACGACCACCACGTCATTCCTCATTCTTTTCATAGACCTGGTATTCATCCCAAATCCGCTCCAGCTCACGGAAGGTCCCCTCCACCTCGGGTCCCTTTTTCCGGCTTACCTCCGCGATCAGGGCGTTTACCAGGGAAAGGGGCGCCACCAGAGAGTCCACGAAGGATACCATGTCGCTTTTCGCCAGCAGGGTATGGTCGGCGATCCCAGCCAGGGGAGACGTCTGGGAATCCGTCATGGCAATGGCGGTGGCTCCCCGCTCCTTGGCATAGCCCATGGCCTTCAGGGTCCGCTTGGAATACCGGGGAAAGCTGATCCCCAAGATCACATCTCCCTGCCCGATCCGCAATATCTGCTCAAAAAGCTCGCTGGAGGAATTGGTATGGACCACCACCACATTTTCCAGCATCATATTGAAATAGAAGCCCAGGAAGCTGGAAAGGGCATAGGCGGAGCGGACGCCCAGAATGTAGACCTTCCGCGCCTTCAGGATGGCCTCCACCGTGGCGTTGAAGTCGGCCCTGTCCACCTCCTCCAGGGTGAGGCGGATGTTTTCCGCGTCCGCATGCATCACCATGGGAAGGATATCATGGTTGCTCATGCGGTCATTGGAGACCTCGATCCGCTGCACGGCGGTAAGCTTGTTGCGGATCATCTCTTGCAGCGCTTTCTGCATGGCGGGATAGCCGTCATAGCCCAGCTCCGCAGCAAAGCGGACCACGGTGGATTCGCTGACACGCACCGTCTGGCCCAGCTTGCTTGCGGTCATAAAGGCCGCTTTGTCGTATGAATTCAGAATGTAATTGGCAATGAGCTTCTGGCCCTTGGAGAAGCCTCTCATCTCATGCTGTATCAGTGTCAAAATATCCTTTGTCATCAGAACCCCTCGCTTTTCCTCAGCCTGAACACCAGCTTCTATCATAGCCGGATTTTTCAAGAAAAGCAACTGTTTTTTGCAAGTTTTCTTGCCGCCATCCTGCAAAAAAAGAATTCACTTTTTCAGGGCGCAGATCTCCTCCCCGGTGAGAAACCTCCACTGCCCCGGTTTCAGTTCTCCCAATCGAACAGGTCCCTCCCGGACTCGAATAAGCCGCCTGACCTCCAGCCCCGCCTGCGCGCACATCCGCCGTACCTGGCGGTTCTTCCCCTGATGGATCACCACCGCCAGCTCCCCGCCCAGCTTATCACGGCGCAGAACCGATACCTGGGCCGGAGAAAGAGGCTCTCCGTCCAATTTCATAGGACCGCGCAAAACAGGCAATGCCGTCTCCACATCTCCTGATACCGTCACATGATATTCCTTCTCCATCTGATGGCTGGGATGAATGATCCGGTTGGTCCCAGCTCCATCGTTGGTAAAGAGGAGCAGCCCTTCCGAATTCAGATCCAGTCTCCCCACCGGCCAAACCCGGCAGCCGCATCCCTCCACCAACCCGGCCGCCGTCCGCCGTCCCCGTTCATCCTCAAGGGTCGTCACATATCCCTTGGGCTTGTGAAGCATGAGCCAGACCTGCCTTGTTTCCCCTGTCAGCGAATGTCCGTCCACCGTCACCTGGTCCCTGTCCGGATCCGCCTTGTCCCCCACACGCGCAGTCGCTCCGTTCACGGCCACCCGTCCGTCCCGTATGTACTCCTCCGCTGTTCGCCGGGAGCATATCCCGGCGGCGGAGAGAATCTTTTGCAGGCGCTCTTCCATAGGTTTTCACCCCATTTTCAACCAAAACGCGGCAAGGGAGGTCCTTCCCTTCTCGCCGCGCAGCAGATCCTTTGCCCGTTGAAACAGTGAAGGCCGCCCCGTATCCTCCGGAACATCCGCAGCGTAGAGAAGATAAGTCTCTCCCACCACCGCTTCCCCCACCTGAAAGGTAAGCTTTCCGGCAATGGTCCCCTTTTGAATGGGAGCCGCCGCCTCTTGGGGCAGGGTGATCCTGGCCCGGACCCGCTCCGCAGCAGCCAGAGGATAACGCACATCCTCAGCGGTCACCACCTCCACCTGAGGAAGAAGGCTTCCTGTTACAGGCAGGGTCCGAAAGCTCTTCCCGCTCCGTGCCAAAGGATGAATCGGAAAGGCGGAAAAGCCGTAATCAAAAAGAGCGGCATGATCCTTCCAATCATCCCTGTCCTTCAACGTCACACAGATCAAGGTCTGTCCATTCCGTGCGGCACAGGAGACCAGCGTCCGCCCCGCCGCCTCGGTGTATCCTGTTTTCATCCCTATGCAGCCTTCATACTGCCAGAGCAGCTTGTTGTGATTGGTCAGGCTGCGGCCCGCTGCTGTAATGGAGCGGGTAGCCACCATCTCCCGCAGAGTCTCGTTCCTCAGCACCGCCTGGGCCAGCAGCGCCATATCGTAGGCGGTAGAGTAATGCTCCTCATCATCCAGACCATTGGGATTGGCAAAATGAGAATCCTTCATCTCCAGGTCGGCAGCCCATTCATTCATCCAGTCCACAAAGGTCTCCACCGATCCGGCGCAGCCCCCGGCAATGGCCAGAGCCGCGTCATTCCCCGACGCCAGAAGGAGTCCGTAGAGAAGCTCCTTCAGCGTCAGTTCCTCCCCCACCTTCAAATACATGGAGGAACCCTCCGCCTGGTATTCCGGCTTTACCTCGATCACCCTTTCCAGATCGGGGGTAGATTCCACCGCCACCAAAGCCGTCAACAGCTTGGTGGTACTGGCGATGAGCCGGGGGGTGTGGGCATCCTTTTCATAGAGGATCCGCCCGCTCTCTGCGTCCATCAGGATAGCGGCCGCCGCCGAAACAGCAGGCGCTGACTCCGCCCCCAGGCACATCGGGCAGGTAATGGACACAGCAATCAAGAAAAGAAGCAAACGCTTCATATGACACTACCTCACAATAATCAGAGATAGTATCATTATGCGCCTTAGAAGCCGGTGTTATCCTTCTTTTCCTGCTGTTTTTCCACAAAGCCGGTGATCTTGTCCACCACCTCAGGCACCACGTCAATGACCCGGTCGATGGGACCGCTGGGCGGGATCACAGGCAACAGGCGCACATTGTCTCCCCGTACAATGAGGAATGCGATGGGATCCATGCTGATCCCCGCGCCACTGCCTCCGCCAAAGGAGTTGTCCGCCCCCGGCTTCTGGTTTTTACCGGCAAAGTCGCTGCCGCCCACTCCTATACCAAGACTCACCCGGGATACGGGAATGATGGTGACCTCATCCGTAACGATGGGCTCTCCCACCACCGTATTGGCGTTGGCCATGACCCGGATCTTTTCCATGGCGGAACTCATCAGATCGTTCAGGGGATGCTCATTCATGTCAGATCGCCTCTTTCTGTGATTTTGCGCGGGGTCTTGTTTTCCAATAGATACGAAGGAACTTCCATCCAAACCGCAGTCCAAAGCTGCAGAGCTGTCCCAGCCGGGCAGAAAAGGCGGCGGCAATATAAACTGCAGCGTTCCGGGCAGTAAAATCCACTCCCGTATGGAGCTTCGGGTCTCTCACTTCAAAATTCTGCTCAATAACAGGCCAAAGCATACCCAATGCCATGTTTGCGTAGCCATAGGCCATAGCTGTTCCGGCGGCGTCACCGGAGGCGATGGTCAGATCCAGGTACAACTTATCGATCCGGATCTTCCTCTTCAGCTCTCCCGCCGCTTCGCATACCAGGGGCAGCCAGCGCTTCACGAGCTCCAGAGGGCCGCCTTTTTTTTCCTTGGGCTTTGGCTCCGGCTCCGTTTTTTTCTCTGCCTGGCTTTCCTTCTTCTTCCGGGGTAACTTTTTCTTTTTTTCCACCCTTTCCCCTTTCTTTTTCAATGGAAAGACCTGAAATTTCAGAAAACCCATCCGGATCTTGACCAGCAGACCTGTCTGCGCGTATTCCGCTTCCCCGCCCACACGGATGCGGCCCAGCAAAAACACAGCGAATATGAGCCCGGCCAGTACCTTCAAAAGGGTCATTCTTCGCTCTCCTCAAAAGGAGGCTCCGAAGACGGGGAAGGCGTTTCTTCCTCCGAAGACTCTTCCCACTCCGCCAACTCCCTAGCTGCGGCCTCCAGTTCCTCGTCGGTGATAGGACTCTCTTCCGTCCCTTCCTCTTGAAGCCTCTTCTTCTCCTCCGCCTCCTGAAGCCGGGCGATCCCCTCCTGCATATCCAGGGTGATCTGCTCATCCTCCGCCGAGGCGTTGGGCAGATCGGGAAGCTCCTCCAGGCTGGATAGGCTGAAAGAGCGCAGGAAATTCTGTGTGGTCCGGTATAGGATGGGCCGCCCCGGCACCGCCAGACGCCCGCACTCCTCGATCAGCTCCCGCTCCGTAAGAAGTCCCACCGTATAGGAGCTGTCCACCCCCCGGATCTGGTCCACATAGGCCTTGGTCGTAGGCTGATAATAGGCGATAATGGCAAGGACCTCCAGGGCGGGCTGGCTGAGCCGGGCGGGTTTCCGGCTTTCAAAGGCCTTGCGGATATAGTCGGCGTACTCAGGAGCGGAGCAAAGCTGATAACAGCTCTCCAGCTTCACCAGCCGGATCCCCCGGCGCTCATAGCTATACTGATCGGCCAGCCGCTGGCACACCGCGTCGGCGGTCTCCCGGTCGATCTCCAGCGTCATACAAAGCCTCTCTACCCCCACCGGCTCTCCGGCGGCAAAGAGGATCCCCTCAATGGCGGACTCCACTTCCTTCAATTCCATGGGTGGCCTCCTCTCTCAGTACGTATCGGCGGAAAACTCAAAGTTTTCATCTCCTCCGCCGATACTGGTAACGGTGCAGTCGGTCTCCGTTCCGGCCAGGCGGAGCCTCCGCGCCTTGCATAGCTCCAGCACCGCCAGGAAGGTGGCAACGATCTCCGACCGGCTCCGGTTGCCATGGAATAGGGCGTGAAACCGGGTAACGCCAAAACGCTGGAGACGCTGCATGATCTCCCCGGCTTTGTCGCTTACCGGGTAGGGCTCCCGGCCAACGATCCCCTCAAAGGCTGCCATGGGCGGCGGCAGATGGTTGTCTACCCGCTCCATGGCGGAGGAGATGGCCCGAAGCAGATCTTCGGGTTTATGGCTATACCGGTAGACCTTATTTATCTGCAAATGCTCCGGCACCTTTGTGATATAGTTCCGCCCCACATCATACCGGTCGGAAAGCTGGGGCACCACTGCCTGCATCCGGGCATAGTTTTCATGGCGCTGGTGCTCCTCCAAAGAAGCGATCAACTGGTCCAGTTCGCTGATCGCCTCCTCGTCGTGAATGGACAGAAGCATTCGGCTTTTGATGAACATGAGCTGGGAGGCCATGGTAATAAACTCGCTGGCCACCTCCAGATCCATGGAGCG
Organism: uncultured Pseudoflavonifractor sp.; assembly: GCA_947644625.1. GTDB lineage: Bacteria > Bacillota > Clostridia > Oscillospirales > Oscillospiraceae > Vermiculatibacterium. Next base: position 16,410 of record CANRZY010000035.1, read on the forward strand.
GCGCTTCTCGATCCAGGCCATATACTGGTCCAGGATCAGGGAAATCTGGATATCCTGGATCTCCATCTTATTTTTTGCCAGCAGGCTCAAAATGAGGTCGAGAGGGCCGTTAAAGTCCTCCATATCATCGGCCTTGGCCCGGACCACCTTTTCCAGGTGATAAATGGGACTGTCCAAGCGTTTTCCCTCCCTCAAAAGCCGAAATAGAATTGCAGCAGAGCAAAGGGGAACCGGGTCAAAGCGCACATTCCCCGCAGAGTCCAGCCAATACAGAAATCCAGAGGTCCGGAGAAAACACCCAGCCAGGCCAGGACCAGCACCCCAAAACGGATATACCGCTCATAGTAGAGCATGGTGCGGTACAACTTGTCCGGCAGCACCGCGTAAAAGATCTTGGCCCCGTCCAGAGGCGGAATGGGAATCAGGTTAAAAAGTCCCAGCCCTACGCTGAGCACCGCCATATAGCAGAGGAACAGCACAAGATAGGCTGTCACGATACCGTCGGGGGCAAACCACAAAAGCAGAGACCCCGTCAGCAGGATAAGAAGAGCCAGAATGAAATTGGAGGCTGGTCCCGCCAAAGCGGTAAGGGCCATCCCCTTTTTGGGATCCTTAAAATACCGCATATCCACCGGCACGGGCTTGGCCCAGCCCACATGGGCCACCAGCATCATCAAAAAACCGAAAAGATCAATATGTCTGATGGGATTCAGCGTCAGCCGCCCCGCATTCTTGGCGGTGGGGTCTCCCAGCCGGTATGCCATATAGCCATGGGAAAGCTCGTGAACCGTAATGCAAAAAAGGGACGCCACAGCAGAGAGCAGCAGGATGAACAGCCCCTTCCAATCCAGCTCAAACACTAAGGCACCCCCATATCATAAAGGCATTATTGAAAAGTATTATATCAAATTTTTCCCATATATACAAGAAAAAGAAATCACTGTCACAGGAAAGGGTGTAGGTTTGTCAAACATATTGGACAATGAATTGGGAAGGAGAAAACCAGTGAAG
>CANRZY010000036.1 GCA_947644625.1 uncultured Pseudoflavonifractor sp.
TGAAGGAGCAGGTGGTGGACTTCGCCCCCCAGCCCGTTATCACCAAGGACAATGTCACCATGCAGATCGACACCGTGCTCTACTTCCAGATCACCGACCCCAAGCTGTATACCTACGGCGTGGAGCATCCCATGAGCGCCATCGAGAACCTCACCGCCACCACCCTGCGTAACATCATCGGCGATCTGGAGCTGGACCAGTCCCTCACCAGCCGCGACCACATCAACACCCAGATGCGGGCCATCCTGGACGAGGCCACCGACCCCTGGGGCATCAAGGTCAACCGGGTGGAGCTGAAAAACATTATTCCGCCCCGTGAGATCCAGGACGCCATGGAGAAGCAGATGAAGGCGGAGCGGGAGCGCCGGGAGTCCATCCTTCAGGCCGAGGGCCAGAAGCAGTCCCAGATCCTGGTTGCCGAGGGTGAAAAGCAGTCTCTCATCCTGAAAGCCGAGGCCGCCAAGGAAGCCGCCATCAAGCGGGCCGAGGGCGAGGCGGAGGCCATTCTGAAGGTCCAGCAGGCCACCGCCGAGGCTTTGAAGCTGCTGACCCAGGCCGCCCCCAGCGACCAGGTGGTCAAGCTGAAGGCCCTGGAAGCCTTCCAGAAGGCCGCCGACGGCAAGGCAACCAAGCTCATCATCCCCAGCGAGATCCAGGGTCTGGCGGGTTTGGCCGCCAGCGCCAAGGAGATCTTTACCGACGACAGGGACGAGAAAAAGTAAATTTTTCTCCGTTCTTTACAAATGCGCCCCCAGCGTCCTTTAGACGCCGGGGGCGTTCCTTTACTGCATCAGCTCCACAAACCGCTGTAGTATGGCGGTCGGGTCGCCTCCCTTCGGGTCACGCTGATTCGATGACCTAAACGGTATGTTGGCTGGAAATATCCAGGCTCAGGATCAAGGTGTAAAGCGAAATAAGCGTTTTCCTTATCCTGCAAAGGCGTAGCTCTAGCCTTGTTTTTTTCTGGATGATGTGGTATTATGAAATTACTTATATCCTTTTCTGCAATTTACTCTGGAAAGGGGGTCGTCCATATGCGCAAAAAGGGGCTTGCCCATCTGTTGGAGCCCAGCTTTCGGCTTTATTTCCTATTTCTCACCGCCTTTGCTTTTGCCACCGCCCTGGCCGGACAATATGTTCTGGCCTGTGTAGAGGGGATCATCGTAGTGGCCCTTTTGGCCTACTTCCGTCATGGAAACGAGGTCCGAAAGAGAGAGATCCTCAGCTATATCGACAATATCAGCTCCAACATGGATGTGGCCGCCAAGGATACCATGGTCAACGCCCCCCTGCCCATGGTCATATTTCAGCCGGAGACGGAGGATGTTATCTGGTCCAACGACCGCTTTCTCCAGATCACCGGGGAGCGGGACCATCTCTTTGACCGGAAGGTCACAGAGGCGGTCCCCGGCTTTGATCCCCGGTGGCTTATGGAGGGCAAGACCCAGTGCCCTTCGGAGATCCACCTGGGACAGCGCCGCTTTCTGGTCTTCGGACATCTAGTCCGTACCGGAGACAAGGGGGAGCGGAGCTTCCTGGCCACCACCTACTGGGTGGACGTCACTGACTTTTCTCTTCTCCGGGACCAGTTCTATTCCTCCCGCCCAGTGGTGGCCCTTCTCAACCTGGACAACTATGACGAGGTATTCCGGGGGATCAGCGACAATGTAAAAAGCGCCATGCTCTCCGATGTGGACCGGATCCTGGATGAGTGGACCAGCCCCACCCACGGGCTTTTGTGTCGGTATGACCGGGACCGTTACCTCTTTCTCTTTGACGAGGAGTACCTTGCCTCCTTTCTGGATCAGAAATTTGACGTACTGGACCAGATCCGCGGGGTGGTGAACCCCAACGGACTGCCCGTTACCCTCTCCATCGGCGCGGGCCGGGACGCCGACAGCTACAGCGAGCTTTTCCAGTACGCCTCCCTGGCCCTGGAGATGGCCCTTTCCCGGGGCGGCGACCAGGCGGTGGTGAAAAACCGCTTCAACTTTGAGTTTTACGGCGGACGCCGGGCTTCCGACACGGAAAAACACACCAAGGTAAAAAGCCGGGTCATGGCAAGCGCCCTCTATGAGCTGATCGGCGACGCCTCCCAGGTCTTCGTCATGGGTCACGCCTTCCCCGATATGGACTGCGTAGGGCCTGCGGCGGGGATCGTGGCCATGGCCCGGAAAAGAGGGATCCCCGTCCATATTCTCCGGGATCCCAATGCCAATCCCGCCGAGCAGCTTGTGAGTGAGCTGGCTGCTCTGCCGGAATACGAGGGGATATTTCTCTCCCCCACCGACGCCCTTGTAAGCGCCGACGTCAGCTCCCTTTTGGTGGTGGTAGACACCAACCGGCCGGAACAGGTCCTCTCTTCCGACCTCCTGGAGGCAGTGAACAAGGTAGCGGTCATTGACCACCACCGCCGGGCGGCCAGCTACATTGAGGGGGCGGCCCTCAACTTTCACGAGCCCTATGCCTCCTCCGCCTCCGAGCTTACCACGGAGCTTTTGCAGTACGTCCTGGATCCCAAGGACCTTCTCCGCCGGGAGGCGGAGGCCCTGATGGCGGGCATCGTACTGGACAGCAAGAACTTTACCGTCCGCACGGGAAGCCGCACCTTTGACGCGGCGGCCTTCCTCCGCCGGGCGGGAGCGGACACCACCGAGGTCCGCCGGTTCTTCAAAACCGACCTGGCGCAGGCCGTATCCCGGTATGAGATCATAAAGGAGGCCCAGACAGTCCGGGAGGCAGTCGCCGTTTCCGCCCTCTCCCATCCGGTGGACCGGGTCACCGCCGCCCAGGCCGCGGACGAGCTGCTGACTATTTCGGGCTTCAACGCCTCCTTTGTCCTCTTCCCCGATGAATCCGGCCGGGTGATCCTGTCCGCCCGAAGCTCAGGCGAGGTAAACGTGCAGGTCATTACCGAGGCCCTGGGAGGAGGCGGCAACGCCGCGGTGGCTGGAGCCCAGATCCCGGAAAAGACGGTAGACGCCGTGCTGGAGGAGCTTCGGGCCGCTATCAACCATTATTGCGACAACGGATAAGCCCCACATCCGCCGTTTTCTATTTCACCACTTCAAAAGGAGTTGTTTTATTATGAAAGTCATTCTTTTGCAGGACGTAAAGGGCCAGGGCAAGAAGGGCCAGCTTATCGAGGCCAGCGACGGCTATGCCCGGAATTTCCTTCTGCCCCGCAAGCTGGCCGTGGCCGCCACGCCGGAGGCCCTCAACACCATGAAGCAGCAGGAGAAGGCCCGCCTGGCCCAGGAGGCGGCGGAGCGTGCCGCCGCTATGGAGTTGGTGGAAAAACTGAAGGGCTGCATGGTCAAGATCCCCGCCAAGGCAGGCAACGGCGGCAGGCTCTTCGGCTCTGTGACCTCCAAGGAGGTCTCCGACGCTTTGAAGACCCAGTTCGGCTTTGACATTGCCAAGACCAAGATCGTCATGCCCGATCCCATCAAGTCCTTCGGTACATACCAGCTCAAATGCAAGCTGGGGTACGAGATCAGCGGCGTTATCAACGTGATCGTCTGCGAAGAATAACCCCGTAGGGACCGTCGTCCCCGACGGTCCTCCGGGACCCACCGTTACCATATTGACCAGGAGGTGACCAAAATGGATGAACTCGTCTCCCGCCAAATGCCCCATTCCACCGTGGCCGAGCAGGCGGTATTGGGCTCCGCCCTTATTGACGAGCGCTGTATTCCCGGAATCATTGAAAAGCTGAAGCCGGAAGACTTTTACCTCCGCCAGAACCGGGAGCTTTTTGAGGCCATCTGCTCCATGTTCAATTTCTCCGAGACCATCGATCCCGTCACCGTTCTGGAGAAGATGAAGCAGACCGGCGTATATGACGAGAATACCTCCTACGACTATATCCGGCAGTTGATGATGACCACCCCCTCCGCCGCCAACGTAGAGGAGTATATTGGCATTGTCCGGGACAAGGCCCTTCTGCGCCAGGTGGCGGAAACGGCAGGGGCCATTACCAGTATGGTCCAGGAGGGCGCCGCCACCGCCCAGGAAGCTCTGGAGGCCGCCGAGCAGCGGATCTTCGCCATCCGCCGGGGCCGGGCCTCCCAGGGGCTAGAGCATATCTCCAGCGTGATCTATACCCTCTATGACCGCTTGAGCGAGCTGGCCGCCAACGGTTCGGCAGTCCCCGGACTGTCCACCGGCTTTTCCGATGTGGATTCCGCCATCTCCGGACTCAACAAGTCCGACCTCATTCTTCTGGCCGCCCGTCCCGGCATGGGCAAAACCTCCATGGCCCTCAACATGCTTCTCCACGCGGGAAAGTTTTCGGGTAAGGCCGTGGTCTACTTCTCCCTGGAAATGAGCCGGGAGCAGCTTGCCATGCGCCTTATTTCCAACGAATCCTTTGTGGATCTGAAAAAGCTTATTACGGGCCGGCTGGGGGAGGACGACTGGGACAAGATTGCCGCCGCCTCCGCCTCCCTCAACCAGACCAATATCCTTATTGACGACAACCCCATGCTCTCTGTCTCCGACATGAACGCCAAGTGCCGCCGGGTGGAGAATCTGGGCCTTGTGGTCATTGACTACCTTCAGCTTATGACCTCCGCCGGTGGTCCCGGCCGCTCCGGAGACAACCGACAGCAGATCGTCAGCGACATTTCCCGTGCCCTGAAGATCATGGCCAAGGAGCTGAACGTACCCGTTCTCTGCCTCTCCCAGCTCTCCCGTGCCAACGAGTCCCGCTCGGACAAGCGGCCCATGCTCTCCGACCTTCGGGAATCGGGCGCCATCGAGCAGGACGCCGACATCGTTATGTTCCTCTACCGGGAGGGCTACTACGACCCGGATACCGAGGACCGGAATCTGGCTGAGTGCATCATCGCCAAAAACCGCCACGGCGAGACGGGAACCGTGGAGCTCCAGTGGCTGCCAGAATTTACCACCTTCGCTTCCATCGACCGGCGGCACGAGGAGGAATACTGACGTGCTCCAGTTGTCTCTTCTTCCTCCCGGCTCCCGGGTGCTCTGCGCCGTCTCCGGCGGGGCGGACTCCATGTGTCTGCTCCATGTACTCTCCCAGCGGGAGGACCTCTCCCTGACAGCCGCCCATTTTAACCACCAGTTGCGGGGAGAGGAATCCGAACGGGACGAGGCCTTTGTCCGGGATATCTGTGGACAATGGGGTCTCCCTCTTACCGTGGGCCGGGGAGACGTAAGGGCCTTTGCCAAACGGGAAAAGCTCTCTATTGAGGAGGCCGGGCGCACCCTGCGCTATACCTTTCTGTTCCGGGCGGCTGAGGAGGAGGGCTGCGGACTCATTGCCACCGCCCACAACGCCGAGGACAACGCCGAGACCCTGCTTCTCCATCTGCTGCGGGGCAGCGGCCTGAACGGCCTCACCGGTATTTCTCCCCAGCTTCACCAGCTCATACGCCCCCTTCTCACCACCTCCCGGCGGGAGATCGAGGCCTACCTTGCCCAACACGGCGTTCCCCATATGGAGGACAGCACCAACGCCGACGACACATACACCCGCAACCGGGTGCGTCATCAGCTCATTCCCCTTTTGGAGGAGATAAACCCCGGCTTTGTCCGCCGCCTCTCCTCCGCCATCCCCCGGCTTCGGGCGGACAACGACTATCTCAACGATCTGGCCCGGCAGCTTTTTCGTCAGGCCAGACGGCGGGAAGAAGATCTGGTCATTCCCGCCTCCGCCATTGCCCAAGCCCCGGTTCCGGTGGCCTCCCGGGCCGTAAGGCTTCTCCTGTCCGAGGCCGCCGAGGGAGACTGGGACTGCTCTGCCGCCCACATTGAATCTCTACTGACCCTATGCCAAACCGCCTCTCCCTCCGCCCAGGTCTCCCTTCCCCACCAGCTTACCGCCCGGAGGGAATACGACCTTCTGGTACTGACCCATGACCTTCCGCCCCAGCCCCTGGCGGTCATGCCTCTCCGGGAAGGGGACAATCCTGTCCCCGGCCTTCCCTGGACGGTCAGCCTGCAAGCTCCCCCTTGGCCGGGACTGGTGGTCCGCTCCCGCGGTCCGGGAGATACGCTTACCCTTCCAAACGGCCACACAAAAAGCCTGAAAAAACTTTTTATCGACCAAAAGCTTCCCCGTTCAGAGCGGGACCGCATTCCTGTGGTGGCCGACGACCAGGGGATCATTGCCGTGGCCGGACTGGGCTATAATCTGTCGCACCCCTGCCGTGGGCAGGTACGAATTATCGATCACAGAAAGGGAGAGGATATGCAATGACAAACATGAGAGATGATATCGACCACATTTTGATCCCGGAGGCCGACCTTCAAAAACGGGTGGCAGAGCTTGGCGCGCAGATCAGCGCTGACTACGCCGGAAAAGCGCCGTTGCTGGTCAGCGTCCTCCGGGGCTCCTTCATCTTTATGGCGGATCTTACCCGGCATATCCAGCCCTTCTGCCAGGTAGACTTTATGGCGGTATCCTCCTACGGCTCCGGCACCAGCTCTTCGGGCCAGGTCAACATTGTCAAGGACCTTACTGATTCCATCGAGGGACAGGACCTGATCGTGGTGGAGGATATCCTGGACAGCGGGAACACTCTCTCCTACCTTTTCCAGCTTCTGGAGGCCAGAAATCCCGCCTCCCTGCGGCTGTGTACTCTGCTGGATAAGCCCTCCCGCCGGACCAAGCCCATTACCGCCGACTATGTGGGCTTTACCGTTCCGGATGAATTTGTGGTGGGCTACGGTCTGGACTATAATGAGCTCTACCGCAATCTCCCCTATATTGGGGTCTTGAAGCCCTGCGTCTATGAGAAGGGCTAGCTTCAAATAACAAGGGCAAACACGCCCCAGAGGGTCCGAAGGAGTTTTGCGGAAGCCCAAGGCGTTCCCGGCAAGGTTGTCAACGCAGCCTTACTGGCGTAAGGCAAGGAGACAAAACGCAGTCCGGGGGCGGCTTGGGCCCCGCAAAACCGTGTCTGCCTTTGTCATTTGAAGCTAAATGAAAGGGTGTGCTTTCTTGGATAAAAAGATCAATGCCAGAGACATTGGCTTTCTCAGTCTTGTCCTGGTGATCCTGGCGGTGACCGTGTTTGCCCTTCGGGGGCTTCTGAACGCCTCCCCCAGCCCCTCCTCCGCCGACGTACGGACCCTCATTGAAAACTGTCAGGTGGATACCGTTCTGGTAAAGGACGGGCAGCTCACCATGAAGCTGAAGGAGCCTTGGAACGGGCAGGAGGTCGTTACCGCCAAGCTCTACAGCACCGACCTTTTTTATGAGGAATTTAACGACCTTCTCATTGCCCAAAAGCGCTCCGGCGTCCTCACCGACTACAACTACCAGCGGGACACGGAGGTCTCCTGGTGGCTGGAGCTGCTTCCCTGGCTGGCTATATTGGGTCTTTTTGCCCTTTTGTGGTATAACATGATGGTCCGCCAGAGCATGGGAGGCGGTGCGGGAGGAGACCGGGCCGCCCGGTTCAGCCGGGCCAGGACCCGCACCCTGGACGAAAAGGGGAAAAAGATCACCTTTGCCGACGTGGCGGGCTCCGACGAGGAAAAGGCGGAGCTTCAGGAGGTGGTGGACTTCCTCAAGGAGCCCCAGCGGTACCTGAAGCTGGGGGCCCGGATCCCCAAGGGGATCCTCCTGGTTGGCCCTCCCGGCACGGGCAAGACCCTCCTTGCCAAAGCGGTGGCCGGGGAGGCGGGAGTCAACTTTCTGTCCATCTCCGGCTCCGACTTTGTAGAGCTCTATGTGGGCGTAGGCGCGGGCCGGGTCCGGGACCTCTTTGACCAGGCCAAGAAGGATTCCCCCGCCATCATCTTTATCGACGAGATCGACGCCGTGGGCCGCCAGAGGGGCGCGGGCCTGGGCGGCGGACATGACGAGAGGGAACAGACCCTGAACCAGCTTCTGGTGGAAATGGACGGCTTCTCCGCCAACGAAGGGGTGGTGGTCCTGGCCGCCACCAACCGGGTGGATATCCTGGACCCCGCCCTTCTGCGGCCTGGACGGTTTGACCGTCAGGTCTATGTGGGCGCTCCTGATGTAAGAGGCCGGGAAAATATCCTGAAGGTCCACTCCAGAAACAAGCCTCTGGCCGAGGACGTAGACCTGAACAAAGCCGCCAAGGCCACCGCCAGCTTCACCGGAGCGGACCTGGAAAACCTGATGAACGAGGCCGCCCTCCGGGCCGCCCGGTTCCGCCGTCCGGTCATTACCATGGAGGACATTCAGGAATCGGTCATTAAGGTGCTGGCCGGACCCGAAAAGAAGAGCCGGGTGGTCATTGAGCGGGAGCGGAAGCTTACCGCCTACCACGAGGCGGGCCACGCCCTGGTCATACACGCCCTTCCCAGCCAGGACCCGGTCCACCAGATCACCATCGTCCCCCGTGGCATGGCGGGAGGCATGACCATCCACCTTCCCAAGGAGGATGTGAGCTACCAGTCCCGGAAGGAGCTGACCGACCGGATCGCCGTGTGTCTCGGCGGCCGCTGCGCCGAACAGCTGGTACTGGGAGATATCTCCACCGGCGCGGGCAGCGACCTTCAGCAGGCCAGCCACACCGCCCGGAATATGGTCATGCGCTACGGCATGAGCGACCGGCTGGGCAATGTGGTCTTTGATTCCGGCCATGATGAGGTCTTCATTGGCCGCAGCATGGCCCAGGCCAAGACCTACTCCGAGGAGACCGCCACCCTTATTGACGAGGAGGTCAAGCGTCTTCTGGATGAGGCCTACCGGACCTGTGAGACCATTTTGACAAGGGACCGGACCTACCTTGACAAGGTGGCCCAGTATCTTCTGGAGCACGAGGTCATGGACGCCGAAACCTTTGAGAAAATGATGGAGGGCTGATCTGCCCCTTGTGACCAAAGAAAGGAGGAGGACTCCCCATGAACAGGCCCCGCCGCCTTCCGGCGCTGCTGTGCGCGCTGGCCCTTGTGTGCGCCCTGATCCTGCCCGTCTGGGGCGTCCCCTCCACCCCGGTCTATCTCTTGGCCGCCAACGACAAATTCTGCGACCTGCCGGGCGGCGCCCTCCCCGTGGCTATCAACGGTATCATCTATATCCCCTACTCCACCTTTGACCGCAACCTTACCGGTGTGGACCTGGGGGTCTATTACGGGATCACCCCGGAGCACGGCACCGTTCTCACCCTCTATTCCGTGAACCGAAGCACCCTTACCTTTCACCTCAATAAGAGCCAATGTGAGGACGATCAAGGAAATCTGATGAACTTTTCCGCCACCACCCGGAACAATATCCCCTATGTACCCGCCTCGGCGGTATGCAATTTTTTTGGCCTTCAGTACTCCTTTTTGCCCACCGTTGACCGGGGGACCGCTATCCGGATCAGTAATCCATCCTCTCCCCATATGGACGACAGTACCTTTCTCTCCTCCGCCCGAAGCGCCATGACCACCCGCTATAACCAGGTGCTGCAAAGCCTGTCCCCCCATCCCTCCGCCGCCGTTACCCCCTCCTCCGCGCCCACTCCGGCCATAAGCCGTCCCCCCGCCGGAAATAACGAGGATATTCGGATCTATCTTTCTCTGGACGCCTCCCAGTGGACTGGGGAGCTTACGGGGCTTTTCCCCAACGGAGTCCATGCCCTGCTTCTCTTTACTCCCGATTCCCTGTCCAACCAGTCCGCCCTTATCCGAAAGGCCGTGGCTGCGGGGCATTCTGTAGGGATCCTTCTGGATGGCTCCATGGACGCCCAAAGCGCCCTGGCGGAATTGGACCGGGCCAACGACCTTCTCAGCCACATTGCCCGGATCAAGACCCGGACCGTCTCTCTGTCCGGCCCGTCCGCCTCCTCCCTGGGCAGCGCGCTGGAGGCGGCAGACTGGGTCCTTTGGCGGCCCAATCTCCGCTCCGCCATTGATTCCAGTACCATTCAGACTGTGTTGGGGACCCGTCCGGCCACCTTCCGCATCGACCTTACCGCCACCCCCGCCTCTTCGCTTTCCAGAATAACCGCCACCCTGCAACGGGAGGGCTACGACCTTCGGAGGCCCTTGGAAACGGAGCTATAGCAAACCCTTTTATTCCCGAAAAGGAGCCGACTGTCCAAATTTTATGGACGGTCGGCCTGTTTTTCTTTATACTGGAAACGTACCTTCGCTTGACAAGGGCAGACACGGTTTTGCGGGGCCCAAGCCGCCCCCGGACAGCGTTTGATCCCGCCATGCCTGCCGGGAGGGGCAAGCCCCTCCCCTACATTTCCACAAAGGAGGAAATATGATATGCTGATCGACGACCAAAAACAGGCTCTTGTCCGCGCCTTGGTTGGAGGCGTCCTGGGGATGGCCGCTTTCCTGTTGCTGTCCTGGCTCACCCAGCCGGGTTGGCTTTTTGGGGCAAAGCCCTCCCTCTCCTTCACCTTCTGCTACAACTCCCGTGTACCGGAAGCTCTGGGGGCAGTGTTGGGCTTTCTGCTGTGGTTCCTGTTTGGGGCGCAGGTGGGCATCGCCACCCTGCCCTTTGCCGGCGGGGGGAGGTCCCTGCTGCCGCGCTCCCTGGTCCATTTCTCCGTGATGGCCTTGACCCTGGGGGCCTGGGTCCTTCTCAACTTTCCCTATGAGCCTCTCCCTGGCCTGGCTCTCACCTTCCTGCTCCCCTTTACCCTCATCTATATCCTCATCTGGCTGGGCCGGTGGGTGGGCTGGTATGCCGAGATAGCCCAGATCCGGGAAAGGCTGGGGCTATCCCCCACCCCCTCCCTCTGGAAGTGGCGGGAGACCCTGCCCCACATGGCCTTTTCCCTGCTTTTATGTCTCCTTGTCCCTACCGTCCTGCGGTGGTGCGACCCCTCTGACGTGCCTGTGCTCTCCGTTTTGTTCTATCCTTATCTTCTGCTGCCCATGGGCGGCTTTTGCTCAGGGTATTCCCTGGGCAAGCGCCAAGGCTTCTGTCCCCTCTACCCGCTGTCCTGTGTAATATCCACGGCTCTCTTTGTTTTGACGGCAAAGCTCTACTCCCATATGGCTGACGGTCCCCTCCTGGTAATTGCCCTAGGTTTCTCTCTCACCGGTAATCTGCTGGGGGCGGGGATGAAGGCCCTCCGGCAGAAGGGAGGCCGCCATGAACAAGCGTGACCTCTGGGGCTTTCTGGGGATATGGCTCCTGTCCCGGCGGAGAGCGTAAATAGAAATTTGCAAGGTGGTCCCGGCGGGCCGGTTTTGAACCGGCCCCTACGCACAGGTACGTTGGGTGGTTTCGTAGGGGCGGGTTCCAAACCCGCCCGCACAGGGAAGGGACCGCCCCTCAAATTTCCATTTCCCTCCCCATTTTCATAAACATCTTGTAAATTCCAAAAAAGTTTCTTATAATAGGGATACTTGCAAAACATGGACAGAGAGGAAGTATCCCTATGGAACGTACCCACATCTCCCAGATCTTTGCCGACAAGGACCGCTTCGGCGGCCAGACCGTCACCGTCTGCGGCTGGGCCAAGACCATCCGGGACATGAAGACCTTTGGCTTTATCGAGCTCAACGACGGCTCCTGCTTCACCAACCTCCAGGTAGTCATGGACGCCAATGCCCTTGCCAACTATAAGGAGATCGCCGCCCAGAACGTAGGCGCGGCTCTTATTGTGGAGGGAACCGTGGTCCTGACCCCTGATGCCAAGCAGCCTCTGGAGGTAAAAGCCGCCTCCATTGCGGTGGAGGGCCCCTCCACCCCCGACTATCCCCTTCAGAAAAAGCGGCATAGCGTGGAGTTTCTGCGGACCATCCAGCACCTGCGCCCCCGGACCAACCTTTTCTCCGCCACCTTCCGGGTCCGCTCCGCCGCCGCCTACGCCATCCACAACTTCTTCCAGAGCCGGGGCTTTGTCTACGTCCACACCCCCATCATCACCGCCTCCGACTGCGAGGGCGCGGGAGAAATGTTCCGGGTATCCACCCTGGACCCGGAAAACCTCCCCAAAACGGAAGACGGACAGGTGGACTTTACCCAGGATTTCTTTGAAAAGCCCGCCAGCCTCACCGTCTCCGGCCAGCTCAACGCAGAAAACTTCGCCATGGCCTTTGGGGACGTATACACCTTCGGCCCCACCTTCCGGGCGGAGAACTCCAACACCCAGCGCCACGCCGCCGAGTTCTGGATGATCGAGCCGGAGATGGCCTTCTGCGACCTGGAGGGTGACATGGATATTGCCGAGGCCATGATCAAATCGGTTATCCGGGAGGTTATGGAGAAGTGCCCCAATGAGATGGACTTTTTTAATTCCTTTGTAGATAAGGGCCTGAAGGAACGGCTGGAGCATGTGGCCTCCTCCGCCTTCGGCCGTGTCACCTATACCGAGGCTATCGACATCCTCCAAAAGTCAGGCAAGAAATTTGACTACCCTGTCTCCTGGGGCTGCGACCTTCAGACAGAGCATGAGCGGTATCTTACCGAGGAGCACTTCAAAAAGCCTGTCTTCGTCACCGACTACCCCAAGGAGATCAAGGCCTTCTATATGCGGGCCAACGACGACGGAAAAACGGTGGCCGCCGCCGACTGTCTGGTCCCCGGCATCGGAGAGATCATCGGCGGGTCCCAGCGCGAGGAGCGGCTAGAGCTTTTGGAGGCCCGGATCCGTGAGCTGGGTATGGACCCGGAGGATTACTGGTGGTATCTGGATCTCCGCCGCTACGGCTCCTGCCGCCACGCCGGCTTCGGCCTGGGCTTTGAGCGGCTGGTCATGTACCTCACCGGTGTGTCCAACATCCGGGACGTACTGCCCCATCCCCGCACGGTGGGCAACGCGGAGTTTTAAACGTCCATGCGCCGCCATGGAACAACCGCCCTGCATGTAAAAAGCCCCCGGCTTCAGCCGGAGGCTTGGTAAGAGGGATGATATTCCCTATAACGAAAATAAAAAGGGCGCTGCGGCAAGCGGTCAGCCCGGTTTGGTTAGGTTAATAACGCAAAGCATTAGAAACCGTCACTTGGCCGGGTGGCGGTTTCTGCTTTTACCTTGATCGTCGCAGTCCTTATATCCCCAGCCAGCTTTTCAGCTCCACCAGGTCGGGGGCGATATGAACATAGGGAAATTTTTCAAACTCCTCCGCCGGGGTGGTGCCGTTCAGCACCGCTGAAAAGTCTACCCCGGCGTTTTGGGCCGTCCCCGCGTCGATCACCGTGTCGCCGCAGTAAAGGACCTTATCCTTCTCCACCCCCAGCTCCTCAATGGCGGTGTTAAGTCCCTCCGGGTCGGGCTTGGGCCGCTTTACCATCTCTCCGCCGATGGTGACGGCCATCAGCTCCAAAAGCTCATACCGCCGCAGAATATCCCGCAAAGTGGTAGCCCGCTTACTGGTGACCACCCCGATCTTTACCCCCTGGGCGTGGAGGGCGCGCAGCAACTCGGCCGCGCCGGGAAAGAGCTTCGTCAACTCCGCCTGGCGGCCCTCCACTTTCTCCTGGAACCAGGAGCGGAACTCCCGGCGTTTTTCCTCGTCCGCCTCCCCGGTAATCATGGTAAAGCCGTCCTCCAGAATATAGCCCACCGTATGACGGACTGCCTCCAGCTCCGGCTGAGAATATCCCATCTTTTCAAAGCCATAGCAATACCCTTCAAAAATAGAGGCGGTGGCGTCCCCAAGCGTATAATCAAAATCAAACAGAGCGGCGGCATATTTCATAGAGATCCCTCCCAAATTTTGCCCATTCTAACATTCCCCCATCCCCATGTCAAGCCCCGCAATTTCTTCTTGACAACCCTCCTCACATCTGTTAGAATAGTCTACGCTGTTGGACAGCCTTTCTGGTTTGCTGGTTTAGCTCAGTTGGTAGAGCAGCTGATTTGTAATCAGCAGGTCGGGGGTTCAAGTCCGTCAACCAGCTCCAAACGGAGGAGTTCCAGAGTGGCCAAATGGGGCAGACTGTAAATCTGTTGCGTATCGCTTCGGTGGTTCGAATCCACCCTCCTCCACCATTCACCGCAAGCCTGAGGCTTGCGGTGAATTTTTTATTTCCCCCACGATTCAGGTGGCATATTGTTTTTGAAAATGGATTCAAGTATAATAGGTATATGCCTTTTATTCTCCCGCATGGGAGGGCAATTTTTGATTAGGAGTGAACCCTATGAAGAAAAATATCATGTCTCTATTGCTGGCTTTGGGCTTATGCTTGAGCCTATTGCCCACGGCGGTGCTGGCGGACGAAACGCCTCCGCTTTGCGACGTGTACCAGGGCGACGGATTTTACATCACGGCCAAGCCCTACAAGCTCAATTCCACCAAATATGCCCTCATCGGAAGCAACGCCGAGGGATGCCGAACCTTCTATGATGGCTATCTGGTGGTTACCTCCGCCGACGTGGACGAGAACTACGTCAACCGGCGGTTCATGCAGAAGTTCAATCTGGCGGACAAAGAGGGCAACATTGTCCTGCCGGAGGGCAAGATGCACTATTGGGACGGCATTTTGACCTACCTGAAGAGCGGCCAGCTTGTCCCCTTTGATGGCCTGGCGCCCTTCTGGGACGGGGAGACAATGACCCCCGGCGCCTTGGGCGTACCGCTGATGGGATTTATGGATTACCAGGGCAACGAGGTCATCCCCTGCCAGTTCAGATATGACCAGATCTACCACTTCCAGGACGGCTTTGCCTGGGTAGAAGTCACCGCAGAAAAGGAATCCGGGAGAAGTTATAGTTATGACGCAATCATCGACAAAACCGGCCGGGAAGTCATCACGACAAGGGAGGTGGACGACGGCGACAAGTGGCAGCAAACACTCTTCAACTCCGATTATTTTGGCAGCGGTCTGCTCTCCGCCAAGATCATAGACTATGATGCCAACACCGTTACGTATGGTTATATCAACGGACAGGGAGACATGGCGCTTCCCCTGGTCACCATGGATAAAGACGTTCAGGAAAGCATTCTTCGGAGCTCTACCGACGACTATTGGACGGCCTACGCGGAAGGGGGCAAAATAGACGGCTATCTGCTGCCTTGGGGGAACGCCTGGAGCCGGTTCTCCGATGACGGCTACGCCGTGGTGGCCGACCTGCGCTCCAGCGATGAGCTGGCCTACGCCTACGCCATCATCGACACCTCCGGCAACGTGGTGAGCGCCTTCCGGGATATGAGACCTCATAAAGGCGGGTTCCACGACGGGCTGATGTATGTGGACTTCATCGACAACCGGGGCAACGTGGAAAACCGCGGCTATATCGACACCACCGGCAGCGTGGTGTGGCGGGAAAGCGAGGACCTGCGCGGCGGCAGAGATTACAGCTGCGGCGTTATGGTGATGAATTATAACATTGTTGTGGATAAAAAGGGTGAGCCGGTGATCCCCAAGGGGATCTTTGAGGAGATCGCTCCTTTCCAGAATGATCTCAGTCTGGCCTATGTCGGCGGCCAGCCCTACGTTCTGGAGCTCCACCAGGGCGCTTACACCGGCAGCGGCATGGTCTATAACCACGCCAAGGGCGGGGTGACAGCCGAACCCACCACCCCCACCCAGCCGGAGCAGCCCCAGCAGCCCGTTGCCCCCGGTAATCTGGCCTACGCCTCCACCCAGAAGGTGCTGGTGGACGGCAAGGCGGTGGAGTTTCAGTGCTACGCCCTCAAGGACGCAGAGGGGAACGATACCAACTACATCAAGCTCCGTGATATTGCCGCCGTCCTCAACGGTACCTCCGTCCAGTTTCATGTGGGCTGGAACGGTGCAGTGAACATTGAGACGGGGAAAGCATACACTCCCAATGGCTCGGAGATGCACACCCCCTTCTCAGGGAACCGTGTCTATTCCCCCGCCACCGCCCCCACCAACGTCAACAGTCAGGGCTCCGACTTGGAGGCCATCGTGTTAAATGACGACAACGGCGGGGCCTACACCTACTACAAGCTCCGGGACCTGGGCAAGGCCCTGGGCTTCAACATTGGCTGGGCCGCGGAGACAGGTGTGTTCGTGGAAACGGATAAGCCCTACGAGGGGTAATCCGGAATTTGAAGCAAAGGAGTGCATTGACATGAAGAAACGGTTCCTTTCCCTCGTTTTGGCTTTGGGCCTTGGTCTGGGTCTATTGCCCGCCGCCCTGGCGGAGGGGATCCCGGCCTACGGCTGGGAGAGCCAAGTCCCGGAGGATCCCGGCGCCATCACCTACGATATGGAGGTGGCCGATTTCGGCACAATGGAATACGGCTACAGGAAAGAGGACTGCCCCACCCTCACCATCTCCTTTACCAACACCAGTGACCAGACCCTATGGTATATCCACGATTTCCTTTCCAAAGGCGGCAACCGCTTTAACGTCACTGTGCCCCGGGAGGGCTGGGACAGTATCCGCAAATATCTGGTGATCCCCGTCAGCACCTACGCTCTGGAGCTGAAGCCCGGCTCCTCGGCCAGTGTGAATGTGACCCTGTACACCGGATACCGGGAGAGTACCAGTTTCCCTGCCGGGGTGTATGACGGAGAGCTGGACTTCTTCTTCGCCACCTCCGACGAGCCCGTGGGCGCCAACCAGTACGGCCCCATCTTCGAGGGGGGCAACTACCCCCTGCCCTACCACTTTGAAATAGTCTATGACGGCTATATGGGCGGTGAGGAGGCCATGGAGCTGGACCGGGAGAGCGTGGACTTCGGCCCGGTGGAGATGGAGGACACCGTTATCGAGACCGTCTCTGTCACCAACCGGGCCAAGGTGGCGATAGAGCTGCAGGCCAAACTGGCAAGCGAGGGGACCAATCATGGGGCCTTTGAGCGGAGCGTCCAACAGTGCCTTGAACTGAAGGAGAAGCAGTGGACTCTGGCCCCCGGTGAAACGGCTCAGGTCGAGATCGTCAAGGGCACCACAGGGAACAACAAGCTCCCGGGCCGGTATGATACCGAACTGGTGCTGACCTCCGAATACCGGGTGGAGGGGGGAGGCAACCTCATGTCCTACCGGGACGAGAAGGTGGTGCCCATCACCCTCACCCCGGTGGAGGGGGGCAATCTGTCCATCCTGGTGCAGCTGGAGTCCCCCCAGGGCCCCTCGGGGTATCTCACCTCCGCCGACGGAGCCACCACATACTGGGGCAATGACAACATTGACGTACCCTACGGCGGAGACCTGTCCCTGAACATTGTCCCCTTTGACAGCGAGCATGGTTACATTCTGGCGGTGCAGCAGTTTAGCAGCAGCTCCAGCTACCACTATGTGGGCCATGACGCTACCCTTCTGGCCCAGGATGTGACGGACAGACAACATTACCGGGTGAGCATCGCCTCCTGCGCCGTGCCCCCCGCCGACTGGGCCCGGGACGCGGTGGGCAGAGCCTACTCCCTGGGCATCTTC
>CANRZY010000037.1 GCA_947644625.1 uncultured Pseudoflavonifractor sp.
AACCAGGACCTTTCCCCTGACCCCGGAGGGCCTGGACGCCCTTCCCCAGTGGCTTTCCCAGTGGGACGAAACCATCAACGCCCGCCCCAGACGCACCATGGCCGAGGAGGACGCGCGCCGGACAGATTCCCAGGCATAATGATTTTTCAGCGGTTTGCCCTTTCAAAAGGCGAACCGCTTTTTTTCTATTCAAGACATCCATTCTGTCCTTGACCTTTCCTGCAAACCGTTGTATAATTTATACAAAATAGGTAAATCTTTTTTTCAGCTTTGTGTATATTTTATAATCTTCCATTTTCTGGAAA
The DNA here is from genome assembly GCA_947644625.1 of uncultured Pseudoflavonifractor sp. Classification (GTDB taxonomy): domain Bacteria; phylum Bacillota; class Clostridia; order Oscillospirales; family Oscillospiraceae; genus Vermiculatibacterium. Next base: position 306 of record CANRZY010000037.1, read on the forward strand.
TTATAATTTGTCCCAATTTACCAAACCCATGGGAGGTCATACTTATGCCAAAGAAAGAACAATCCCCTGCCGGCGCGGTGCTGGACCGCTTTGTCCAGGGCGCCGAGACTCATTTGCAGTCCTTCTTCGGCTGCCATTCCGACACACGGGACGGCGCGGCGGGGCAGGTCTTCCGGGTGTGGGCCCCCCACGCCAAGGCCGTCCATATCATGGGGGACTTCAACGGCTGGGCCACCGACGCCTGTCCCATGACCGGCATTGGCTCCGGCGTCTGGGAGGGCTTTGTCCCCGGCCTGAGCCAGTACGATACCTATAAGTATGCTGTCCATACCGCCGACGGGCGGGTGCTGGCCAAGGCCGATCCCTTCGCTTTCCACGCCGAGACCCGGCCTAGCAACGGCTCCAAGGTATATGACCTGAGCGGCTATACCTGGGGGGATCAAAAATGGCTGGAATGGCGAAAGGCAAATCCCGTCTACTCCGCCCCGCTGAACATCTACGAAATGCACCTGGGCTCCTGGCGGCGCACAGGGGACGATGAGTTCCTCTCCTACCGGGACATGGCCCAGTATCTGGTTCCCTATATGAAGGAGATGGGCTTCACCCATGTGGAGCTCATGCCTGTCACCGAACATCCCCTGGACATGTCCTGGGGCTATCAGTGCACCGGCTACTTTGCCGCCACCAGCCGCTTTGGCACTCCCCACGACTTCATGTACCTGGTAGACCAGCTCCACCAGGCGGGGATCGGCGTCATTCTGGACTGGGTCCCCTCCCACTTCCCCCGGGATGGCTTTGGCCTCTATCACTTCGACGGACAGCCCTGCTACGAATACGCGGACTGGCGCAAGGGAGAACACAAGGAATGGGGCACCATGGTCTTTGATTATGGCCGGGGCGAGGTCCGCTCCTTCCTTACCTCCTCGGCCCTGTTTTGGCTGGAAGAATACCACATTGACGGCCTGCGGGTAGACGCGGTAGCTTCCATGCTGTATCTGGACTACAACCGTCAGGGCGGCGACTGGGTCCCCAACATCCATGGCGGTCACGAAAATCTGGAGGCGGTAAGCTTCCTCCAGCAGCTGAACACCGCCGTATTCTCCGCCCATCCTGACGTTCTGATGATCGCTGAGGAGTCCACTGCCTGGCCTCTGGTCACCGCCCCGGCCAGCGAGGGCGGACTGGGCTTCAACCTGAAGTGGAACATGGGCTGGATGAACGATGTTTCTCACTACATTAAGCTGGATCCCTACTTCCGGCAGTTCAACCACAAGGATCTGACCTTCTCCTTTATGTACGCCTTCTCGGAAAACTTTGTCCTTCCCATGAGCCACGATGAAGTCGTGCATATGAAGGGCTCCCTGCTGAATAAGATACCGGGAGAGTACAAGGACAAGTTTGCCGGTGTAAAAGTCTTCTATACATACATGCTCACCCATCCGGGCAAAAAGCTCACCATGATGGGCAGCGAATTTGGCCAGTGGAACGAGTGGCACTACGAGCATTCCCTGGACTGGCACCTGCTGGACAACAAGGAAAACCAGGACATGAAGGCTTTCTTCCAGGCCGCCAACAATCTCTACCTTCAGCGTCCTGAGCTGTGGGAGATCGATTTCAGTTGGGAGGGCTTCCAGTGGCTGGAGGCCGACGACGCCGACGCCAACACCGTGGCTTTCCTCCGCAAGGACAAAAAGGGCGACTTCCTGGTGGTGGCATGTAATTTCTCCCCCGTTCACCGGGCGGGCTACCGTGTGGGAGTCCCTGTGGCCGGTAAATACGCCTTACTGCTCAATTCCGACGACGCCGCTTTCGGCGGCACAGGTCTGGGCGACAAGGCGCAGCTTTCCACAGAAAAGGTCTCCTGCCATGGGCAGGACCAATCCATTGTGATCGACCTGCCCCCCATGTCCGGCGTCATTTACCGCTGCGCCCGGAAGGCTCCCGTAAAAAAGGCCCCGGTCAAAAAGGCCGCCGGATCCGCCAAGGGCAAAGCAGGCAAAAAAGCCTGATTGAAATAGTCCCCGCGTTTGCCAGAGTGTCCCCTATCAAAGACGAGGTGATTTGATGAAAAAGGAATGTGTAGCTATGCTCCTGGCCGGCGGCCAGGGCAGCCGGCTCAAGGCTCTTACCAGTTCGGTGGCCAAACCGGCGGTCCCCTTTGGCGGGAAATACCGTATTATCGACTTTCCCCTCTCCAACTGTGTCAACTCCGGTATCGACACCGTAGGTGTCCTGACCCAGTATAAGCCTCTGGAACTCCACTCTTACATCGGCTCCGGCCAGCCCTGGGACCTGGACGTGATGGACGGCGGCGTCCATATCCTGCCCCCCTATGTCCGTGAGGATGAGAAGGGCACCTGGTACAAAGGAACCGCCAACGCCATCTATCAGAACCTGAGCTTCCTGGAGCAGTATGACCCTGAGTATGTCCTCATCCTCTCCGGCGACCACATCTACAAGCAGGATTACTCCAAAATGCTGGACCGCCATAAGGAGATGAACGCCGCCTGCACCATCTCGGTGATGGAGGTCCCCATAGAGGAGGCTCCCCGGTTCGGCATTATGAACGTGGACGAAACCGACAATATTTATGAGTTTGAGGAGAAGCCCAAAAAGCCCAAGAGCAACCTTGCCTCCATGGGCATTTACATCTTTACCTGGAGCAAGCTGCGGGATTACCTTATTGCCGACGAGAAGGATGAAAAGAGCGCCAATGACTTTGGCAAGAACATCATCCCCGCCATGCTCGCCGCCGGTGAGACCATGACCGCCTACCGCTTCAAAGGCTACTGGAAGGACGTGGGCACCATTGATTCCCTCTGGGACGCCAACATGGATCTTCTGGATCCGGCAAAATCGGGCTTTGACCTCTATGATCCCGACTGGACCATCTACGCCCGCAGCGCCATCCGCCCCCCCCAGTACGCCGGAGAAAAGGCCTCCATCAAGCACTCCATCACCACCAGCGGCGATGAGATTGACGGAAAGGTAGAAAACTCGGTGTTGTTCCACTCGGTCACCGTAGAGGAGGGCGCTACCGTCCGGTACTCCATCCTGATGCCCGGAGCCGTGGTGAAGAAGGGCGCCGTGGTGGAATACGCCATTGTGGCCGAGCGCGCCACCATCGGAGAAAAAGCCCATGTGGGCGGCAAAAAGACCAAGAGCGAGGACTGGGGTATCGCCGTGGTAGCCCAGGACCTGACTGTAGGCGACGGCGCCACCGTGTCTCCCAACGCCATGGTCACCAAGAATGTAAAGAAGGGGGCGAAAGCATGAACGACCTTCATGGTATCATCTTTGCCTATCAACAGAGCCCCGACCTTCGGGAGCTGGTCCAGTTCCGCAACTCCTGCTCCGTCCCCTTTGGCGGGCGGTACCGGGTGATCGACTTTTCCCTTTCCAACCTGGTCAACGCCGGAGTGACCGATGTGGGCATTATCGTCCACACCTCCTACCAGTCCCTTCTGGACCACGTGGGCTCCGGCAAGGATTGGGACCTGAGCCGTAAGCACGGCGGCCTGCGGATCCTGCCCCCCTTCGGTTTTGCGGGCAAACATCCCAACAGCCAGTACCGGGGCCGGATGGACGCCCTGTCCGGAGTCTACTCCTACCTTCAAACCATCCGTCAGGACTATGTGCTTCTCACCACCGGCGACCTGGCCGCCAACCTGCCCATCGACGACGCTTTTGAACAGCACCTGAAGAGCGGGGCGGACATTACCGCCATCTGCGTTCCCGAAACCGGCGCCGATCCCCGGCTGACCACCTATATGGCGGTGGATGAGAACAACCACGTCACCGACATCTCGGTCCATCCCTCCTCCCCCAAGGGCAAGGCCTCCCTGGAGACCTATATCCTTTCCAAAGCCCTGCTGATGAATCTGGTGGACAAGTGCTCCGCCCATGACGTATACTCCTTCAGCCAGGGCGTCCTTCTTCCCGGCCTTACCGACGGACTTGACATCCGGGTCTTTGACTTCCAGGGCTGGGCCACCAGGGTCCTGAAGGTGGGCGGCTACTTCCATTGCAGCATGGAGCTGCTGGAACCCAAGGTCCGCTCCGACCTGTTCCGCATGGACCGGCCCATCAAGACCAAGGACCAGTCCAACCCCTCTACTTATTATGGTCCCGACGCCAAGAGCGTCAACTCCCTGATCTCCGACGGCTGCCATATCGAGGGCACCGTTATCAACTCCATCCTGGCCCGTGGAGTCCGTGTGGAGAAGGGGGCGGTAGTGGAAAACTGTATCCTCCTCCAGCGCTCCACCATTCAGGAGGGCGCCACCCTTCGCTACGCTATTGCGGATAAAAATGTCCGGGTCTGTCCGGGCCGCACCCTGATGGGCCACGGCACCTATCCCCTGGTCATTTCGAAGGACGAGATCGTATAAAGAAGAGCGGAGAAGCGGGCTGCTGAGGGGCTAACGAGGTCGCGGAGGCGGAGGAGTTAGATCCCGAAGCGCCCAGCCCGCTTCGTAGCTCGACAGCGAGAAGGGCGGAGAAGCGGGCTGCGAGGGCGCTTGGACCAAAGCGAAGGCTGAATTGGTAAGCGGCCACAGGCCGCGCGATTCAGCCTGAGACGGAGGGAAAGCAACCGAGCGCCCAGCCCGCTTCGTAGCTCGACAGCCCCGTTGGAAAGGAGTCCTATATGAACATCCTCTTTGCTTCCTCTGAGGTAGCTCCCTTTATCAAGACCGGCGGTCTGGCTGATGTAGCCGGATCTCTGCCCCAGGCCCTGGCCCGGCTTGGCCACGATGTACGGGTCATTCTTCCTCTCTATGAGCGGATCGGGCAGGAATGGCGGGACCAAATGACCTTTCTCCAGAATTATAACGTCCACCTATCCTGGCGCACGCCTTACTGCGGCCTTTTTGAGCTGCAAAAGGACGGCGTTACCTACTACTTCGTGGACAACGAGTACTATTTTAAACGCTGGGATGTATACGGCCATTTTGACGACGGTGAGCGGTACGCCTTCTTCTCCCGCGCCGTTATCGAAACTCCGGGCCATCTGGGCTTTTGTCCCGACGTGATCCACTGCAACGACTGGCAGACTGCCCTTGTCCCCATCTATCTGCTGGACGAGCGCAACCGGGTCCCGGAGCTTATGGGCGCCAAGAGCGTCTTTACCATCCACAACATCGAGTACCAGGGCCGCTATGGCCGGGATCTGCTGGTAGATATGTTCGGCCTGCCCAACAGCTACTTCCACGAGAGAATGCTGGCCTACTACGGCGACATCAACCTGATGAAGGGCGCTATCTACGCCGCCGACTATGTGACCACCGTCTCCCCCACCTACGCCTCCGAGCTGCGCTATGACTTCTACGCCCACGGCCTGGCGGGGGTGGTGGCAAACAATGCCCACAAGATCCGGGGGATCCTCAACGGTATTGATGTAAAACGTTACGATCCCTGGCAGGACAAACGGCTGGCCAAGGCATACAACGCCAAGCAGCTCAAGGGCAAGAAGGACTGCAAGGCCGCCCTTCAGGAGATGGTGGGACTGGAGCAGGATCCTGACGCCCCCATCATCGGCTGTGTCTCCCGTTTGGTGAGCCACAAGGGCTTTGACCTGGTGGTGGACGCCATTCATGAGATCATGGCCACCGGCGCCCAGATGGTGGTGTTGGGAACCGGCGAATGGCGGTATGAGGAAGCCTTCCGCCAAACCGTCTGGCAATACCCCGGCCGCTTCTCCGCCCAGATCATGTATTCCGACGCTTTCTCCAACGCCATCTACTCCGGCGCAGACCTATTCCTCATGCCCTCGGTAGCGGAGCCCTGCGGACTGAGCCAGATGATCGCCATGCGCTACGGCACCCTGCCTGTGGTGCGGGAGACCGGCGGACTCCGGGACAGCGTCCAGCCCTGGAACGAATTTACCGGCGAGGGCACCGGCTTTACCTTTGCCAATATCGACAAGGGCGATATGATGTGGGTGCTGACTCAGGCGGTGGATCTCTACCGGGACGACCCCAAGGCCTGGAAGAAGCTCCAGCAGAACGCCATGACCGCCGATTTCTCCTGGGACCACTCCGCGGGGGAATACGCCGAGGTCTATGGTTGGGTCACCGGAAAATAAAACTATAACCGTGTGTGTTCACCGGGGACGGTCCCGACAGGGACTGTCCCCCTCTTTTCTCCCGCCAAGGTTTGACAGCTGTCCTTTCTTGTGATAATATAGTCAAGCTGTCATGGATTACCCTTTGATATTTTGGAATGGAGTGACATTTTTGAAAAAATATACCAAAAAAGATTTGATGGACCTAATTAGCGGCAAGCTGCGCCGGAATTTTGGCCGGGATGTGGAAGACGCCACCTCCCAGCAGATGTTCCAGTCCTGCGCTATGGTACTTCGGGACATCATCTCCTCCCGTCAGCTGGAGAGCGCCGACAAGGTACGGGATACCCACGCCCGTCAGGTCCATTACCTGTCCATGGAGTTTCTTATGGGCCGCTCCCTGCGGAAAAACGCCTATAACCTGGGGCTGGAAAAGACCCTTACCGAGGCCATTGAAGCTCTTGGCTTCTCTGCCGCCGACCTTTTTGAGGAGGAGCCTGACGCGGGTCTGGGCAACGGCGGTCTGGGCCGTCTGGCGGCCTGCTACCTGGACGCCGCCACCACCCTGGATATCCCCTTCACTGGTTACTCTATCTGCTACGAGCTGGGTATTTTCAAGCAAAAAATCATTGACGGTAAGCAGGAAGAGCTGCCCGACAACTGGCTGGACAAGGGCGGCTCCTGGCTTATCAACCATATGGATGAAGCCGAGGAAGTCCGCTTTGGCGGCGTCGTCAAGGATGTGTGGTATCCTGACGGTTCCCACGGTATTGAACAGAGGGGTTATACCTCCGTACTGGCGGTCCCCCGCGATATGGAGATCGCCGGCTACGACACCAAGCATGCCAATGTTCTCCGTCTTTGGGAGGCTCATAGTCCCGAACCGGTAGACCTGAACTTCTTCAACCGGGGCGAGTATCTGAAGGCGATAGAAAAGAAAGCCAACGCCGAGATCATCTCCAAGCAGCTCTACCCCGCCGACAACCACCGGGAGGGAAAATCCCTGCGTCTCAAGCAGCAGTATTTTCTGTCCTCCGCCACCATTCAATCCGTCTGCCGCAAGCACAAGGCAGAATACGGTACCCTGCGGAACTTCCATGAAAAGCACGTATTCCAGATCAATGATACCCATCCCACCCTCATCATTCCCGAACTGATGCGTATTCTGCTGGACCAGGAGGGCTACAGCTGGAACGACGCTTGGTTCATTGTCAGCCACAGCGTCTGCTACACCAATCACACCGTTCTGGCCGAGGCACTGGAGCGTTGGCCTCAGGACCTGGTGGCCGAGCTTCTTCCCCGGGTGTGGCAGATCATTCTGGAGATCTCCTCCCGGTATCAGGACCAGCTTACCTCCTTCTTCCACAACGATATGTCCAAGGTGGAAAAAATGGCGATCCTCTGGGGCGGTGAGGTCCGCATGGCGAACCTGTGCGTCTGCGCCTGCTCGGCGGTAAACGGCGTGTCCGCCCTCCACTCCGATATTCTGAAGGCCGACGTGTTCCACAACGCCTATGAGATGTTCCCCAAGAAGTTCCAAAACGTGACCAACGGCGTGGACCACCGCCGCTGGCTCAGTGAAGTAAACCCCCGGTTGGACGCTCTGATCAAGGAGTGCTGCGGCGGGGATAAATATCTTCTCCAGCCCTCCGCCCTCTCCCAGCTGGAAAAGCATGTGGACGACGCCTCCGTCCTGGCCCGGCTGGGCGCCATCAAGCACGAAAACAAGCTGCGTTTTGCCGCCTGGGCCAAACGGGAGAGCGGCATTATCCTGAACACCGACGCCATGTTCGATGTACAGGTCAAGCGGCTTCACGAATATAAGCGGCAGCTCCTCAACGTACTGCACATCATCTACCTGTGGCAGCAGCTCCACATGGATCCCCACTTTGATATGACCCCCCGGACCTATCTCTTCGGAGCTAAGGCCGCTCCCAGCTATACCATGGCCAAGGATATCATTCATCTGATCAACTCTCTGGCCAACACGGTAAACAACGATCCCCTGTGCAAGGATAAGCTCCAGGTCTTCTTCCTGGAAAACTACCGGGTCTCCATGGCGGAAATGCTTATGCCCGCCAGCGAGCTTTCCGAGCAGATCTCCACCGCCGGTAAAGAGGCCAGCGGCACAGGCAACATGAAATTTATGATGAACGGCGCCGTTACCATCGGCACCCTGGACGGAGCCAATGTGGAGATGCACCAGGTTTTGGGCGACGACAACATCTTCCTTTGCGGTCTCCACACCGACGAGGTCCAGGACCTTCTGCGCCGGGGCTATAATCCCCATGAGTACTATATGCGCAATCCTGTCCTCAAAGCGGTGATCGACCAGCTTTCCGCCGGATTCGACGATCACGTAAGCTATTCCGAGATCGCCAAGAGCCTTCTCTTCGGTACCGGAGGACCGGCCGACCAATATTTTGTGCTGGCCGACTTTGAAAGCTACCGCGCGGCTCAGGCTCTTGCCGGTAAGGTCTACCAGGACCCCACCGCCTGGAACAAAAAATCCCTAATCAACATTGCCCGCTCCGGCATCTTTGCCGCCGACCGCTCGGTGGCAGAGTATGCGGAGAATATCTGGAAGATCTCCCACAAGTAACCCGGACCATACAGCTCCAGCCCCCTTTCGGAAAGAAAGAGGGCTGGAGTTTTTCTTTTGCCCCCTGGTAAAAAATCCTGTCCGCTTTCCCGTTGAAAGCGGACAGGATTTTTTATAGCTGTCGTTCGGCAGCCCAGGGGATCAGGCTTTCGATCAGCTTCAGTTGTTTTTCGTCCAGCGCGCGAAGCTGTTCGGCTACATCCTTCCAATGCTCCTCCCCATGGCGGACGGTTCCCACTAAAAATTCATCGGGGGTGGTTTCCAATGCAAGGGCCAAACGCATAATAACCTCAGTAGATGGAATGGAAATGCCACGCTCAATATTGGATAAATACTTGTCGCCAATATCGGCTTTTTCTTCCACCTCAGCCTGCTTCAGTTTCAGCTTCTTACGGCGGCGGGCGATCCTCTTCCCGATTTCTTTATAATCCAATTCCATATCACTCACCTCTTATCCCTAATCATAGGGAAAGCTGGTGTAGTATAAACCGATTATAAAATATAATTCATCTTGACATACGAATAAATCCAACTTAAAATTGAAATACGACTTGAAAGGGAAATATTCATATGTGGAAAGAGAAAAATTGGATCCCTTTGCTCGGAGGTCTTACCGCTCTGGTTGGATTTTTTCTGCCCTTTGACCAGTCCCGCTCCCTTTTTCATATTCTGGAAAACGATCCTCTCCCCTTTTTCTCCCCCCTGCTGGTCCTTCTTCTTGTCCTTACCATGCTTCTCCGCCAGCGCCGCCCCTTTATGGCCCTTTTGTTGGGCGTATGGCTGCTTCTGAGCTGGCTTTTCCTTCTGGGCCTTCTCCTGTGGGTATTCTCCCCGGCTGTCCTGGTAAAAGCGCTGGGACCGGGAGGCTTTCTCCTGTCCCTGGACCTGCCGGTCATGTCCCTCTGCCCCACGTAGGCGTTAAAGAGGTTATACCATTGTGCCGATGGGGAAATCAAAAATGAACCGTGGTCCTGCCGGGCGGATGATATCCGCCCCTACCCTTTGTAAGCATCGGTCTGTGTGGGGGCGTCTATCAGCCGCCCCTACAGGCATGGATCCCACTATAGCTCTTTATCTATATCCCCACCGTTAACCGGTGGGTCCTTGTAAAGCTCTCTCCGGGGGCCAAGAGCCGGGCACCGGGGCGGCCGGTCAGGTCGTGGCCTTTGCCCAAAAATCCGGTCCAGGGCTCAATACATACAAAGTCAGGCACTCCTTTGGCACTCCAGAGCAGCACAAAGGGCCAGTCCTTCGTCTCCACCCGTAGGTACTTTCCCGTCTCCCTCTCCTCCACCTGGAGCCACTTGGAGCTCAAATCGGGGAAGCAAATGCTGTCGGTGGCAAATTTTTCGTGGTCCAGGGGGAATATGTCCCCTCCGCCAGGGGCCTCCGGCTTCTCCCAACGGATGCAGTATTCCTCCAGCTCCTTCCCCGGAGTAAAGGGACAGGCAAGCCCCACATGGAAGCCCAGCTGGAGGGGCATGGGCTTATCGGAGCGGTTCACGGCAGTACAGGTGGTCTCCAGCACATTGTCCCGGAGGGCGTGGCTGGTCTCCAGAGAGAAGGCCCAGGGCCACAGCTTTTCCTCTCCAGGCCAGTCCAGCCGGAAGCAAAGCTCTCCCTCCCCCTGCTTCACCAGGGTATGGTCCAGATCCCGGACAAAACCATGCTGAGGAAGGCCCTCATACCGCTTCCCCTCAAATTCATACCAGTTTTCCTCGATCCTGCCGCACCAGGGGAAACAGATGGGAGCCCGACGGGGCCAGTGTTCTTTTTTTCCGTCCCAAAGAAGGGGCGCGTCGGGGGCGGCTTTCCGCCGCAGATCCTGGAGCTCCGCCCCATGGTCGGATACGGTAAGAGACAGAAGGGCGTTTTCAATGGTGTAATTCATAATATCTCCCCCATTTTTCATTTTTTGGAATTGGAGCTTTTTTATTGTACCACAGCTTCCCATCTGAAACAACAAAAAGGAGGGTATCCCCCGGATACCCTCCCTCTGAGACCCTTTTTATTCGTTGTCCGCGTCTATGCTGTTGGAGGCGGTGCGTCCCGAAACAAAGATCTCCACAATGGCGTTGCCGCCCAGGCGGTTACCGCCGTGAATGCCTCCGGTGACCTCCCCGGCGGCATAGAGGCCGGGAATGATCTTGCCGCCCTCGTCCAGCACATGGCGCTGGGCGTCCACCCGGAGGCCACCCATAGTGTGATGGGTAGAGGGGGCCATAACGCGGACCCGGAGCAGCTCCCCTTCCAGCTTATAGGTGTCGGACTGATACCTGCCGTTTTCGTCCATCTGGGCGGCTCCCACCAGTTTGGTGGGATTCTCTTTCTTGACCTGGGGGGGCTCTGTCCCGGCCATGACGGCCTTGTCGTAAGCCTCGATGGTCTCATAGATCACCGTGGGGTCGGCCTTCATCCCAAATTCATCCAGGATCTTCTGAAGCTCGCCGGTATTGGTGCAGAAATAGACCCGGTTATCGATCTGCGTTTTGCCTGTGGTGGCCCCCTCCTCCACGCCGGGGGCCACATAGGTGTCATAGGGGTAAGGGAAGCCTACCACCGTCTCGGCGTTGGAAAACTCCAAAAATACGCCCTGACTGCCCATGACCTCGATCCCGTTTTGAAGCTCCCCCAGGCTCAGCACATCCCGTTCGGCGGCCTCATTGACAAAGCGCTTGCCTGTGGTGGGGTTGATATAGGCGGCGTAGTTCCCCGCACCAAAGGCCAGGTTGCCGTTGTCGATCCAAGCGATAGGCATGAGCTGGGTCCAGCCCTCTCCCACGGTGGCGGCCCCCACGGTCTGGCCCATGGCAATGCCGTCGCCCTGCATGGAGCTGCGGTTGGTGGTCTTGGTGGAGGCGGTGATGAACTTGGGATCCCAATACCTGTTGGTCTCCATTACTTTCGTGATGTTGGCCGCGTAACCGCCGGTAGCCAGGATCACACCCTTGTCAGCCCTTGCGGTGACCGAGGTACCGTCATACATGGTAGCTTTCACACCTACGACCCTGCCGTTTTCCACCATGAGCTCCTGGGCGGCGGTCCGGGTCATGATCCGATTGGCCGCAGCCGTGTCGGAGGTTTCCAGCAGGGTCTTCCGGGTGGTGGCAAAGTAGGTTCCGTACTGGGCGGGCACGTCCATTTTTCCGTCCCCGTCCAGGTCGCCGCCGGAGAAGGAGTTCTCTCTCCACCACAAAGCGCCGATCAGAGTGGACTGGTCCGCGTCGTTAAAGAGGGCTCCCTGGTCCTGGAGCCAGGGCTTCAGCTCCTGTCCGCCCTCGATAAACTGCTCGATCAGCTCCACATCGCCGTAGATCCACTCTCCTTTGTCAGCGCTTTGGCGCAGACCGCCATAGTAGGTCTGGAAGATATGGAGATCTACCGTGGAGAAAAGGGGCAGCTGGGTTTCCGCCATCCCGGCGTCCAGCTTGGGCTGCGCCCAGTCCAGATAGGCCCTGATCTCCTTTTTTAAAGCCTGGAGGGTAGGCAAAAATTCCGCGTGGACCCCATGCTTGCTCAGCTCCTGAATGTCCCCGGCCACATAATCATGGGTCTTATAATAGGTGTCGTCAAAGGGTTTTTCGGACCAGCCGGCAATGATCCGCAACGTCTCCACAGAGCCTCCCCCCGCCTTGACCTTGTCATAGGTCTTGCCCCGGTACTCCCCGGTGACAGCGTCGGGAGCTGCCGGATCCCAGCACAGGTAGGGCATGACGCTCTGAAAGGCGCCGCCGGAAACCAAGGTGTTGCCGCCAATCTCCGCGTTCTTCTCTATGACCAGCACGGTATCTCCGTTCTGGGCGGCCTGGGCGGCAGCCCCCATACCGGCTCCGCCTGCGCCCACAACCACCACGTCATAGGTCTCCTCAACGGCCGGTCCCGCCTTATGCTCCACGGTGTTGGTCTGAAAGGTAGTCATGTTCGTGGCCTTCGCCTGTTGGGCGGCATTGTTCACCGCCTCCTTGACGGCCCGGCAGGTAAAGGTAGCGCCGGAGACAACGTCCACGCCGGTACCGTTGGCGGCAACGATATCGGCAAACAGGATATCATAGGCAGGAGTCCCTACATGGGCGGTCTCGGCTTCGCTCACGAGCTCCACCCCTGTGACGGCAGAATCGGAGAATGTAACGGACACCGTCACGGGTCCATTATAGCCCGTGGCCGTGCCCTCATAGTCGCCGGCGGTAAAGTGAAGGGCCGCGCTGGCCCCTCCCGTCCCCTTCGCCTGGGCGATGGCCGCAGCGGCGGCCTCCTTGACGCCGTTGGAGGTCAGGGTGGCCCCGGAGACGCCGTCGATGTCGGCTCCCTTCTCCTTGATCTGGGCCGCCAGATCCTCCAGAGCCGCGCCGCCCACCGTGGGCGTCTCTTTATCTCCGGTGATCTTTACGTCGGTGATGGCGTCCTGGTCCACAGTAATGGAAACCGTTACCACGCCGCCATAGCCCTGGCCGGAGCCCTCATAGGCGCCGGGGGTATAGGTCCCTCCGGCGGCGGGGCTCTCCTGGGGCTTTTCCGAACAACCGGACAGGGCTGCCGTCAGCCCCAGAGTCAAAAACAGGGCAAGTATTCTTTTTCTCATGGTTTTCTTCCTCCCAATTTCAGTTGATCCGCAAAAAAAGTCGTCCGCTTCGGTAGCATTACCGAAACGGACGAGCTTTATACCTTCTTTATTTTCCCTTGCTGACCAAAGTTAATATCGGGCCAAAAATTGCCTGGTCCGTTCCTGCCTGGGATTTTCAATAACCTCCCGGGCGTTTCCCTGTTCCACAATAAGGCCCCCATCCATGAAAATGACCTCGTCGGCCACATCCCGCGCAAAGGCCATCTCATGGGTGACGATAATCATGGTGGTCCTCTGCTGCGCCAAGGACCGGATCACCTTCAGCACCTCCCCGGTAAGCTCCGGGTCCAGGGCGGAGGTAGGCTCATCAAAGCAGAGAATGTCCGGGTGAAGGGCCAGCGCCCTGGCGATGGCCACCCGCTGCTGCTGGCCGCCGGAAAGCTGATGGGGGTAATGGCCGGAGCGGTCAGCAAGGCCCATCCGCTCTAAAAGCTCCATCCCCTGCTTTTCCAGAATGGGCCACCTGCCCTTGTCCTTCTCCCGCAGCTTTCCCGCAAGGCTCACGTTTTCCAGGGCGGTGTACTGGGGGAAAAGGTGAAAGGACTGAAATACCAAGCCGAAATGGAGTCTCTTTTGGCGGATAGCCTCCTCACCAAAGGCAGCGGTATTTTCCGAATCAAAGAGCGTCTCTCCCCCAACGGTGATCATGCCCGCGTCGGGAGTCTCCAAAAAGTTCAGGCACCGAAGGAGGGTGGTCTTGCCGCTGCCTGAGGAGCCGATGATGGCCAGGGCTTTTCCCTCCTCCAGAGAGAAGGAGATATCCTCCAGCACCTTGGTATTTCCAAAATGCTTTTCAATATTTCGCACTTCCAAAAGCGCCATTGTCCGCCCCCCCTTCAGCGAAAATAGTCCAGCTTCCGCTCCAGCCGCCCCAAAAGAAGCGTCACTACCCCATTAAACACAAGATAGTATACCCCCGTAAAAAACAGGGGCCATAGAAGCCCGGAGTAGCCGTGGGAGGACTTCATAAAGGCCTGTCCCGCCCAAATGACCTCCTGGAAGGAGATGATCCGGGCCAGGGAGGTATCCTTGACCAGAGTAATGATCTCATTGGACATGGGAGGAACCACCCGCTTTATCATCTGTAGTAGGGTGACCTTGAAGAAAATCTCCTGCCGGGTCATACCCAGCACCAACCCCGCCTCCTGCTGCCCCACCGGAACGCCCTGGATCCCGCCCCGGTAGATCTCGGAAAAGTAGCAGGCATAGTTGACAATAAACGCGATGGCGGAAGCCAAAAACCGTCCCGATTCTCCTGTTCCCCAAGGAGAGTACCCCAGGAGCCTTCCAGGTATGTAGTAGAGAATAATGAGCTGTAGCATCAGAGGGGTGCCTCGGATGACCCAGATCACTCCTCTTGTCAGCCACCGCAGAGGGGCAAACCGGCTCATGGAGCCGAAGGAGATCACCAGTCCCAGGGGAATGGCCCCCAGAAGGGTGACGGTAAAGAGCTTCAGCGTCTGAATAAAGCCCTGGTTCAAGGCTCCGACCACGGTCATAAACATAGGGGTCACCTCCTTTTTCGGCAGCAGACCTTATCAGGCCACAAAATGGGACGGTCATTGCCGTCGCTCCATTCTTTTTACTTTTGTTCGACCAGCTTATCCCCAATGCCGTATGTATCGGCGATCTGCTGCATGGTACCGTCGGCATAGGCGCTCTTGAAAAAGTCGTTCAGCGCGGCGGCCAGGTCGGAGCCCTTTCGGAAGCCCACCCCGTACTCCTCAGAGTTCAGTTCGGCGGTGTAGGTGAGATGGGCGTAGCTGGTGCCCTCCCCCACCATGGCGGTAGCCATCAGATAGTCAATGACAGCGGCGTCGGCCGTACCGGAGGAGACCTCCAAAAGAGCGGTGGCCTGGTCCAGCACCGGGGTGTAGGAAGCGCCCAGGGCCTCCACCTGCTCCATGCCGGCGGAGCCGTTCTCCACAGCAAACTGGAGCCCTTTTACGCTCTCGGCAGTCTGGTAATCGGCGGCTTTCTCCTTGGGGACAATGACCACCTGCGCATTATTGAAATAGGGGTTGGAGCATTCCATGGCGGCTTTCACATCATCGGTGAGGGTCATGCCGTTCCACACCACGTCGATGGTCTTCCCCTCCAGCTCGGAGATCTTGTTGTCCCAGTCAATGATCTGGAACTCGGCCGCGACCCCCAGACTCTCGGCAAAGGCCTTGCCCAGATCCGCGTCAAAGCCGATCCACTCGCCGTTTTCATCAGTATAATCCATGGGCTCAAACTCGGTAATGCCGATAATCAGCTTCCCCCGCTTCTTCACATATTCCATATCGCTCTCTCCCGCTGTTTTGTTCCCACAAGCGGCAAGAGACAGGATCATGGCGGCGGCCAGGGTCAAAGAAATGATTTTTTTCATGGTATGTATCCTCCTGATAATAGGATCCTTTTTATGGCGGTCTTTCCGCCATGCTTTAGTATAGTAACACGCTAACGCAAAATTGTAAAGAACTTTTTTCCCTTTTCGGCAAAAAGATCCGCCCCGCAAAGGCGGGGCGGATCCGGCAAAGGCTTTCTTCTCTTACTTGCCCGTCTTCTCATCCATTTTCAGGAAGAGATTTGCCAGGATAGCGCCGGAAATGTTGTGCCAGACGCTGAACACGGCGCCGGGGATGGTAGCCAGGGGATATTGGGCAAAATGGGTTCCGGCCAGAGAGGTGGCAAGACCGGAGTTCTGCATTCCCACCTCGATGGAGATGGCCCGGCATTTCGTGGTATCCAGCTTCAGCGCCTTGCCCACGCCGTAGCCCACAGCATAGCCCAGCAGATTATGGAGGATCACCACAGCCACGATAAACACTCCGCAGGTCATAATTTTGGCGGCGTTGGCGGCTACCACAGCGCCCACAATGGCCACAATGGCGGTGGTGGAAATGAGGGGCAGGATATCCACAATGCCCTCCGCCACCTTGGGAAGAAAGCGGTTACTGAGGAGGCCCAGTACGATGGGTACAATGACCCCCTTCACAATGGACATAAACATGCTCATCATGTTTACATCCACGCTCTGGCCGGCATACA
>CANRZY010000038.1 GCA_947644625.1 uncultured Pseudoflavonifractor sp.
AAGACCTGGGCTGCCGAGCATGTGGTGGGGGTGGCCAAGGGCGCTCCTGAGGAGATCATTGCGGGGCTGCGGGAAAACTTCCAGGGCGAGTGCTGCGAGGTAGGTATGTATCTGGCCATGGCCCGTGTGGCTCACCGGGAGGGATATCCTGAGATCGGCCTCTATTGGGAGAAAGCCGCTTATGAAGAGGCGGAGCACGCCGCTAAGTTTGCCGAGCTGCTGGGCGAGGTAGTGACCGATTCCACCAAGAAGAACCTGGAGATGCGGGTGGATGCTGAAAACGGCGCTACCATGGGCAAGACCGAGCTTGCCAAGAAGGCCAAGGAGCTGAATCTGGACGCCATCCACGACACTGTCCATGAGATGGCCCGTGACGAGGCCCGTCACGGTAAGGCCTTTGAGGGGTTGCTGAAGCGGTATTTCGGCTAATTGTAGCATAAAACGCATAAAAAGGGCGAGGCTTATAGCCTCGCCCTTTTTATGCGTTTGGTTTTACTGGATATGCTCGTGGTTGTTGATATGCTCCATACAGTAGCAGTAATAGCCGTTACACTTGGAGCAATAGCGAAATTCCATATCCGGGTAGTCCGTGTCCGTTTTGCCGCAGACAGCGCATTTGTGAATATACCCCTTTTTTTCATAGGCGGTTTTGGTCGCCTTTTTAAAATTTACCGTCTGCTGGGAATGCTGGTGCTGAAAACGGCGCTTCCGATAGCCGAGAGCCTCCATAAAATCCGACCAGAAAAAGATAAAGAAGTTCAGAATGGCGACAAGGGGGAGGAAGGCGCCGATCCAGTACCGGGCCAGCAGACAGGAGACTACGTCCAGGGCAAAGAGCGCCGCGTCGATCCAGGCCAGCCATTTGACCTTTACCGGAAGAATATAGAACAGCAGTACCTGCATATCCGGGTAAAGAACGGCGAATGCAAAGAACAGGGAGAGATTGATATAGTGCATGGAGGCATATCCTGTAATCAGACCATAGACGATATTCAGGACCACGCCTCCCAGGTAAAACACGCAAAAGCGGGCCGTGCCCCATTCCCGCTCCAAAAGGTTTCCGATCCAATAATAAAAGTAAGCCGAGAGCACAACAAAGAAAATACCGGAGCCCTTAAAAAACAAGAAATCGCCGCTCTGGGGGAGAAATACGAAGGTAACAAGCCGCCAGAGCTGTCCATGGAAAATATCGTACCGGGAAAAATCCAGAAAAGCGGAGATCCCAACGCCCAGGCTGAAGGTGTCCAGCAGATAGATCACTACGTTCCCAACGGCGATATACAGCATCAGGTTCGGTATGCCGAAATTGGGGTGAGCCCGGCAAAACTTATCGATCCATTTTTCAATGGCGCGCACGGCAAAGACCTCCTTGGAAATAACTCTCTACGATTGTACCCGTTTTTAACACAAAAGTAAAGGAAGAAAGTATGAACTTTTCCGCCATGAATAGGTTCGCTATCCTATTCCTTGTGTTTTCGACACTTGACAGGATGAGGCGGTACGGATATAATAACGGTACAATTCAATAGCGCCTTATCAAGAGTGGTGGAGGGAACGGCCCGATGAAGCCCGGCAACCTGCGTTTGCAAGGTGCCAAATCCGGCGAGATAATCGAAAGATGAGGACGGGTGAAGCCTGTGCTCTGTCGATTATGACAGGGCGTTTTTGTTTGTAAAAACAAAAGAAAGGAAGCAAAAAATCATGGCACACAGACTTTTTACCTCTGAATCGGTGACGGAAGGCCACCCCGATAAGATCTGCGACCAGATCTCCGACGCGGTGTTGGACGCCATCCTGGAAAAGGACCCCGCCGCCCGGGTGGCCTGTGAGACCACCGTGACCACCGGTTTGATACACGTGATGGGGGAGATCACGACCTCCTGCTATGTGGACATTCCCAGCATTGCGCGGGGAGTAGTGCGGGATATCGGCTATGACCGGGCCAAGTTTGGCTTTGACTGTGATACCTGCGCCGTTATGACTTCTATTGACGAGCAGTCTCCCGACATCGCTCTGGGGGTGGATAAATGCCTGGAGGCGAAGGAGGGAGAGGTCAAGGACGGCCTGGACAACGGCGCGGGGGATCAGGGGATGATGTTTGGTTATGCCTGCGACGAGACTCCTGAGCTGATGCCTTTGGCCCTGTCCCTCTCCCATAAGCTGTGCCGCCGCCTGGCCCA
Organism: uncultured Pseudoflavonifractor sp.; assembly: GCA_947644625.1. Classification (GTDB taxonomy): domain Bacteria; phylum Bacillota; class Clostridia; order Oscillospirales; family Oscillospiraceae; genus Vermiculatibacterium. The sequence continues at coordinate 2,181 of CANRZY010000038.1, forward strand.
GGTCCGAAAGGAGGCTCTGGCGGACTATCTTCGCCCCGATGGAAAAAGCCAGGTTACAGTGGAGTATGACGAGAAGGGGGAGCCTGTGCGGGTAGATACGGTGGTCCTCTCCACGCAGCATAGCCCGGAGGTGGAGTTGGAGAAGCTTCGGAGGGATATGCTGGAGCTGGTCATTAAGCCCACCATTCCGGCCCATCTTCTGGATGATAAGGTGAAGGTTTACATTAACCCCACCGGTCGCTTTGTGGTAGGCGGCCCCCAGGGGGATTCCGGACTCACCGGACGAAAGATCATTGTGGATACCTACGGAGGAAGCGCTCCTCATGGCGGCGGGTGCTTTTCCGGCAAGGATCCCACCAAGGTAGACCGTTCGGCGGCTTATATGGCCCGGTACGTGGCCAAAAATATCGTGGCGGCAGGTCTGGCGAAAAAGTGCCAGATCGAACTGGCTTACGCCATTGGGGTGGCCCGGCCGGTGAGCGTGCTGATCGACACCTTTGGGACGGGTGCTGCTTCCGATGAGGCTATTTCCGCCGCGGTAAGCAAGGTTTTCGACCTGCGGCCCGGGGCCATTATTCAGGCTCTGGACCTGCGCCGTCCCATATACAGGCAGACCGCCGCCTACGGCCACTTCGGCCGTACCGATGTGGATCTCCCCTGGGAGCATACCGACAAGGTAGAAGCGTTGAAGGCGGCATTGGCATAAGAAAAAAAGCGGGAGGGATAAGCGACCCCTCCCGCTTTTCCTTGCGGCTCAGGGGCGCAAGGAATACTTGCGTGACAAAGCAGCGCCGGCGGGGTAGGATGGTTGGGAAGGGAGGGAACCGTATGAACGACATTATGAAGAACATCAAGCGTCTGCGGCAGGAGAGAGGCCTGACCCAGGAGGAACTGGCGGAAAAACTCCATGTGACCCGCCAGGCGGTGAGTAACTGGGAAACCGGAAAGAACCAGCCGGATATAGAGCTGCTGAAGACTTTGGCAGAGACCTTTGAGGTGGACGCAGCCGAGCTGCTTTATGCCCCCAAGGAGGATGTGGACAAGCGGAAGCGTATGATTGTGGCGGCGGTGTTCTGTGTTCTGACTGTGATAGCCTGGGCGGGGTATATCCCGCTGGAGAAATGGGCCATGGCATGGAAAAACAATCGCTATGATTTAATACCGGCGCTTCTGTGTACATGGGGATTAAAACCGCTGGCCTATCTGCTTACAGGGACCGCGGCCGCCGCACTGCTCCACGTCTGGGTCAATATCCGGCCTAAGACAAGCATTCGCCGGGGAATGCTTGCCGTGGGGGCTGCAATTTGCCTCCTTTATATTGCTTTATTCCTGTGGTATTGGTTTGGGGGACGGATCGGTTTTATTATGCCAACGCGGCTTCGGGTCTCTTTTTTGAACTCCTTGCGATTCTATGGCTCTTCGTTTTTCTTCCTTCCCGGTGTGCTGTTCTTTTTCGCCTGGCCCCGAAAAGCAGGTTGATTTTTCCGCCGTTTTCCTGTAAAATAGGGGAAAATAAATCCCAAAGGGGGCGGCGGATCGTGAAAGTGCTGTATCTGCTCAATTACGCCGGAAAGGCGGGGACCGAGCGGTATGTGGAGACTCTGGTAAAATACCTCTCCGCCGACGGACGGGTGGAGCCCTATTTTGCCTACAACGAAGGGGGACTTCTGGTGGAGCGGCTGGAGGCCCTGGGAGTCCCCACCCGGCAGATCCCCATGAATAACCGTTTTGACCGGAAGGCGGCCAAGGCTCTCGGCAAGCTCTGTGAGGAATGGGATATTGATTTGATCCACTGCCACTATCTGCGGGAAAACTATATTGCTATGCTGGCCAAAAGCTATAATAAGAAGATCCGAGTGGTCTACACCAATCACTTTGTCATTCCCAACGACGCCGTGACCAGGCTTTCCAACCGGGTGCTGGATAAAAGGCAGGACCAGATGATCGCGGTGTGCAATCGGGGAAAGGAACAGCTCATTGCCAACGGCTGGAAAGGGGATCATATTCAGGTGGTCTTCAACGCTGTGGACCCAGAGGCCTGGACAGGCAGCAGGGCCGACTCCACCATGCGTTCCGAGCTGGGGATCCCCGAGGACCGGTTCGTGATGCTCTGCGCTTCTCGGTTCGCGGATGACAAGGGGCACAAATACCTGATTGATTCGCTCAAAAGGCTTACCGAGCTGTGCGCGGTACCCTTTACGTTGGTGTTGGCGGGAGACGGTCCTTTGCTGGAGCCCGCCAAGGAGCAGGTAAAGGAGCTGGGCTTGACAGAAGAACAGGTAAAATTCATCGGCTTCCGCAAGGATATCAAGAACCTCTATAAAGGCGCTGACCTTTACGTTAATTCCTCCCGGCATGAAGCATTGAGCTTCCTGATCATCGAGGCTATGGCGGCGGGGCTTCCTGTGATCGCCACCGATATGGGCGGTAACTCTGATATCGTCAACGACGACGCAGGCTGCGGCCTGCTGGTAGAGTATAACAACCCTGACTCTATGGCGGGAGCAATGAAGGTGTTGATGGAGGAGCCGGACTTTTTGGCTCAGTGCCGGGAGGGCGCCCGGAAGACCATTCAGGAAAAATTTGAGATCCATCATTTTGCTGATATGACCTACAGCGTTTATGAAAAGGCAGTAAACGGCTGAAACGCAGAACAAGAAAAACGTTTGGAGCGTATTTGACTATGGCTATAATAGAAAGCAGTATGATCGTAGGGCTTTTTCTTGGCTTTTGGGCTGCGGTAGCGGCAGCCTGGGAGGACAGCTGTGTGGTGAACGCCCTTCGGGCCTTTGGCCATGGGGTGAGTGCAGCTGTACGGGGAAGCGGACTGTGTCAATTTCTTTGGCGGGAAGGACTTCTTTCCAGACGATGGGGAGACAGCTTGACCAATACGGTTCTCGATGTGATTTTAAATGTCCCCTGTGCCATCTGCAAATGGATCTACAAGGTGGGAAAACAGCTCTGGGATGGGAGCCTATGCTTTCGGGCGGTCTCAGCAGTTTGTGGGAATACCTTCTTGCTGTTGGGGCTGTTTCTGGCCGCCATGCTTATGGTTCCTCACGGAAGCTGGGATAACCGCTATGCTTTGATGGGAGCGCTGGCCCTTATCGCTCTGTTTGCCGTGGGAAGCGGCCCAAGAGCAAGCCATCGGCTGGAGCCTGGAGCCTTTGGCCCATATTATATTTTCTTTATGGGCTTTATCTGCTATGCTTTTTTAGCCTCTCTGTCCTGGAGCCAGTCTGTACGGTTTGTGGGTTTCCATCTAGCGGCTTTCCTGCTGGCGGTGTTGGTGGTAAGCTCGGTGAAAAAGTACGAGCAGCTTCAATTAGTGGTGGCCTTGGCGGTTCTGGGACTGACTGTGGCGGCCCTCTACGGCTGCTATCAGGGGCTCACAGGGGTGAAGGTGGTGGCCAACCAGCAGGACCTGTCGGTGAACGCGGGGATGCCGGGCCGGGTCTATTCCTTCTTTGACAATCCCAACAATTTTGCGGAGCTTTTGGTGATGTTGACCCCCTTTACCTATGCGCTGTTCTTAAATGCGAAGAGTTGGAGGGGAAAGGCTGGAGCGCTTTTTTCCTTTGGAGCGTGCGCCGTAGCCCTGGGCTTTACCTACTCCCGCTCCGGCTGGCTGGGGATCGCCTTGGCCACGGTTGTGTTTATTGCCTTCTGGAACTGGAGGCTGATCCCTCTGCTCATCGCTTTGGGGCTTTGTTGCGTGCCTCTCTTGCCCGAAACCATTTATAACCGGATCCTGACCATCGGCAATACCAAGGACACCTCTACCAGTTACCGGTTTGCCATCTACAAGGCCAGCGGCATATTGATGAAGGACTATTGGCTTCGGGGCGTGGGACTGGGGAGCGATATTCTGACCCAGACCTTCCGGGGATACCCGCCCATGTTTGACGGCAACTTCCCCATCCACACCCATAATAACTATTTGCAGATATGGGCAGAAACCGGACTATTTGGCCTCATTTCCTTTATCAGTATGCTACTCTATCAGTTGAAGACCGGAACCAAGGCGTTTCTGGCTTGTACGGACAAGCGGATAAGAAATCTGCTCTCTGCGGCCTTGGCGGCCTTCTGCGGGATCCTGCTTATTTCGGTAGCGGAGTACACCTGGTTCTATGCCCGAAATATGTTCACCTACTTTTTCCTTTTTGGCGTCATTGCCGCCTGTATCAAACTTTCCCGGAAGAACGTCCAGGCATAACCACCGTTTCTGCCGCGTACGCTGGAAGGGGGGGATGGATATGAGGAAAATAAAATGCAGGACCGCCGCCCGGTACCGGGCGACGGTCCTTTTGCTGATAATCGGCTGTCTGCTGCCCTCTGTGGTGCCCCACGGAAGAATGGAGGTGCCGGGGGAGGTCCGGGCGCTTTTAAATTGGACGCTGCGGGAGGAGCAGGATCCGGCCAGACGTTCTTTGGTATATGCGGCCTGCGCTCTGACAAATCAGGTGGGCTATTTCTGGGGTGGAAAATCACGCTCTATTGGTTGGGACAGAGCTTGGGGATGGCCCCGGCGAGTGATTGCTCCGGGAAGCGACTCCACAGGGCATATCCGGCGCTATGGTCTGGATTGTTCAGGGCTGGTATCCTGGGCGGCGGCTACGGCTTGGAACAGGCCCGGAGCCTATGACCAGATCGGGGAGGGGGTCCGGGCACAGTATGCTCGTTGTGCGCCGACGAATACGCCCCGTCCCGGAGACCTGGCGTTTTTTTCAGATCTTTCCCACGTGGGAATCGTTTTGGGCCGGGACAGGGAGGGCGTGCTTTGGGTGATCCACTGCTCGGCGTCAAGGGGAGGGGTCGTAGTCACTCCCGCGTCAGTAGGGTTTCAGTGCTACGGAACGCCGGAAGCGCTGGCAAAATAGATTTCTATTCTTCCATCGTTCCCTGGTCGATCCTGCTGGAAAGGGGAAAGCTGGCCGACACCACAAAAAGATCCGCTACGGGCGCGACCGTCAGTTCCCCTCCACAGGCGCGGGTAAAGGTGTCCGCGATGGCAAGGCCCAGGCCGCTACCGCCGTCGGTACGGCTGGGATCTCCACGGACAAAACGTTCTGTATAGTCCACGCCTGGGGGAAGCTCAGTTTTTGACGTGTTCTTGATGGAAACCACCGCATTGCTCCCTTGAATCTCCAGGGACAGATAGACCCGGGAGCCTTCCAGAGCATAGCTGAGTGCATTTTGGAGCAGGTTTTGGAATACTCGGTAGAGCCGGTCGCCGTCGGCAATGATCGTTACGGGATCTTCCGGTAAGGCTTGCCGCAGAGTGACAGGAGCGTCCTCGATGACCTGAGCCATGTCGGCGGTGGTTTGCCGCAGCAGCTTGGCAAGATCCAGCTCCTCCAGTTTCACCGGAAGCTCTCCAGAGGCGGCCTTGCTGACCTCAAATACATCCAGTACCATGGTCCGCAGCCGCTCCGCCTTCTGACAGAGGATATCCACATATTCTCCTGCGGGAGGGTCCAGCGACTCTTGCTTCAAAAGCTCGGCATAGCTGATGATGGAGGTGAGGGGTGTCTTCAGGTCATGGGATACGTTGGTGACCAGCTCTACCTTCATTTGCTCGCTGCGGATCTGCTCCGCCACCGCCTGAGACATGCCCTGCTGGATATCGCTCAACTCCTCAGCGGAGCGCCGCAGGTCGCTGTCCTCCGGCAGGATAGAGGGGGTGGTCAAATCCCCGTCCCTAATTGCCGTGATCCGGTCTGCCAAAAGTCCCAGGTCACGGGCCAGGGCGGCATTCTTTTTGGCATAGACGCATTGTACCACAAGGAGAAGAAGGATCTCTGCCGCAGCCACTCCAACAAAGGATAGATAAAAGGCGACGCCCTGGGTATTCAGAAAGCGGAAAACAGGGAAGAAGAGCAACAGGGCCAGGATAGGGACTAGTATGCTCAGAGCCGAGCGTCGGCTCAGCCGCTTTTGTACCGGAAGCTTCAGCTCCTGGGCGGAAAGCATTCCGAAGAGGCCGTGCCGCCAGGGCTTCTTCCCATATCGCAGGTCGTTGACAAAAAGATAGCAGATCCAGAAGGCGGGCAGGACGGCCTCTGGCCGCAGGAGGATCTCGCGGAGATAGGAGCTGAGGAACCAGGGATATTGATAGTATGCCGTCTCCTCATAGGTCACGGCATAGCTCACCTCCCGGATCAAATAGCCCATCTCCTCCGTCATGGGCAGGAGGACAAAGACTGCCGCACCCAAGAGAAACAATAGCTTGACCTCAAACCAGATATGTTCCGTAAATCGGGAGATGACCCGGTCGACATCGGATTTTTCTCTTCGCCGAGGAAACCACACGAAGAGGAAGAGAAGTCCTGCCGCAAGGCTGAGGAAGGAGTTTACGATCAGACTGTTCCGATTTTTCAGCCAATTTTGATAGTGGTGATAATAGCGGTTTTCGGTCCACTGCTGGGATCGGCCAGAGGTATAGTCTACCTTTACATAGAGCTGCGGGGAGTCGGCCACCGCCAGATAGACCCGTACAGAGGAGGCTCCCTCGGCAATCAAGTAGTTGGAGTAGCCCGGAAGGGCCCAGTGTTTCCCATCCTCCTGATAAATGCCGTCCCCGTATAGATCCAGCGTTTTTCCGTCCTTCTCGGCCTCGCATTTGGAGCCGTTGAAGGACAGACGGAAGCCGTAGCCCTCCTGAGGGAAGGCGGGGATGGCGTCCTTTCGGCGGTCCATGTTGGTGTAGGCCACCTGGTTGTTAACCGTGATGTAGTAGAGGATATTCTTATCCTCCTCAAACTGTCTGGCCCAGGCTTCAGCGTCCTTTTTCCACTGGTCTTTCTCCTTCTGAGTAGGCTTGATATAGGTGGAAATGCCGACGTCATGCTGGATCATAACGGTTTCCGCGACGGCCTCCGCTTCGATCAGGTATGGCTCACCGTAGTCATAGGAGATGTAATAGCCGCCGCTGATAGGCCCCCCGGCTCCCATGGCAATAAAGCTGTTCATGGTATCGGAGAGATAGGAACGGAAGGCTGCCGTATTTTGAAAGTCGGACTGAAAAGCGTTTTGCAGCCGGTTACGTCCACTTGCGCTGACCAGATTCCCTGCGATGGGCAGAAGAGAACTCAGCAGCAGGCTCACCCCCAGGGCAAAGCTGAGAAAGCCGCAAACCGCCTTACTTTTTTTCCATTTTGTATCCAATGCCCCACACCACCTTCAAATATTCTGGTTCTCTGGGCTCCAGTTCGATCTTTTCCCGGATCCGACGAATGTGGACCATGACGGTGTTTTCCGGGGCGTAGGTAGTCTCCTCCTCCCAGACCCGGCGGTAGATCTCCTCGGCAGGGAAAATACGCCCCAGATTACGCATGAGCAGATCCACGATTTTGGTTTCGGTAGCGGTAAGCTTTACCGGCTCCCCGTCGGCGAACAGAGTGCGGCGTTCGGGATCATAGCTGAGCCGCCCGGTCACAAAATGGGAGCCCTGGGCGGCGTTCACATCCCCCAGCCGGGTATACCGCCGCAGGTGGCTCTTTACCCTGGCTACCAGCTCCTGAGGATGAAAGGGCTTGGAGACATAGTCGTCCGCCCCCATGCTGAGCCCCAGCACCTTGTCGCTGTCCTCGCTTTTAGCTGACAACACCAGAATAGGCAGATTTCTTCTTTCCCGGATCCGCAGAACGGCGGAGAGTCCATCCAGCCGGGGCATCATCACATCCATAATGATGAGCCGCAGCTCCGGGTCCAGAGCCAGCTCCAGCGCCTCCAGGCCGTCATAGGCACGTAGGACCCGGAACCCCTCCGCTTCCAGCAGAAGGGCGATGGCTCCAACGATCTCTCTGTCGTCATCCACTACCAAAATCGTTTCGCTCATATAAAACGCCTCCCTGAGAACAGTCCTATGATACCAAAGCTTTCTGACAAATCAGCAGACAGAATTCTTACAGATTTCTTACAGTTCCGCTTGAGAATATGCTCTCAGGGCATCCGGGTCCAGCAGCTTCAAAGATCCGTAGCTTTGCTTCAGCCAGCCCCTGGCGGAAAACTGGGACAGGGTCCGGCTGACCGTCACCCGGCTCACACCCACAGCGGCGCCCAGCTCCTCGTGGGTATTACGAACAAGGCCGTCCTCTCCGGCGTGGCGCAATAGGGTGGAAGCCAGGCGCCGGTCCGCCGGACGGAAGGAGATACCGTCCACATGATCGGACAAGAGCCGTACTGTTCGGGCCAGATAGCGAAGCATGGGGTAGGCCAACTCAGGATGAAGTTGAAACACATGATCCAGATGGGCTTTGGTCACCGAAATTACCCGGCAGGGGGTAACGGCTACGGCGGAGGAGACTCGGGGACACGCATCGAAAAAGGATGCCTCGCCCATAAGATCTCCTGGACGGTGAAGGGTCAATACCAGTTCGGAGCCTTCGGGGGAACTGATATAGCTTCGAGCAGAGCCCTCCAAAAGATAATAAAATTCTTTGGCCTCGGTTCCCTGCAAATAGATTATTTGCCCTGGGGTATAGCTGGTTTCCCGCCGTCCCACCGCCAGGGGAGCCCAGGATCTCTCTTCAAATTGCGGCATAGTCGTCAGCTCCTTTCTCAAAGATTGTAACATAGTTTACATTCTTTTGGCAAGAACTCTGGCATACTGGATAGTAACAAAGGCCGAAGGAGGAACTTACCGATGGGAATGACTATGACCCAAAAGATTTTGGCAAAACACGCCGGGCTGACAGAGGTAAAGGCGGGACAGCTTATTGAGGCCAGGTTGGATCTGGTGTTGGGAAACGACATTACCACTCCTGTCGCCATTACCGAGTTTGAAAAGGCGGGACTGACCCAGGTGTTTGACAAGGACAAGATCGCCATTGTTCTGGATCACTCCACTCCTTGCAAGGATATTAAGTCCGCTCAGCTCTGCGCCCAGGCAAGAGCCTTTGCGCAAACGTACGCCATTACCCATTTTTACGATGTGGGCCAGGCGGGGATTGAACATGCCCTGCTTCCTGAAAAGGGTCTGGTCGCCCCCGGAGAGGCGGTGATCGGCGCGGATTCCCACACCTGTACTTACGGCGCTCTGGGAGCTTTTTCTACCGGCGTAGGTTCCACCGATATGGCTGCGGGTATGGCAACCGGCCTTTCCTGGTTTAAGGTGCCGGCCGCCATCAAGGTGACGCTGAAGGGGACGCTCCGCCCTTATGTGAGCGGCAAAGATGTGATCCTTCACCTGATCGGCAAAATCGGTGTGGATGGAGCCCTTTATAAGTCTCTGGAGTTTGCCGGGGAAGGGGTGGGCCAGCTTACCATGGACGACCGGTTCACCATTGCCAACATGGCCATTGAGGCGGGAGCCAAGAATGGGATCTTCCCAGTGGATCATGCAACCAGGGAGTACCTGAAGGGACGGGTCAGCAGAGACTGGACAGCCTTTGAGGCTGATCCGGATGCGGAGTATGACCGGGAGGTGGTCATAGACCTTTCTGCGCTCCGTCCTACTGTATCCTTGCCCCATTTACCCTCCAACACCAAGACGGTGGACGAGGTGGCGGGAGAACCCATCCAGCAGGTGGTCATTGGCTCCTGTACTAACGGTCGCCTCAAGGACCTGGCGGAGGCCGCCGCCATCCTGAAGGGGAGGAAGGTTGCCTCAGGGGTCCGCTGTATTGTCATACCCGCCACCCAGCAGATCTATCTGGAGGCTATGAAGGCGGGGTATGTGGAGACCTTTATCCATGCGGGCTGCGCGGTGTCCACCCCAACCTGCGGTCCCTGTCTGGGCGGACACATGGGAGTCATGGCGGCGGGGGAACGGTGCGTGTCCACTACCAACCGGAACTTTGTGGGCCGGATGGGGGATGTAAGCTCCGAGGTCATTCTGGCCTCGCCCGCCGTAGCCGCCGCCTCTGCTGTTGCGGGGTGCGTGGCGGATCCGGAAAAAATTTAACGGAGGTGTAAAGGCATGAAGATTTATAAATACGGTGACAACGTGGATACCGACGTGATCATTCCGGCACGCCACCTGAACGATCCCGATCCAAAGGCCTTAGCCTCCCATTGTATGGAGGATATTGACAAGGACTTTGCCAAGACGGTGGAGCAGGGGGACATTATGGTCGGCGGAGCCAATTTTGGCTGCGGCTCCAGCCGGGAACATGCCCCTCTTGCCATTAAGGTTAGCGGGATCAAGTGCGTTATTGCCAAAAGCTATGCCAGGATCTTCTATCGCAACGCCATCAATATAGGTCTGCCTATTTTGGAGTGTCCTGAGGCCGCCGATGGGATCATCCCCGGCGACAAGGTGAGTGTGGACTTTGCCACAGGCGTTATTACCGACGAGACCCAGGGTAAGAGCTGGTCCTCCGCGCCTCTGCCGGAGTTCATTGATACTATCGTTCAGAGCGGTGGACTTCTTAAGTCCTTGAAGGCGAGAGGAGTGGCAAAATAATGGAATATAAGATCGCGCTGATCCGGGGCGATGGTATCGGCCCGGAGGTCGTAAATGAAGCTGTAGGCGTACTGGACGCTGTGGCGGAGAAATATGGTCATAAGATCCAGTATGTGGATGTGCTCCTGGGAGGCTGTGCTACCGATGCGGTGGGAAAGAGCTATCCTGACGGCACGGCGGAGAAATGCAAAGGCTGTGATGCGGTGCTTCTGGGTGCGGTGGGCGGGCCCAAGTGGGGGCCGGACAAGCCTGCCGAGCAGCGGCCGGAAACGGCTTTGCTGGCGATCCGGAAGGATTTGGGGCTTTATGCCAATCTGCGTCCGGCCACCCTGCGTCCCGCCATGGCTGAGGCAAGCCCTTTGAGGAAGGAGACAGCAGAGAAGGGAATTGACCTTATGATGGTCCGGGAGCTTACCGGAGGGGTCTATTTTGGAAAGCGGGACAGGTATGAAACCGAGGACCGTGGAATGGAATGTACGGATCTAATGGCCTATTCTGAAAAAGAGATCGAGCGTGTAGGCCGCCGGGCCTTTGAGCTGGCGCGGCTGCGTCGGAAAAAGGTATCCAGCGTGGACAAGGCCAACGTGTTGGAGACTTCCCGGCTTTGGCGGAGCGTGATGCACCGGCTTGCGGAAGAATACCCCGACGTTCAGTATGAGGATGTGCTGGTGGATAACTGTGCCATGCAGATTGTCCGGGATCCTGGGCAGTTCGATGTGCTGGTCACCGAGAATATGTTTGGGGATATCCTCTCCGATGAGGCCAGCATGGTCACCGGCTCCATCGGCCTTTTGCCCTCCGCCTCCATCGGAGATTCCGCTCCCGGCCTCTATGAGCCTATCCACGGCTCCGCCCCCGATATTGCGGGGCAGGACAAGGCCAACCCAATTGCCACCATCCTGTCCACGGCCATGATGTTTCGATATTCCTTCCAGCGGCCGGAGGAGGCCGACGCCATTGAGAAGGCGGTGGACGCGGTGCTTTCCGATGGCTGGCGGACCGCCGACATCGCAAAGCCGGGAGAGAAGGTCGTCGGTACCAGAGAGATGGGAAGACTCATCCGGGAGCAGCTGAAAGTGTTGTGATTGGTCTGGAGAAAATGGAAAGATAAATTTTCCATTTACAGGTCCTTTGACAAGCAAAAAAACCGCCGAAGTCTCAGGACTCCGGCGGTTTTTTCAGCTTGGGAGAGAGGGGAGAGACGGCGCCGTCCGTGGCGGCAGAGAGAAAATAGCTGTAGATCTTTGCCTTCCGCTCCTCGTAAAGGTCCAGCTTTTGATAAAGGTCCTTATAATCAGTAAAAGTGGCGCGTTTCATAGCTACCGTGCGCCGGAGAGAGACATTGGAGGTTACCAGACTGTCTTCCCGCTTACGGTAATAATAGACGGGCTTTGGGACGGCGGCAACCAGACGGACATGCTCAATGTAATCAAGATTGAAAAGAAAATCCTCACACCAGCTTACATCAGTGGGAAAACGGAGATGGTTTCCTTCCACTATGGAGCGGCGATATAGCTTGTTCCAGAGAACTCCATAATAGTAATTGGCGGGCGCTTTCATCATTTCCGAAGCAAACTCCTGCCGGGTAAGGACCCGTTCCTTTTTGATGTGTCCCCGCTGGGCTGCCCGGTCGCCTACCACCCGATAGAAGTGGGCGAGAGTCAGGTCGGCCCCTGTGCTTTCCGCAGCATGAACAAGAATAGAGGTGGCTTCGGGGGGCAGCCAGTCGTCGCTGTCCAAAAATTGAAGATATTTTCCACGGGCCTGCTCTAAAGCGCAGTTTCGGCTGTCAGATACCCCTGTATTGGGTTTGTCGATCAATACAAAGCGGCTGTCAGCGCTCGCATAGGTTCGGCAAATATCGGCAGAACCGTCTGTACTTCCATCATTGACGAGAAGAGCTTCAAAATCCTGATAGGTCTGCGCCCCAACGGAGTCCAAGCACTGCCGCAGATATTCGGCGGCGTTATAGACCGGGATGATAAGGGTGACAAGAGGAGCGGTCATGGTCAGGACCTCGCTTTCCGCTTGATTATAGCAGATATTGATTGGAAAGAAAAGCCTTGACAATAGTGGGAGTCTATAAGATAATTTAGGGAAGACTATTGGTGCCGATATTTACGCAGGAAAGGATGATCGAAAATGGCATTGCTTCATTTCAGTGAGGAAGGCTTTGATAAGGCGCTTTCTGCCGGAGGCTTGATGATGGTGGATTTCTGGGCTACTTGGTGCGGCCCCTGCCAGCGGCTGGGGCCTGTAATTGAGCAGCTGGCGGAGGACTATGAGGGGCAGAATGTGATGATCGGAAAGGTGGATGTGGACCAGGAGCCGGTTCTGGCCCAACGCTTTGGTGTTATGAACATTCCTACCGTGATCTTTTTTAGAGATGGGCAGGAGCTGGAGCGAAAGGTGGGGGCCATGCCCATTGACGACTATGTCCAGACCCTGGACGAGAATCTGTAAGATATGCGGATCATGGCAATCGATTACGGCGACGCCAGGACTGGCGTCGCCGTCTCCGACCCTACGGGACTTTTGGCCGGATACACCACCGTGATCCAAAGCCGCAAAGGAGAAGCGGTGGCGGCGGAGATCGCCCGGATCGTATGGGAACAGCAGGTGGAGGAGTTGGTCATGGGTTTTCCCCGCAATATGGACGGCACCGAAGGACCTCGCGCGGAGCTGTACCGGGCTTTTGCCAGTCAGGTCCAGGAGACAGTGGGAATGCCTGTGCGCCTTTGGGATGAGCGGCGGACTACCGTTGAAGCCCACGCCATTCTCCATGAGAGCGGAAAACGGATGAAGGCCCACAAAAAAAATGTGGACGCGGTGGCGGCAAGCCTCATTTTGGAGGGGTATCTGACCTATCGCCGGAATCATTCTGAGGGCTAGAGGGCTTACGGAGCAGTTCCGAAACGCCTACATAGAGTAAGAATCCCCCAAAGAGGCGGTGGAGCAGCGCCACATCCAGTCCGGTGGCGATCCAGGCTGCCAAAGCGGCGCTGACCAGCCCGAAGAGGATTGCAGGCAGGAGAACCGACTTTTCAATGAAGCCGTTTTTGACGTGGGCGGGCAGAGCCAGGGAGGCGGTGGGAAGAAAATAGAGAAGGTTGATTCCTTGCGCCAGGGGCTGTTCAAGACCGGCAAACACGGTCATATAGATCAAAAGCAGAGTGCCCCCGCCTACCCCAAATCCGGAAAGAATGCCGGTAAACAGCCCGGCCAGAAAGGCGGCCATCAGGAGAAAAAGGCGGCCCGGACGCCGGCGTAGAGGATCAGCAGGGCAAATCCCCGGCGAAGCCAGAGCATATTGACGTTTTTGAACAGCTTTCCTCCTAGAATGCCTCCCATTCCGCCGCCGAGGAGATAGGGAAGGGCTGCGGAAAACTCCACGGTGCCCCGAAACAGATAGATAACGGAGGACAGGATACACAAAGGCAGGATAACGGCGACAGAGGTAGCAAAGGCCTTGCGGTCTCCAAGCCCCAGCCAGCGGGAAAGCAGCGGCACCAGGAGCATTCCTCCGCCTCCGCCGAAGAATCCGTTTATAAGTCCGGCGGCACTACCTGAAACAACGGCCCGAAGTGTATTTTTTTTCATAGAAGATCCCCTCCCGGTCTATTTTGACTGGGAGGGGATTTTTTATGCCCGATCCATTCCAATCAAGGTCAAAATTACGTTTCCCGCCAGCATAAGTCCGGCACAGGAGGGAACCCAGGCCACGCTTCCGGGAACACTTCGGCGGCCGGGAGGGGGAAGCTCCTGGTTTAAAGGCTTAAGGGGCTCATCGTC
>CANRZY010000039.1 GCA_947644625.1 uncultured Pseudoflavonifractor sp.
CTGTTCCAGAAAGAAAATGTCTCTCCGGGAGCAATGATAAGTCCATTCAATTCCTTTGCGGCCAGTCGGCAGTTGTAGGCTTTGTTTTCTTGATAGAGCATTTCATAGCCCGTCTTAAAGGAATACAGCGGCCAGCTTGCCCGAAACAAGGAATAGGGTAAAAGCAGGTCGGAGCGGGTTTTTGCATAGTAGTTGTGGTCTAATTTCATCCCCAAATAGTAACAAAATATCTTTTGCTTTTTCCGAAGGGGCAGTAAGCATGGAAAAACCTGCGTTAGTCGAATTCTTCCCATAGTCGTGTCTCCTATGTGCAAAAATTTTTTGGAGGACAAAAACGCTCCTGTCCGTATTAGTGTAACGGACAGGAGCGTGATGTGTTTTAAGATGAAGTTGTTTCATTCCTAAGAAAAAGTGGAGGTTTTATAAATTTGCCCCAGGGAGACAGACGGTAAAGGTGATTACATGATTTTTGCTTTGCGCTTCAATGGTTCCTCCGTGAAGGGTCACGATCTCCTTGGCGATGGCCAGGCCCAGGCCCGTACCGCCTGTGTCAGAGGAACGGGCCTTGTCCACCCGGTAGAATTTGTCAAACAGCGCCGACAAGTCCTCGGCGGGGATGTCCTCCCCCTGGTTTTGAAAGCGGATGAACACCTTTCCCTCCGCCGTTTCCGCCGAGACGGTGATCTCCGTGTTGGGATAACTGTACGCCGCCGCATTTTTCAAAATGTTGCTGAATACCCGAGCCAGCTTGCCAGCGTCCCCAGGGACAGTTAAATCTTCCGCCAAATGTAGCGTCACATGGTTGCCCCGGAGCGCAAAGACCGGGGACAGCTCATCCGACAACTGCACCAGCAGATAATATAGGTCAATCGTTTCCTTGGTCAAGGTAATCTGCTGGGAGTTATACCGGGTGATCTCAAAAAATTCGTTTATCATATCTTCAAGCCGATAGGCTTTCTCCAGGGCGATATGGACACGCTTTGACCTTTGCTCCGCGGGAGCGTCCGGCTCCTCCTCCAGCAAGTCCAGATAGCCGATGACGGAGGTCAGAGGTGTGCGGATGTCGTGGGCCAGATACATCACCAGCTCGTCCTTTCGCTGTTCGGCCAGGACTGTTTCCGCCTTTCGTTCCGCCAGAGTCCGCTTTACCGTGTTCAGCTTGCGCTCAAAGGGTAGCATTTCCGGCGACAGCCGGATCTGTTTCCCATCCTCTGCCAAGAGCGACTCGATCCCCTGGTTGACCTCGCTGAAATAGCCCGTGACCCACCGAAAGATCCGCCACAGCAGTACCGTGAACACCAGCAAAATAGCGGCGGCGAAAAACAGCTCCTTATTGCCCCGAAAATGGTCGCTATAATAGTAAAAAGCGTTTTGATGGCTCATGTGGAATACGTTTTCCAAAAGCCATACAATCCAATCGCCCATGCGCTGTTTCCAGACCAGAAGATACAATGCCACCACCACGGCGACGGAGACTGCCACATTGATACAGGCTCGCCGGATGAGCTTGGACTGAAAGGCCAGGTATTCGTCGCTTCCCTTAGGTTTCAATTTTATACCCCACTCCCCAAATGGTTTTGATGAACTTGGGGCGCTCGATGTTGTCCCCCAGCTTTTCCCGCAGGTGCCGGATGTGGACGGTGATGGTGTTGTTGGACTTGCTGTAATACTCGTCCTGCCAGATCTGGTGGAACAGCGCCTCCGAGCTCACTACGCTGCCCCGGTTCTCCAAAAGGATACGGAGGATGGCAAACTCCGTGGGGGTCAGGGTCAGCGGCTCGTCGCCCAGGAAACAAGTATGGGCCTTGACGTTCAAGGCCAGCTCCCCGCAGAGGATAGTATCTGCCGGGGTCTCCTTATCCGTACCCTCCTCACCGTAGGCAGGATTATACTTTATATAGCGGCGTAGCTGAGAGCGTACCCTGGCCACCAGCTCCAAAGGCCGAAAGGGTTTTGTCACATAATCGTCCGCCCCCAGGGTCAGCCCGGCGATCTTGTCCGTCTCGGCGTCCTTGGCCGTCAGCATGATAATGGGCCAGGTATGTGCCTCCCTGATTTTGTGGCACAGGGCAAAGCCGTCCATATCCGGCATCATCACGTCCAGAATGGCAAGGTCAAGAGGGGTGGTGTTGACACACTCCAGGGCTTCTCTGGCCGAATAGAATTTGAATACGGTGTAGTCCTCCGCCGACAAATAGGTTTCAATCAGGTCGGCAATCTCTACCTCGTCATCTACTACAAGGATTCTCTCTTGCATTTTCTTGCCTCCTTTGCCAGATAATCATATTTTATGTATTATAGCAGAACTGTCCGATGTAGTCATTCATTTTTTGGGGAATAAATATTAAGAAATTCCTAATTTGTCAAAATGTGCCTCAATTTGAGGCGCGTTTTTCTGTGGGTTTTCTCTTGTAAAGTTAGCTAAAATAGAATGCGCCAGTTTTAGCGAAAGGAGCGTGAACACCATGACGATTGCAACGGCCACCGAAGTACAAAACAACGTTGGACGATTCCTGAAGGTCGCCCAGGAGGGCGGCGAGGTGGTGATCTTCAAAAACGGCGTGGAGGTCGCCCGACTGGTCTCCAAGGAGAAAACCATATCCTTTCTCTCGGATCAGCTGGTGGGCGTGCTGTCCAATGATATGGACGAGAAGTCCGCCAGGGCGAAAAGGATGAGGCGGCATAAAGGTTCTCGTTGACACCAATGTGATCCTGGATGTCCTCTGTAACCGCAAGGAGTTTGTAGAGGGCTCCCTGCGGGTGTTTTAATGCTGTGAGGCCCAGCGCATCACCGGGTATCTCTCCGACCTATCCATCCCCAACATCGTTTATATCATGTGCAAGGAGCTTGACCGGGAGCGGATCCGCGAGATCCTCCACACCCTGACGATGGTTTTCTCAGTGGTGGAGTTGCGAGAGGGCGATTTACTCAAGGCGGCGGAGTTACCCTTTGACGACTATGAGGACGCCATCCAAAGCGTCTGCGCCGCTAGGGTGCGGGCCGACTACATTGTGACGAGGAATGGGAAAGATTTTTCAAATAGTCTCATTCCAGCTGTTAGTCCAACCAACCTATTAAAACAGCTATAAGTAGCAAGAAAGCGTCTCAAATTGAGGTGTATTTCAAAAGAAATAAATCCCACGGTGGGACGCATTTTCAAATAGCAAAACGCTCCCGCTGGCGGTGGGAGCGTTTCCAAGATAAGAAGAGCCGTCTTGTGGTGTTTGCTCTTAACTACTGCCATTTCGCCGTCCGGTTCCGATCAAGACCCGCCCCGCCCCCGCAAAAGCGCGTAAGGGTTAGGTAAGGGTCAACGGGCAAAGAAAAAGCCTGTAACCCTTGGGGTTACAGGCTTTTTCTCTGGCGCAGTGGGAGGGATTCGAACCCTCGAGCCGTTTTAGCGGCTACACGATTTCCAATCGTGCTCGTTATGACCACTTCGATACCACTGCAGATCATAAACGCTGACACCAACCAAGTCGGACAGCGTTAATTATTATACCAGATTTTTGGGATTCGTCAACCCCTTGAATGAAAAAAGCTGGCTCCGCCGATGATGATGGGCATCAGGATGCCGGGAACGCTGGTAGCTACGATGGCGTTGGCCATGATTTTGGCGGCGCCGGAGGCTACGCCAATGGGGAGACACTGAGCGGGCTGAAGGAAAAGGGACTGGATCTTCTTTTTACGGTGTTGGTGGACAACGACGCCTACCATGCACTGAAAGCGGTGGACAGCCTTATTATCACCGGTCTCACGAGGACCAATGTAAACGATGTGGCGGTAGCCCTGCTGAAGCGTTGAAAGGAAGAAGTGGGTCCGGACCATATAACAGGAAAGCTCCGGGAGCCATAAGGACATATGCCCTTGTGGATCCCGGAGCTTTTTGGTTTGCGCGGCAGATGGAGCATATTTTTGGGGGCTTACCGGATCAGTGTAATATATTCGTCCTTTCTGGGAGAGGGGGCAGGCAGCTCACCCGTACGGTAACCCAGAATGCAGTGACCAATTCCCACCAGGTTTTCCGGCAGACCCCATTTGCGGAGAAGAGCCTTCCCATCAGGCAGGGCAAAGACCTCTTTGGCCCGGTGGATCCAGCAGGAGTCCACGCCCAGGGAAAAGGCGGCGTTCATCAGGTTGCCCATGACCAGGGAGCCGTCATACAAATGGGTGGGTCGTTCCGGATCGGCTAGGACCACCACTACAGTGGGAGCGCCGTAGAAGGGATCGGTATCGGTCCCCATTACAGCGGCATTGAGACGGGACAGAAGTGCCACAGTTTCCGGTTCCTGTACTGCCACCAGGAAGGGAGACTGCTTTCCCATGCCCGTAGGGGCATAGGAACCGGCCTCCAAGATAAGCCGAAGGGTGGCCTCATCCACCTGGCGAGACTGGTAGCTGCGGACACTGCGGCGCTGTCGGAGTACATCAAGGACCTGGTTCATAGGGAAGATCTCCTTTGTTAAGTTTGATAGCTATTGGGGGAAATAAGAATTTAGCGTACCAACGTGCGTTAGGAACGTAGGGGGGGCACGCCCCATCCCTAAGGTCGTTTTGCTCTCAAGGGCTGGGCAGTACTCCGGGTCTTACTCTCTTTGCAGACCATTGCTCCACCCTTCTTCCGTAAATTCTCATTTCCCCTCCGAATACCCTGCGGCGCTTTCTCCCGCGATCCTGCCGAAGACGACAAAGTCGGCTGTGGCGTTGCCACCCAGACAGTTGGCGCCATGGATGCCACCTGTGACCTCTCCGGCGGCAAAGAGGCCGGGAATAGCGCTGCCGTCGGTGCCGATGACCTGGGCGTTGGAGTCGATCTTCAGCCCGCCCATGGTACAGTGTACCCCGGGAGCCACCCGGATGGCGTAGAAAGGAGCGGTGTCCAGCGCGGCGGAAAAACTGGTCCGTCCAAAAAGCGTATCCTTTCCGCTGTAGGCAGAGGCGTTCCATTGCGCCATGGTACTGGAAAAGGTTTCCTCAGGTACATTCATGGCCTTGGCCAGGTCTCCGTAGGTGCTGCCCTGAAGGGTATAACCCTTCTGAATGTATCCATCAGCTACGCTGGAGGCGTCCGCCATCCGCTGATCCAGGATCAGATAGGCATAGCCGCCGGGCTGGTCAAGTTCCGCAGCGGAAACGGCGTCATGGGTGTCCACCTCGTTGCAGAAGCGAAGCCCTTCGGCGTTTACGAGAATGGCGCCATCGCCCCGCAATCCTTCGGTAATCAGAGAGGAGGTCTTTTGCTCTACAGTGGGGTGGAGCTGGATCTCTTCCATATCTATAGTGGCGGCGCCTACTGCCTGGGCCATTTGAATACCGTCTCCAGTGGCGCAGGGGGCATTGGTTGTGACAAAGCCATCCAGCTCAGGCCTGAGCCGGGAAACCGCCTCCAGATCGGCGCCAAAACCGCCGGTGGCGATAATGACCGCCTTGGCATGAACGATATAGCCCTCAGCTTTCACACCCGTGACTTTGCCGCCATCCGTAAGGAGTTGGGTGACAGGGGCGTTGAAAAAGATCTCCACCCCGTTGTCTATGCAAGCCTGCTCCAGAATAGGGATAAGATAGGAACCAAGCTCCATAATCTTCCCCTTATTACTGACGGGTCGATGGATCCGTCGGACAGCGCTCCCCCCGAAAGCGCCCACGCTATGAAGGGAGGCGCCAATGCTGTCCAGCCAGTCAATGGCCCCGGCGGACTGCTCAGCCAGAATGGTGACCAGAGAAAGATCGTTTTTTCCATTGCCTCCCATCATGGTATCCAGAATAAAGAGACTGGGAGAATCAAAATAATTCCGGGTGCCCGCGGTGGTCCATTCCTCATACTCCTGCCGAACGGTATCGGCCAGACCGGCAAGCTGGGGATAGTCCCCGGCGGCTGCCAGAGCCTTTTCCAAACCGGCGGCCTCCAGCCAACCATTGTCATTCTGATAGACGGTTTTGGCGGCATTTATGCCGCCGACGGAGCGAATGGAATTCCCGCCGGTCATGGCAGTTTTCTCCAGAATGACCACCTTTTTGGTCCGGTCCGCTCTGGCCGCAGCGATCCCGGCGGTCATTCCGGCGCCTCCAGCGCCCACAATGACGACATCCGCCTCCAATACTTGCTCGTCACGGAGGGGGAGCTCGTCGGCGGGAGGGGGAGAGGAGGGAGAGGAAGAGGGGGTGGGGGAAGGAAGGGCGTCGGAGACAGGAAGAGAGGAGACGTCCACGCCCGCGCTTTTCAGAGCGGCGGCAGCGGCGTCCATGATCCCCTGGCTTGCCTGGGTGGCGCCGCTGATCACGTCCACATGAATGGACTGGGCAGCCACAATGGCGTCAGGAATTGCCTCTATGGCCTTGGAACCGATCCCCTCAGTTTCCTTATTCTCAGTGACCTCCACCTTCTCGATCCTGTCGGCGGAAAGGGTAAGCTCTACCTTGATCACTCCGCCAAACCCCTGCCCCTCCCCGGTGTAGACACCGGGGACAAACCGTGTATGGGAAAGGGAATCTTCCGGAGAAGTGGGGCTCCCGGCCGTTTCACCGCTACAGGCGGGAAGGGTGCAAAGCATGGCTCCGGCAAGAAGCAGAGCAAAAAATCTCTTTATCATAAATGGCTCCTCTCCTTTTCGGTTGCAATGGAAAAGACCCTCCGCCGGAAAACCCGGCGGAGGGTCGAAAGGAAGGACTCAGTCCTTTTTCCAGTCAACGAACTGTATGGATTTGGTGGGGCAGGCCTCCACACAGGTCCCGCAGCCGGTGCATTTGCCGGAATCCACATGGGCCAGATTGCCCTCCATGGCGATAGCTCCCTCAGGGCAGACCTTGGCGCACTTGGTACAGCCGATACAGCCCGCCTTACAGACCTCCATGACAGGCTTGCCCATGCCAGGGTTGGAGCAGCGGTCAAAGACCTTCTGGATCTGGGGGATCATGTGGATGATGTGGTTGGGGCAGGTCTTGGAGCAAAGGCCACAGCCAATACACACGTTAGGATCCACGACCGCAATGCCCTTGACAATGGAGATGGCGTGGACCGGGCAGATGTTGGCACAGTCGCCATAACCCAGGCAGCCGTAAACACAGGCCTTGGGCCCACCGGAGAGGAGCTTGGCGGCGGCGCAGGTCAGGGTGCCCTCATAGTCCGCCTTTTCCGGAGCCAGCTCGCAATCTCCGCCGCAGGCCACTACGGCCATCATCTCAATAACGTCCTCGGCCTCCACGCCCAACACACCGGCCACTTGGGCAGCCGCGCTGTCACCGCCGGGAACACAGAGGTTGGTCCGCTTTTCCTCGCCGGAGGCCAGAGCCTTGGCGTAGCCGTCACAGCCGGCGTAGCCGCAGGCGCCGCAGTTGGCGCCGGGCAGGCACTCCCGAACGGCGGGGAAGAGGGGATCTTCAGGAACGGCCATGACCTTGGAGGCCACCACCAGCATCACCGAGCATAGAAGGGCGATAACGGCAACGGAAAGGACAGCAAATACAATGGAATTCATGTATCTCTACCTCCTTAACCGAACAGGGTCTCCACCACTCCGGCAAAGCCGTTGAAGGCGGCGGCCAGAATGGAGGCGGAAACCAGTGTGATGGGAAGGCCCTGGAAGCTATCGGGGGCCTCGCAGCTCTCGGTGCGGGTCCGGACCCCAGCGAAAATGACCATGGCCAGGAAGAAGCCCAGGCCGGAGCCAAAGGAATTGGCCATGGACTCGGCAAAGCTGTAGCCCTCGGTAATATTCAGCACCGTTACGCCCAGAACGGCGCAGTTGGTGGTGATGAGGGGCAGGTAAATGCCCAGGGCCTTATAAAGAGAGGGAATGTACTTCTTCAGAGTGATCTCCACCAGCTGAACCAAGGCGGCAATGACCAGAATAAAGACTACGGTTTGAAGGTAGCCCATGCCGTTGGGATCCAGCAGGAAATTCTGGATGGGCCAGGTAACTGCGGTAGCCAGCAACATAACAAAGATAACGGCGATGGACATGCCGGTGGCCTGATCCAGCTTTTTAGAAACCCCCAGGAAGGGGCAGATGCCCAGGAACCGCTGAAGGACGTAGTTATTGACGAACACCGCCGCCATGATAATGTAAAGCAAATGCTTGAAATCCATATCTTACGCCTCCTTTGCCAGCTTGGCGCAGGCCTCCTGATTGGGGCAGGAGGTGCAGCCGGTGGCGGTGTGTTTGACCTTGCCGTGGGTGATCTTAGCAACAAGAGCCACCATGCAGCCGAAGACAAAGAAGCCGCCGGCAGGCTTGGTCAAAATAGGAATGTTATAGGTCGAGAAGAAGGGAAGGGAAATGCCATACCAGCTTCCGGAGCCCAGCACTTCCCGGATGGTGGCCATAACGGTAAGGGTCAGGGTGAAGCCCAGGCCCATACCCACGCCGTCCAGAGCGGAGTCCAGGGGATTGTGCTTGCTGGCAAACATCTCCGCCCGGCCCAGGATGATGCAGTTGACTACGATCAGGGGCAAATAGACGCCCAGAGCCGTGTAGAGGTCGGGCACAAAGGCCTGAACCAGCATCTGCACCACCGACACGAAGCCGGCAATGACCACGATATAGCAGGGGATCCGAACGGAATCGGGGATGATCTTCCGCAGCAGGGAGATGAAGATGTTGGAGCAGATAAGAACGATGGTGGCCGCAATACCCATACCGATGGCGGTGGAGACGCTGGTACTGGTGGCCAGGGTGGGACAGGTGCCCAGCACCAGCACCAGTACGGGATTCTCCTTGATGATGCCGCGGGTCAGGGTACAAAGCTTGTTGTTTTCTTTCATAGTAGCCCGCCCCCTTTAATTAGATTTGAATTGAGCCGCGGCGCTGTTGACCGCGCTCTTCACGGCGGTGGAGGTAACGGTGGCTCCGGCAATGGTATCCACACCGTCGCCATTGGTGGCCCCGATGAACTTGCCGGTGTAGCCGCTCTCCGCAGCCTGAGAGCCAATACCCGCAGTCTCGCCGGAAGCGTCTACGCTCAAGGCGGTGATGACGCCGTTGGCGTCAAAGGTAACCGTCACGTTGACCGTGGAGAGGAGCCCCTGGGCGGATGCGGTAATGGTCTTGGGACCGGCGGCAGGCTCCTCGGCGGGAGCCTCGACGGGGGCCGGAGTTTCCTCCACGGGAGCGGGGGTCTCGGCGGGAGCCGGGGTGGCCGCGCTTCCGGCGGCGGAGACAGGGCCGGTCTTGCCGGACTTGAAAGCGTCAGCAGCGGCATTTACCGCGTTCTTTACGGCAGTGGAGGTAACGGTAGCTCCAGCAACGGCGTCTACGCTGTTACCGTTCTTGCTGCCGATGAACTTGCCGGTGTAGCTGCTCTCCGCAGCCTTGGAGCCGATGCCCGGAGTCTCGCCGGAGGCGTCTACGCTGAGGCCCTTGATGGCGCCATCAGCGCCGAAGGTAACGTTGGCCGTGATCTGGGACAGAAGACCCTGGGCTGTGGCTACGATGGTCACATCGTCCTCGGCGGGAGCCGGGGGCTCCACAGGCTCGGGAGTGGCCTCAGGAGCGGGGGGAACGTTGCCGGACTTACCAGCCTGGAAGGCCTTGACGGCGTGGTTCACCGCGTTCTTGATGGCGGTGGAGGTCAGGGTGGCGCCGGACAGGGTATCCACGGCGTTTCCGTTCTTGGCGCCGATAAACTTGTTGGTATAGCTGCTCTCTACGGCCCGGGAGCCAATGCCCTGGGTCTCGGTGGGAGCCTTGGCGCTCAGACTCTTGATAACACCGTCGGAGCCAAAGGTAACGGTGATGGAGACCTGGCCGGCAAAGCCCTTGGCAGAGGTGGTGATGGTCACGTCGTCCTCGGCGGGGGCGATGGTCGCAACAGGCTCCTCCGACTCGGCGGGAGCCTCGGGGAGGCCCTCTCCGGCCTTGACGGCGGCCAGATTTTCAATGGCGCTGTTCACTGCATCCTTTACAGCGGCGGAGGCGACGGTGGCGCCGGCGATGGCGTCCACCTCATCGGCGCTCTTGACGCCGACAAACTTGTCGGTAAACTCCTTCTCGCCAGCCTTGGTGCCGATGCCCGGAGTCTCGCCGGAGGCGTCGGCGCTGACGCCGATGATCTTGTCGTTTCCATCAAAGCAGACGGTGACCTTGATCTGACTGGCAAAACCCTGGGCGGATGCATAGACCACGGTGCCCTGGTCGGAGGTCTTGCCGTTGGGGACGTCGGTAAAGCTGACGCCGGGATAGAGCTCCTCCAGCAGAGCGTCGGCGTCGGGGGCCTCTACGGGGGCGATGGTCTCTACAGGAGCAAGAACAGGAGCATCCGTCTCAGGGGCGGCCTTCACTGTCTCCAGATTGGCGATGGCGATGTTTACCGCATCCTTGACGGCGGCGGTGGAGAAGGTGGAGCCGGAAATAATATCTACTGCGTCGCCGCTCTCCACACCGATGAACTGGTCGGTGTATGCCTTCTCAGCGGCCTTGTCGCCAATGCCTGGGGTCTCGCCGGAGGCGTCTACGATCAGACCGATGATCTTGTCATTCTGGTCGAAGCACACGGCCACCTTGACCTCGCTCTGGAGGCCCTGAGCCCCGGCGTAGACCACGGTGCCCTGGTCGGAAGTCTTACCACCTACCACGTCGGTAAAACTGACGCCGGAATAATACTCGGCCAGAGCCTCGTCGGTCATGTTGGAGGGAGGCGCGTAGACAACGGCCTCAATGGTGCCGCCATTGAGAACGGTGTAGGCGTTGAAAACGGCCTTTACGGCATTGGTCATGCCTGTGGAGGATACGGTAGCGCCGGAGATGGCCTGGATATTGGAGGGATCGGTCATGCCCACAAGCTGGGCCTGGAAGGAAGAGCCGTCGGAGACCACCTTGGAGCCAATGCCCTCGGTCTCAGCCTGAACCAGCACCTTACTGCCGGTGATAGCGCCGTCGGCGTCAATGCCGAACATGGCCTGGATCACACCGCCAAAGCCCTTGGTCTCGGTGGTAATGACGTAGCCCGCGCCGTTTCCGGCCTCATCTACCGAGATCACCTCGGCGGGAAGACCTTCCACGCCGGTGACGGCGGTGAAGTCAACGCCGTCGGGCAATACTACCTGCTTGGCGGCCTCGGCGGCCTTGGCCTGCTGTTCGGCAATGACGGGGGCGGTGATTTGATTGGTCAAAGCCAGAGCGCCAGTGACAATGGAACCGATGAGGACCAGAACAATGATGGGGGAAACAAGAGAGAAGGAGTTGTTTTCCTTTTTCATTTCACGTCACCTCCCAGAGCCTTGTGCATGGTCAGCTTGTCGATATGAGGAGTCAGAATATTCATCAGAAGGATGGCGTAGCTAACGCCCTCGGGGGTGGCGCCCCAGAGCCGGATCATCATGGTAAGAAGACCGCAGCCTACACCGTAGACCAGCTTGCCCTCGTTTGTCATGGGGGAGGTGGTGTAGTCGGTGGCCATGAAGAAGGCACCCAGCAACAGTCCGCCGCCCAGGAGCTGAAGGGCCAGATCCTGTCCGGCGGCCAGGGACACTACCGCCACCGTGCCCAGGTAGGCCACGGGAATATGCCAGGAAATGACCTTACGGATCAGCAGGTAGATCCCACCGATGAGAAGGGCGGCGGCGCAGGTTTCACCCAGGCAGCCGCCATGGCGGCCCAGAAACAGGGTGGTGACGCTGGGAGGGATCACGCCGTCCGCCAGGGGGGTGGCGACGCTGACGCCGTCAATGGTCCAGGAGGTCATGGCTCCGCCAAAGGAGCAGATGAGCAGGATCACACGGGCGGTGGCGGCGGGGTTGGCAAAGTTCTGCCCAATGCCGCCGAAGAGCTGCTTGACCACTACAATGGCGATAACGCTTCCCAGAGCGGCGATCCACAGGGGGATGTCCACGGGAAGGCAGAAGGCCAGCAGGATCCCTGTGACAACGGCGGACAGGTCCTGAATGGTATTGGGCCTTTTTACACCCTTTTCAAACAGGAACTCGGAAAGAACAGCGGCAATGACGCACACGGCGGTGACGATCAGGGCCCGGATGCCAAAGATGACCACGGAGGCGACAAGGGCGGGGAGAAGGGCAATGACCACATCCAGCATAATGGACTGGGTGGTTTCCTTGTCCCGGATGTGGGGCGCGGGAGTAACCAGCAGCTTCATCACTTGTTCGCCTCCTTCTTGGCCTCGTCGGCCATGAATCGTTTGGCCAGCTTATTGCTGGTCACCATGTCCCGCTTGGCGGGGCAGACATATGCGCAGCAGCCGCATTCGATACACAGATCAGCCCGGATGGTCTTCAGAGTCTCCAGATCCCGGGCCCGGTAAGCCTTGGTGATCTGGAAAGCCATCAGGTTCATGGGGCAGGCGTCCACACACCGGCCGCAGCGGATGCAGGCACCGGGCTCAGGCAGCTTGGCGTCTTTGGCGTTAAGGGCCAGGAAGGAGCCGTTCTGCCACAGCAGGGGGAAGTCCAGGCTCTCCAACGCTACGCCCATCATGGGGCCGCCGGCCAGGACCTTGGTGGGCTCCTCTTTGAAGCCGCCTGCGGCGGCAAAGATATCACTCACAGCGGTACCGATGGGAGCGGTTACCAGGCAGGGGGTGTTGACGGCGCTTCCGTCAACGGTCACCGTCCTCATCACAAGGGGCATACCCGTGCGGATAAAACGGGCCAGATAGGCCAGGGTGTTTACATTGATGACGATGCAGCCCACATCCTTGGGGAGCTTTCCGCCGGGGACCACCCGTCCGGTGGTCTCTTTGATGAGCATTTTTTCAGCGCCGATGGGGTAATACTCCCTCAAATGCTGGACCTCGGCGCCCTCGATGGCCTTGAAGGCTTCCTCGGCTCCCTTGGGGGGATGCTTCAGGCCAATAATGGCCTTTTCGATCCCGATGTACTTTTTGACCAGTTCGATCCCCTCAGACACATCGCCGATAAAGTCTCGGAGAGCGGCGTAGTCGGCGGTGCAGAAAGGCTCACACTCGCTGCCGTTGATAATGAGGCGGTCCACCTCGGCGTTCAACTTCACCCAGGTGGGGAAGCCGGCACCGCCCAAGCCTACCAGGCCGCTTTGACGAACAGCCTCCAGGAAGCTCTGACGGTCGGTGACGCTGGGGGCCTTGACCCCCTCCCAGACAGTCTGCTTGCCGTCGGTGGCAATGACCACGGCGTCCACCATGGAGCCGTTGGTCAGGCGAAGCGTTTCGATCCCCGCCACCGTGCCGGAGACGCTGGCGTAAACCGGTACGCCGATCCCCTTGCCCTGGTCGGCGATGGGCTGGCCTACTGCCACCTCATCTCCTTTTTTGACCAGGATGGTACTGGTGTTGGCGCCCAGCAAGGCCAGGGGGAGGCATACCTTTTCAGGTATCGGCATCTCCACCGGGGTACAGTTGACGGTGTTTTTATGACCGTCCAGCCGAACGCCATGGATTCCCATTCCCATAATCCGATCCCACTCCTTCTTTGTTGTTTTTCCTGTAGGACAAGCCCTTGTCTCCGCCGCCGGAACAGACGCCGGAGGCAAGAGCCTGCCCTACAGACTGCTTCTATGAAAAAGCCGCGATAGGATCGCCGCCTTCCCTTACATAAGAACAAACCTGTCATTCAGACCGGAGGTCCAGGTTATCGTATCATCCCTGGTAACGAAGATGGCTTCGATCCCCTCCAGAGACTCAATAAAATCGGATCCTTCTTCCACGCCCATGGCAAATACGGTGGTGGACAGGGCGTCGGCGTCAAAGGCGTCTGGGGCAATGATACTGACGCCCGCCAGCTCGTTCTGAACGGGCCAGCCGGTGGAGGAGTCCAGAATATGGTGGTAGCGCACCCCATCCAGGTCAAAGCCCCGCTCATAGATACCGGAGGTGACCACCGCCTGATCGGCGACCCTGGCGGCTCCCACAATGTTTTGGTCCCGTTTTCCCAGGGGGTCCTGTATGCCGATATTCCACTCCGAGCCGTCAGGCTTATGGCCAATGGTAAGTACGTTGCCTCCAAAATTCAGATAGCCGCTTTCCACCCCTCCGGCCTTGAGAAAATCGGCGATCCGGTCGGTGATATAGCCCTTGGCGATGGCGCCCAGATCGATGGTCATACCCGCAGGGAGAAGGACACCCTCCTCATTGACATCCACCTGGGTCCAGTCCACCTTATCGGCAGCCTGGGCCAGAGCAGTCTCGTCGGGGAGAGTACCCATACCCTCTCCTGTAAAATCCCACAGAGCCACGCAGGGCTCCACCGTCACATCAAAAACGCCTTCAGAAAGGCGGGAATACTCCATCGCCTTTTCCAGGATCTCACGGGTCTCGTCGCTCACCGCCACCCGTTCTCCCTGGGCATGGTTGATGTTCCACACATCGGAGCCCTCATGGGTCTTGCTCAGAAGGTCGTCGTATTTCTGGCATTCCGCCTGGGCACGGGTGAGAAGGTTCTCGTCGTCGGTATAGACCTGCATGGTCACCACCGTATCAAAGTAAAAGCCCACCTGGCTTCGCTGCTGGGGCGTGGGGGTGGGCAGAACCTTTTCCCCGCCGCAAGCCGTCAGGCAGAGACACAGGGCTGCACTGGGGAGAAGGGAGAGAAACCGTTTTCTCATTTGTTCCCGCCCCCTTCCTCTCGAAACGGATCGGCGCTGCCGGGAATTTTCAGCACCCGGACGATCTGCCGCCCGGCGATGCCGGTAAGCGTACCGGTGATCACGGCGGCAATCATCAGGATAAAGATGTAAAACATCAGTGCGGGGGTCCTCAGAATGAGGGCGGCCACCAGGAGCTGGCCGATGTTGTGGAAGACGGCCCCTACCACGGACACACCCACAATAGAAATGCTGCCCCTTCCCAGAGCCTTCACCAGGAGCATCATCACAAGGCTGAGAGCGCCGCCCCCCATGCTGTAAAGAAAGGCAGAGGCCAGGTTGCCCGACATGAAGCCGGTGAGGACTACCTTTAATATCATAAGGAGCACCGAATAACCGGGCCCCAGCAGATAGATGGAGTAGAGCAGCACCGTGTTGGCAAGGCCCAGCTTGACGCCGGTGGGCAGCAACATGGCCGCGGAGAGAATGCCATCCATGTAGCCCAGCACCACCGCGGCCGCAGCCAGAAGAGCCAGCCGGGTCATCCGCTGGGTGGTGAGCCGAGAGGAAGTCTGCTTCATGGTTATCCCTCATCCTCCAGCACCAGCTCTACCGTAACCTGGTTGGGCAGGCACACCACCCAGTTGCGCAGGGCCCGCTGTTCGTAATTTTTCGCAGTGATCTTACCCTGGTCAACACACTGTTGGTCGGGGCAGGAGGAATCCGCCATATAGATGGCTCCGTCCTTGACCTCCACATGATTGACAATGTCGCTTCCCTGGTTGATCTCAATAACCTGATTCTCGTTGAGAGGAACTTCTTTATAGACATAGTTGCCCACATAGATTTTGGCATAATTGGTGGCTGTGCTGGGGGTCAAAAATTTGACGGCGAGCATACCGGCCACCGCCACCAAAAGGACGATGCCTACGATCAACACATCCCGCTTTTTCATCAGAGGTTTTTTCTCATTTTCAGCCATGATCGCGGTTTCCTTTCCGGAAGAAAAAATACATACACATTTAGTATAACGTTCCGGACCTCTGGTTGCAAGAGTTTTTCTGAATTTTTACGGCAAATATTTGATTTTATTTTGCAACCTATATGTTTTTGCGCCCTTGGCTTCAAAATATGGATTGACATTTCTCTGAATAGTCGGTATGCTGAAAGGGATCCGTTCCCCGGCTCCACGGCAAAACGCGGATAGAGAGAAGGGAGAAGGCTTATGAGCGCAGAGCGAAAAAACAGGAAGTTCACCAGCGGCTGGGGCTTTGTGCTTTCGGCGGTGGGGTCCGCTGTAGGAATGGCCAATGTATGGGGTTTCCCCGCCAAGCTGGGTTCCTTTGGCGGAAGCGCTTTTCTGATCGCCTATCTGGTTTTTATCCTGCTTTTTGGTTTCGTAGGCCTTTCCGCGGAATACGCCATGGGCCGCCGGGCAAAAACGGGCACTTTGGGGACTTACCGGATGGCCTGGAGCGCCCGCCGTCCCACCCTGGGGAAGGCGGGGGGCGCGCTGGGGTGGCTTCCGCTGGCAGGGTCCATGTGTATCGCCATCGGCTACGCCGTCATTATCTCTTATGTGCTGAAGGCTTTTGCGGGCTCGGTGAGCGGGACGCTTATGACGGTGGATACCGGGACCTGGTTCGATTCCTTTTCCAGCGCGGACTATTCCGTGGCGCCCTTCCATGTTATCGTGGTGGCGGGGACCCTTTTGACCCTTCTGCTGGGAGCCAGGAGCATTGAAAAGAGCAACAAGGTGATGATGCCTCTTTTCTTTCTCATTTTTCTGGTCCTGGCGGTGCGGGTGGCCTTTCTGCCCGGCGCGGCAGAGG
>CANRZY010000040.1 GCA_947644625.1 uncultured Pseudoflavonifractor sp.
CTTTCCCTTTACCGTCCGAACGTGAAGAAACACCGGCCCCTCCAGCTCTTTGGCGTAGGTCATAAGCCGGGTCAGTCCCCTTACGTCGTGGCCGTCCACCGGGCCCAGGTAAGTAAAACCCATGTCCTCAAAAAGGGAGCAGGGTAGAAGGGTCTCCTTGACCGCCGTCTTGATCTTATGGGTCACCTTATAGATATGCCTACCCAGAGAAAAAGCCTGCATCACCCGGCGGTAACCCTTTTTAAAGCTGAGATACTGAGGTTTGAGCCGCTGGCGGGCCAAATGCTCCGCCACGCCTCCCACGCTTTGGGTGATGGACATTCCGTTGTCGTTAAGAATGACCAGCAGCCGTTCCCCACTGTCTCCCGCATCGGAAAGGCCCTCGTAGGCAAGTCCCCCGGTGAGGGCGCCGTCTCCCAAAAGGGCTACCACCTGGTAGTCCTTTCCCAGCAGGGTCCGGGCTCGGGCCATTCCCACCGCGGCGGATACCGCAGTGGAGGCGTGACCCACAACGAAAGTGTCGCAGACGCTCTCCCCCGGCTTGGGAAAACCAGAGATCCCCCCAAAGGCCCGGAGCGTATCCATGGCTCCGTCCCGGCCGGTAAGCATTTTGTGGCAATAGCACTGGTGGCCCACATCAAAGACGATCCGGTCCCGCTCCGGAGCAAAGACCCGGTGAAGAGCCACAGTGAGCTCCACCGCCCCCAGGTTGGAGGCCAAATGGCCTCCCCGCTGAGAGACCACCTCCACCAAACGCTGCCGAAGCTGAGTACAAAGAGCCTCGGCTTCGGCATCATTTACGAGGCGCAGATTATTGGGTATATTCAGCAAGGCCCTATCCTTCTTTCTGCTTCACATTCAGCGGGTAAAAAACCAGCCGCCCCCCCAGCCGATGGCCACGCCCAGTAGAGCGCCCATAACCACCTGAAGGGGGGTATGGCCTACCAATTCCTTCAGCGCCTTGTCAAACAGCTCCTCCGGCTTCATCTGATTCCAGTGCTCCATCATATAATTCAGGATCTTCGCCTGCTCTCCCGTCTCCCGCCGGACATTGAAAGCATCGTACATCACCACCATGGCCACTCCGGCGGCAATGGCAAAGAGGGGCGAGCCCCAGCCGTAAAGGTAGGCAATCGTGGAGGCCATGGCACAGACAAAGGCGGAGTGGGAGCTGGGCATTCCGCCGCTGGACAGAATATGCCTCCAGTTCCACTGGCGCTCGGTAATCAACACCACAAGGAGCTTCAAAATCTGCGCTGCGGCCCAGGCCAGGATGGCAAGATTCAGGGTCAGATTGCCAGTCAAAAAATCCGCAACATTCTTCATCGCCATCCCCCCTCAGTTTGTACGGCCTATCAGGACCCGTGCCAACTCCTCCAAAAACCAGGGATCGGCAAAAGGAGAAAGAGCGTCAATGGCCTCGTCCGTAAGACGAGACACCATATTCCCACACTCTTCCAAACCCTTCAAAGTGACAAAAGTAGTTTTCTCCGCCCTTACATCAGAGCCCACGCTCTTTCCCAGACTGCTCTGATCTCCGGTGACATCCAGCATATCGTCCCGAATCTGGAACGCAAGGCCCAGCTTCTGAGCATAGGTCCGCACTGCCTCCCGCTCCCTTTGACCACCGCCGGCCGCCACCACTCCCAGCTCTGCGGCGGCGGCAATCATGGCCCCTGTCTTCAGCTTTTGCAGCTCCTCCACATCCGGCAGAGTGAGGGCATGTCCCTCCCCCGCCATGTCAAGAGCCTGTCCTCCCACCATACCGGCGGGGCCTGCGGCGCGGGCCAGGATCTCCAACGCCTGTGTCACCTGCTCGGCGGGCAGATAGGCTCCCGCCCCCAGGGCGGTCTCAAAAGCGGCGGTAAGCAGACCGTCTCCCGCCAGTACAGCGGTAGCCTCACCATAAACCATATGGTTGGTGGGTTTTCCCCGGCGAAGGTCGTCGTTATCCATACAGGGAAGATCATCGTGGATCAGGGAATAAGTATGGATCATCTCCACCGCGCAGGCCAGAGAAAGGGCGTGCGTGTCCGTTCCTCCGCACAGACGGCTGCATTCCAGGGTCAGGATCGGGCGCAGGCGCTTTCCTCCCGCCAGAAGGCTGTAGTTCATGGCGTCGTAGAGATCCGCATGGGGTGGACAGCCCCGAAACACAGCCCCCAACGCCTTCTCCACCAGCTCCTTATCGGCAATAAAGCGTTCGGTAAAATTCACGGCTCTATCTCCTCCATCGGTTCCTCCACGATCTCTCCCCCGGCGGCGGGAAACAGCTTGGCTACCTTCTGCTCCGCTTGGTCCAGGGTCAGAGAACATTGCTTCATCAGGGTGGTCCCCTCTTCAAAAAGGGCCATGGCCTCCTCCAGCGGGGCGTCTCCTTTTTCCAGCCGGGTCACAATAGCCTCCAGCCGGGTCATAGCTTCCTCAAAGCTCGGTTTTTTTGCGGGCATAAGGCTCACTCCTTTTTCATATGGGCCAACGGCGGGCTATTGAAATAAAAACATCTCTGTCCTGATATTCGGACGGGCAGGACAAGGCCTACACATCTGCTACCGTACAGGAAAGAGCGCCGTCGGAAAGCTGAAGGGTCAGCCGGTCTCCGGGAACGGCGTCCTTTTTCGATCTCAAAATTCCCTTGGGGCCTTTGGCAATGGCATATCCCCGGCCCAGCACCTTCAGGGGGCTCAGCGCGTCCAGCCCCGCCGCCAGACGGGTCATATCCTGGCGGCGCTCCGCCAATGCGGCGTTCATGGTATAGCCCAAACGCTCTCTTTGCCGGTCCAGAAGACTCCGCCTGTCCCTGACCCAGCTCATGGGATCCCGGAGCATGGGACACCGGCCAGCCTGCGCCAGAAGGGTCCGGCTGTCCCGAAGCTGCCGCTCCATGGCTTTTCCCATCCGGCTGCGGAGATGGTCCAGCAGCTCATATTGCTCATTTTGATCGGGAACCGCCAGTTCAGCGCCATTGGAGGGGGTGGCGGCCCGTAGGTCCGCCACAAAGTCCGCGATGGTCACGTCAGGCTCATGGCCCACGGCGGAGATCACCGGGATCTCCGAGGCGTAGATAGCCCTTGCCACCCTCTCGTCATTAAAGCACCAAAGATCCTCCATGGAACCGCCGCCCCGGCCTGTAATAATCAGATCGGCCAGGGCCCAGGCGTTGACCCAGGAAATAGCCCCTCCGATCTCAGCCGCGGCCTCCGCACCCTGGACCCGGCAGGGGATCACATAGACCTTGGCCATGGGCCAGCGCGAGCGTAGGATCCGGATCATATCCCGGACTGCCGCCCCCGCAGGGGACGTCACCAGGGCGATTCGCGCCGGAAATCTGGGAATGGGCTTTTTGTGTTTCTCATCGAAGAGGCCCTGAGCCTCCAGCTTAGCCTTTAACTGCTCAAAGGCCAGGTGCAGATCCCCGATCCCATCGGGAACCATATGGGAGACATAAAGCTGATACTGTCCATCCCTTGGAAATACAGTGACCCGCCCAAAGGCGGTGACCTGCATTCCGTTCTGAGGCCGGAAGCGAAGGCTCACCGCCTCCCGCTTGAACATAACGCACCGGAGGCTTCCCTCGGCGTCCTTCAGGGAAAAATAGTGGTGTCCCGAAGGATACACCTTATAGTTGGAGATCTCTCCCCGAACAAACACGCCGGAGAGGACCACGTCGGCGTCCAGCAAACTTTTTACATGCCCGTTAAGCTGGGAGACCGAATAAACCGGATATTTCATGGCCCTCCCCCCTTCCGTCTCCAAATGTCTTACTGCTCCTCGTCCTTCCAAAGCTCCTTGGCAACGGCTCCAGCGATCTCCTGGAAGGCTTCCTTGATCGCCGTTCGGACCGCCAGGCGGATCACCAGATAGAGGGCTGCCAAAAGCAGCAGGATCACACCGAGGGCTACCAGCCAGTGCAAAATAAATTCACCCATTTTGCTTTCTCTCCTTTATACGCCCATCATCCGATGAGCTAAGATCGCCACTCCCATGGCGTTGTCAGCGGAGTATTTGCCCTGGGCGAATATCCCCTGACAGAATTCTGTCAAAACGTACCGCAGCCTGCGGTTGGAGGCCACCCCGCCCGAACAGAGCAGGGGCAGGCCGGGAGACCGGTCCTGGGCCTCTGTTGTGGCCAGCCGGACGGCGTCCGAGACCGTAGCGAACACAAAACCGGCGATCTCCACCGGATCCGTCCCCTTTTCCGCCATAGCCTTGACCTGGTTCTCCACGCCGGAGAGGGAAAATTCCATATCCCTCACCTTCACAGGGAATCCTTTCGGTGCTTCCGAAGTCCGGGAAAGCTCGTCCAACGCCCTTCCCGCCGGAAACGCGAGCCCCAGAAGGACCCCTGTCCGGTCAATAAGCTGCCCCGCCGAAATATCGGTGGTACCGCCGATCCGCCGCGCCTTTACATTGGCTCCCTCAGGCTCCACATGCAAAAGCTCGGTGGTCCCCCCGGACAGGTGCCATGCCAAAAAGGGAGCGTCCAGCAGCTCCATCCGTCCCGCAGACCAGGCCGCCGCCGCCAGGTGTCCCTGTTGGTGGGACACGGCAAAAAAGGGCGCTTCCAGCACGGCGGCAATACTTCGTCCCAAACTCTCCCCCGCCCGGAAGCAGGGCATGTAGGAGCCCTCCACCGCCCTGGGCCGGGTGGAAGCCGCCACAGCGGCAAGGCCGCCGGACAACGCCCCCTGACGCCGAAGCTCCTCCAGCCGCTCCGGAAGAGCCTTTACATGCTGAAAAAGAGCGTCGGACTGGCGTAGGCCCCGCTCTCCGGGCCGGACCTCCAGCAGCTTTCCCACATTGGTCCCCTCCTCCCCGTCAAAAACGGCGGCAGAGGTGGTATAGTTACTGGTATCCAGTCCCAGCGTGGTCACTTTTCCTCCTCCGGGACCTCAAACAGCCCTGCGGCGGGAGCCACCTCCGCCCTGTCGGGCAGAGGCTCCGTGCGGACAAAGGAGCCCAGAATACCGTTGACAAAGGCCGCCAGCTCCTGCTCCTCATAGTGCTTGGTAAGCTCCACCGCCTCGTTGATGGCGGAGGCGTTAGGCACATCCTGCATATAAAGGATCTCATACATACACACGCGCAGAATGGCCACCACCACCCGTGGAATACGGGTAAGGTTCCAGCCGATGGCGTACTTGCTGATGTAACCGTCCAGTTCGGGTCCATGAGCCTCCACCCCCCGGACCAGGGCGGTGATGTATTCCCGCTGCCCGGTATTGGGAAACTCGGCATAGAGCGGCTCTTCCTTTCCGATCAGCTCAAACACAGGCCGCCGCAACGCTTCAGCCAGAAGCTCGTCAGTGCTCCCCTTTGAAAAACTCAACTCGAAAACGAAGTGAACGGCCAGTTCTCTGGCATTGCTTCTTGTCATGGGATCTCCTCCCGAGGGCCTATCGGCCCATTTTTAGGGTATCCATTATTATACACTCTTTTATACAAAAAGGAAACCCCCAATCTTTCGCGGGTTGAAAAAAAGGAGCAGAGCGCCTCATGCGCTCTGCTCCTTCCTGTTCCGTATGCTTTACTTGCTTTTCTTCTGGGCCGGAAAGGTGACTCCCGCTACATGGACGTTTACCGCAGATACGGTAAAGCCGCTGGCATTGGCGATGGCCTCCCCTACCGCGGTCTGGACCGCCTTGGCCGACTCCTGTACGGAGGAGCCGTATTTCACCAAAAGGGAGATCTCCACCGTGACGCTGTCCTCCGCTACCGTTACCCGGACTCCCCGGCTCAGATTCTTCCGGCCCGCCAACAGCTCGGCAAGGTCGCTGCCCAGATTACCAGGCAAGCCGCCGACCCCTTCTACCTCCAGAGCGGCAGCCGCGGCGGTCACCGCCAGCACGTCCTCTGAAATATGGATGGTCCCCAGCTCATCGGGGCAGGAAATGTATTCTCTTCCTTCCGCCATATCGTCTTCGCTTCCTTTCCTGTGGTCATTCATCGCAGCTTACCATCATTGTACCACAGAAACGGAAAATTACAAACAAAATTTTTCAAAGACGCCAATTTTTTCCTAGCCCTCCGCCCCAATGATCTTGATCTGGCTGGCGGGTACCCCTGTCTCATCCATAACGATTTCGGTGATCCTGGCCACGTCAGCGTCCTGAAGGGCGCTGTCCTGGGCGGAGACCACCACGGATACGCCCCCCTCGCTGATGAAGGCCACACAGTCGGTATAGCCCTTGGCGATGACCAGGTTTTCGATCTGGGCCTCCGAGACGGTGGAGGCGGCCAGGGTCTCAATGGCGGCTCCCGCGTCCGCCTTGGCAACCTCTTCAGATGCGTCGCTGTTCAAGGTCTCCTGTAAGATCCCCAAGGCGCTGTCCCGGGCCTGCTGACGGTTCAGCCGGGCGGTGGAAAAATACCCTGTGGAGGGCTTGGCCGCCTCGCCGGGCTCAGCGCTTTCCGCCGGCGCCGGCGTCCCCAGAAGCAGGGGGTCGTTTGCCTGACTGCCTACCAGCGCCGCCTGTCCCAGGGTCTTGCCCGCGTCCACATCCCCCTCCTGCTGATAGGACCAGTTGAGATAGACCGCCACGCAAACAAAAAGGACGATGGCGGCCACCACCGCATTGCGTTTCCAAAGTTTCATCCGTTTTTCCTCACTTTCCCTTACAAATCGAAATTTTATCCGCTCTCAGCCCTGTCAGGGCGGAGACCGCTTCATAAAGCGCCAGCTTTACCTGGGGATCATCCCCTCCCGCGCTTACCACAAGAGCCCCCTGGTACACCGGACCCAACTGTTGGAGTACCGCCGGTTCCTCATAGCCCGAACCCCTGGAGAGAAGGATGGTACTGGTTTCCCTTACCGTGCGGCCCTCTTCCTCCTGAGCGCTTCCATCCTGGGCCAGGACCTGCCTGGGCCCTCCCTGGAGAGTCAGCACCACCGTCACGTTCCCAGCCCCCTCTACCCTGGAAAGGGCGTCGGCCAGCTTTTGCTCCATCTCCTCCACCCGGAAAATCTCCTCCGACGGTCCTTCCGTCTGGAGGACCGTCTTTTTTTCCTCCGTGGGCCACAGCAGCAAAGCCGCTCCCACCAGAATCACCAACAGCACATATTTATACTTTTCCAGGGCCTCGCTCCCTTTTTTGAACCATTCCTTGCCCTTCATATTCCCTCCTCCCGAAAGCTCTGCCGCTGGACAGGGATCCCCAGTTCCTTTTCCACCGCCTGGGAGAGCGCTTTCTTTTGCTCCGCCGTCCATGTTCCTGAGATTTTCGCCTCCCACGGAACGGGCCAGCCGGAACTGTCCAGGGCCACCCCCACCTCCGCCTTGCAGCGAAGGCCAAGGGACTGGCCTTTGTCCACAATATATGCGCCTGCCTTTTGCGCTATGAGGATTTTCATTACCTGTTCCCCCTCCTGCCATTCCGCCTGCGCTTCGATCTCCGGAAGCATAAACGTTTCAGGCAGAGTTCCCCCCCAGCCCGCCAGGGGCCGGAGCGCCGCAAGCAGAAGGACCAACGCGCCCACCAAGCGCCCGATTTTTTTTACCGTCCCCTCCGGGGTGAGCGCCTGAGCCAGCGACACCGCCAGAGCGGCAGCGGTGATCCCCAAGAGCCAGTTTTTTATTCCCGTCATCCGCCCACCGCCTGAATCGATGTGATAAGAGCCACATAGAGGATCATCCCCCCGCCGCCCACCATAGCCAGGACCAGCGCGAAGGCCGAACCGATGCTGTCGATCAAGTCTGCTATGGGCCCCGGCAGTATGGTGGAGGTGAGGGCTGCGGCAACCTTATACACCAAATATTGAGCCCCCAACCGCAGAAAGGGCGTAAGGCAAATGGCAAGGACGGCCAAAAGCCCCGTCACCCCTACCGTCCCCCGCAGGATCCCTGCTCCCGCTACCACTGCCTCGGCGGCGTCGGAAAGGATCCCCCCCACCACAGGGATCATACCGGAAATAGCGGTCTTGGCCGCCTTTTGGACCATAACGTCGGCATTTCCCGCCACCGCTCCGGTGATGGAGAGGTAGAGCACAAAACCGGTCACCAGCAGACTGAGAAGCCCGGTGGCTATCCACTTAAGAAGACCTCCCAGTCGCTTCAGCCCGCCGTTTCCCATTGCCGCCCCCGCAGCCTGAGCCGCCACATAGGCATATACCAGAGGCAGAATAAA
Organism: uncultured Pseudoflavonifractor sp.; assembly: GCA_947644625.1. Classification (GTDB taxonomy): domain Bacteria; phylum Bacillota; class Clostridia; order Oscillospirales; family Oscillospiraceae; genus Vermiculatibacterium. The sequence continues at coordinate 8,125 of CANRZY010000040.1, forward strand.
CCGGTCCGCCAGGGTAAGGAGCAAGCCGAGAAACAGGAGGACTGCCGCCTGCCTTGCCGCCGCCGCGGCGGGCTTTCCAGCGGCGGCACAGGCTGCCGTCACTGTAGGAAGCAGCAGCTTGGAAAAGGCGTCCATGTCCTTCAGCGCCTGGCTTCCCAGACCTAGAAGGGCAGACACGTCGGCGGCGGCAATGGCGGTCACCGCCGATACCCCGGCAAGGCGCGTCACATCCAATCCGCCTCCGCCCAACTCCTCCCGCGCCGTCTGGGCAAGACCGCAGGCAAGGGCCGTCCCCAGAAGCAGCACCCCGCTTCTTATTCCTCCGCGCACCTTCCCTCCCAGCTCCGCCAGGCTAACCTTCACGATCTCCGCCGCCCCCTGGGCGAAGCTGTCCCCGGTCAGCTCCTCCACGGGCAAATAACCGTCCAGGTAGGCCCCCGCCGCCTGTTCAAAACGGTCTATCCCCACCGCGTCAGAAAGCTCGTCCGCTTTTGCTCCGGGGGAAAGAAGCAGGAGCGCTGCTGTTACAAGAGGGAGGATAAGGTATCGAAGACCGCCTCCACCAAGGGAAGGGCGGCCAGCAGCGCCAGGGCGGAACCGGCCGTCTCCAGAAAAGCGGCCACGCTTCCCTCTCCCGCGTCCTTGCATACCGCCGACGCCAGCTTGGTCACTATACCGATCCCCACCGTTTTCCATACCGGCGCCCACACCTGAGGGGAGAGCCCCGCAGTATGGCTCAGCCGGTCCGCCAGGCCCCGAACAGAGGCCAGGGCCGGGAGCGTCTGGCCCAGAAGCAGGGCTCCCGCCGCCAGCGTCAGAGCCAAGGCCAGCTCGGGGACCCGTTTCCGCAGGACCAGGGCGCACAGAGCTGCCGTTACTCCCAGAGCGGAAAGCTTGAAAATATCCATCGTTCCTCACAGTCCAAAAAGGCCCTTTACCAGGTTGAACAGATCGCTGATCTTCTCCACCACCATCATCAGTACCACCACCAGCCCCGCCAGGGTGGTCATCATAGCCTGCTCGTCCCGTCCGGACCGGGAAAGCACCTGATTCAACACCGAAACCAGGATCCCGATGGCCGCGATGCGGAAAATAAAGTCCACGTCCATATTGGTCCCTCCGCCTCCGTCTCTTCCTGTACCATATTATCTTCACCCCAGCGCCTCCTTACAGCAGCAGGATCGCCGCAAAGGCTCCCAACGCCAGTCCCAAAACACAACGGGTCCGCTCCCTTCCTCTCTGCTCCTCCCGAAGGCGCCGGGAGCGTTCTTCCAGGGCAAGCCGGGTCCGCTCCGCAGCCGAGCGCTGCTCGCTCCAACCACAGCGGCCCAGGATCCCTCCCAGACGTCCCAGAAGCTCCAGATCCCCGTTGTCCAATCCTCCCGGAGCCTGGGCGAGGGCCTCCGCCCAGATCTCTCCGAAGGACCGCTCCCCCAGCCGAGACAGGCCCTGGCCCACGGCAGCCAGATTTTCCCTTGCGGGAGCGGCCGCCCGACGGGACAACTCCTTCAAAAGGCTTGGAAGGTCAGGAAGACGAAAGGCGAGTTCTTCCTCCAAAAGCTCCAGGGCGTTTTCCCAACTCGCCAGGGCCCTGCCACGGCGGGACAGCTCTCCAGCCGCCCACACTCCCGCCCAAAGGCCCCCGCCTGTCAAAAGAAGGGCCCCTAGCAATCTTCGCATCGTTTCAGTTCCTCCACTATGTACCGGGGTGCGGCCCGCCGTTGCAGAAGCACCGCTTTTTCAAAGCCGCACTGCCGGACCAGCTCCCGGTAAAGGGGCTTATGGAACAGGTCCTTTACCTCCTGGGCATGAACGGAGGCCAGCAGCTTGACCCCACAGTTGGCGCACCGCGCCAGGGCGGCGCAGTCGGCGGGATCGGTGACCTCGTCACACACCAGGACCTGGGGATCCATACCCCGGAGAAGGATCATAAGCCCCTGGTCCTTGGGGCAGCCTTCCAATATATCGGTCCGCTGCCCCACGTCAAATTGAGGCTTTCCCTCCCACAGGGCGGCCACCTCCCCCCTGTCATCGCATAGCCCCACCCGAAGAGGGGCGGCGCAGACGCCGTCGGAAAGAAGGCGGGTCAGATCCCGAAGGAGGGTGGTCTTTCCCCCACCCGGCGGGGATAAAAGCAGGGTGTTTGCCAGCTGTCCCCGGCGAAAGAGGGCGGGCAGCACCTCCTCCCCACAACCGGGAACGGCATGGGCCACCCGAATATTCAAAGAGGACAGACACCGCAGATTCCTCATGCGGCCCTCCTCGGTCCATACGCTGCCGCAAAGCCCTACCCGGTGACCTCCCCGGACGGTAAAATATCCCTGCCGGATACTTTCCAGCGCCGTATGGGCGCTGGCTTGGGTAGCGATCTCCACCGTCAGCTCCAGCTCCCGCCGCTCCACCACCGCGCTGGAAAGGGGGAGCTCGTCCCCATCCACAACTACAGTGGGAGATCTTCCCGCACGCAGGCGGATCTCCTCCACCCGCCGCCGCGCCAGGGGCGGCAGAGCCAACGCTTCCCGCCGCAGAGCGGGCGGAAGCAGGGCGGCGGCTTCCTCAAAACGGTCCATGACCATCCCTCCTCTTCGGTACTGACGCATATCTATGAGAGCCCGTCCCATTTTATGAATCAAAAATATCCGCCCAGCCCCGGCGGAAGAAAAAACGAGAGGCAGACGTTGACTTTCCACCCTAAAAACGGTATGATAAAAAACAATATCAGCAGAAAAGAGTTGATGTCCCCCATGATGACATTGGAAGATTTCAAAGCCGCCCGAAAGGTGCTGGACGGCGTGATCTCCCCCACCCACCTGGTCTACTCCTCCGCTTTTTCCAAAGCCACAGGAAACCAGGTATACCTGAAACCGGAAAATATGCAGATCACCGGCGCCTACAAGATCCGGGGCGCCTGCTTCAAGATCAGCACTCTTACCGAGGAGCAGAAATCCAAGGGGCTTATTACCGCTTCGGCAGGAAACCACGCCCAGGGCGTGGCCTTTGCCGCCCACACCGCCGGAGTGGAGGTCACCATCGTCATGCCCACCACCACCCCTCTGGTAAAGGTAAACAACACCAAGGATCACGGCGCCAATGTGGTCCTGTTCGGGGAGACCTTTGACGACGCTGCCGCAGAAGCCCAAAGGCTCGTAAAGGAAAAAGGCTATACATACATACCCCCCTTTAACGATCTGACGGTAGCCACCGGACAGGGCACCATCTCCTATGAGATCTTTTCCGATCTCCCCGACGTAGACGTGATATTGGTCCCCATCGGCGGCGGCGGACTGGCCGCGGGAGTGTCCACCCTGGCCAAGCTCCTCAATCCCAAGGTCACTGTCATCGGGGTGGAACCCGTCGGGGCCGCCTCTATGAAGGCCTGTTTGGAGGCAGGGCACATTGTCACCCTTCCCAAGGTGGATACCATTGCCGACGGCGTGGCGGTAAAGACTCCGGGGGATCTTGTATTCCCTTATATTCAGGAAAACATCGACGAGATCATCACTATTCCAGACGCCGAGCTGGTGGACGCTTTCCTGGATATGATGGAAAAACACAAGATGATCGTGGAGAACGCGGGACTTCTCACCGTGGCCGCCCTCAAGCACCTGAAATCGGAGGGCAAAAACGTGGTTCCCGTCCTCTCCGGCGGCAATATGGACGTAATTACCGTTTCCTCCCTGGTCCAGCATGGCCTGGTAGGCCGGGGACGGATCTTTACCTTCTCGGTGGTCCTGCCTGACCGTCCCGGAGAGCTGCTGCGGGTCTCTCAGGTACTGGCGGACAACAACGGCAACACCATCAAGCTGGAGCATAACCAGTTTGTCAATCTGAACCGGCAGGCGGGGGTGGAGCTGCGGGTCACCCTGGAGGCCTTTGGTCACGAGCATAAGGCCCAGATCCTAAATGCCCTGAAGGCGGCGGGCTACGACGCCAGGGAGGTCTCCACCACAGAGGTCTATTGAGAGAACGGATCGGTAGGAGAGGTTAAGACCGGAGCAGTGTGAAACAGCCACAGGGGCAAGTCCTTTCGCCCCGGCAGCTGTTTTGCGGAGGCGGAGGACTTAGATCTCCCCTACGTCTTGACCTGTTCGCAGCCTGACAGCCTCAAAAACAGGCGCTCCCGGCCGGACTTTTGCCCGGCCGGGAGCTATATGATGCGGCGCCGGGGCCCATCTTCCCCGCCGCGGCCGGATCGTGGGTCCTGCTTGACTGGGAGGCCGGCGGGAGACAGGTCGGTCATCCGCTTAGGTCATCCTATGATGGGACTGGGCTTCGGGTGCCCGTCAGGCCGGTCCCCCAACGGAGCAAAAGTCCCCAACCAATGATTGAAAGGACAATGTGGTATGGTCAAAGTCGCCCCTTCCATCCTCTCCGCCGATTTCTGCCGGCTGGGACAGGATATTGAAGCCGTCTCCTCCGCCGACTGGCTTCATGTGGACGTGATGGACGGTATGTTCGTTCCCAATCTTTCCATTGGGATCCCCGTGGTCCAGTCTATCCGCAAACACACCGATATGACCCTGGATACCCACCTGATGGTGGAAAAGCCGGGACGGTATATCTCCGCCTTCGCCAAGGCTGGGGCCGATCTGCTCACCGTCCACCTGGAGGCGGATATGCCTCCCGCCATCCACTCCGCCCTGGAGGAGATGGAGACCCTGGGGGTCAAAAAGGGGATCGCCCTGCGGCCTATCACCGCTGCGGAGGCGGTCCTTCCCTACCTGGAAAAGGGACTGGACCTTATTCTGGTTATGACGGTGGAGCCCGGCTTCGGCGGGCAGGCTTTTATGGACAACCAGCTTCCGAAAATTGCCGCCATCCGCTCCTATATTGAGAAATATTGTCCCACCTGCCATTTGGAGGTAGATGGAGGCATTAACCCGGAAACCGCCAGGCAATGCGTAAAGGCCGGGGCCGATGTGTTGGTGGCAGGAAGCGCGGTATATGGAGCGGAGGACATCCCCGCCGCCATTGCCGCCTTGAGGGGTAGGTAAATAGGGATAGGTAAAAATTTATAGGTAGTACCATACCCGAAATAGCGCGCCGAGGGCGTCGCTCCCCACGAGACCATATATTTGAATGGAGGCGTATCCCTATGGAATACTTTCCCCCTGCCCTGGAGGCATTGACCGAGCAGTTTGCCCGGCTGCCCGGTGTAGGCAAAAAATCCGCCCAACGGCTCAGCTTTTTTGTGCTGGGGCTTCCCGACGAGGAAGCCAAGGCTTTTGCCGACGCCATCGTCACCGCCAAGAAAACCATCTCCCTGTGTCCGGTATGCCGCAGCTTTACCGAGGGAGACGGGCTGTGCCCCATCTGTGCCAGCAGCAAGCGGGACGAAGGCGCCGTCTGCGTGGTGGCCGATCCCAAGGATGTGGCGGCGTTGGAGCGGTCCCGGGAATATAACGGCCGCTACCATGTACTTCACGGAGTCATTTCTCCCATGAACCACGTGGGTCCTGACGACCTGCACATCAAGGAACTGGTGGAGCGGGTATCGGCGGGAAATATTCAGGAGGTCATCATGGCCACCAATCCCACCACCGAGGGGGAGGCCACCGCCATGTACCTGTCCCGGCTGCTGAAGCCCTTCGGGGTGAAGGTGACCCGGCTGGCTTACGGCGTTCCCGTAGGCGGGCAGCTGGAGTTTGCCGACGACGCCACCCTCACCCGGGCCTTGGAGGGACGAAGAGAAATGTAATAAAGACAGCCGCGCCGAGTTGTTGCGGCCCATAGGTTTTTATCCCAAATCTGTCGGGGCGGCCCTGTGCGGCCGCCCTTTTTGAGGGGAGGGGGATCTCCATGTCCCAGGGACGGCTGTTTGAAATCGTCTACCTGCTGCTGGAAAAGGGAAAGCTGTCCGCACCGGAGTTGGCGGAACGGTTCGAAGTATCGGTGCGGACCATCTACCGGGATGTGGACGCCCTTTCCTCTGCCGGGGTCCCCATTTACGCCATCCCCGGACGGAAGGGAGGGGTGGCCCTCATGGACCATTATGTGCTCAGCAGAGCCGCCCTCTCCAAGGAGGAGCAGTCCCAGCTCCTGACCGCCCTTCGCTCCTTGTCTGGGACCCTGGGTTCCGACTCGGAGGAGACCTTATCCAAGCTCTCCGGCCTCTTTCACCGCCAGGAGCCCCACTGGCTGGAGGTAGACCTTTCCCACTGGGGCGGCAAAGGCCGGGATCAACTTACCTTTGACCTCCTCCGGGACGCCATCTTATCCCACAAGGTAATTACCTTTACGTATGCCGGTTCCTACGGCGGTCCCACCGCCCGGAGCGTTCTTCCCGCCAAGCTGGTATTTAAGGGACAGGCCTGGTATTTACAAGGTTTATGCCTTGATAAGCAAAATTACCGCACCTTTAAGCTCTCCCGTATCCGAGATCTTACGGTAACGGAACGCACCCTTTCCACCCCTCTGTCCCCCCCATCCATTGATGGAGAAGCCCCTCCCTCCTGCCCTACCGTCAGGCTGATCCTTCGCTGCTCTCCTGCCCTGGCCTACCGGGTCTACGACGAGTTTGAACCGGAACAGGTCACTGCTCTGCCTGATGGCTCCTTCCGGGTGGAGGCGGAATTCCCGGAGGACAACTGGGTCTATGGCTACCTCCTCTCCTTTGGCCCCCTGGCAGAGGTCCTGGAGCCGGAACGGGTCAGGGCTTCCTTGGGAGAGCTGGCCCGACAAATTTTATTTCGCTGTGAAAACCCTGACATAGGATGTCAGGGTATGGGTGCTATCATGGGGACATCTTATTCAAAGGAGGACGCCACCATGACCAAAGAAAACACAGCCTTTTGCCAGTCCTGCTCCATGCCCCTCACCGATGATTTGCGAGGCTCTGAAACCGACGGCTCCAAGAGCAAGCACTACTGTAAGTACTGCTACGACAAGGGAAAATTTACCGGAGACATGACCATGGAGCAGATGATCGACTTCTGTGCGCCCCTGATGGCCAAAGCGAGTCCCGGTATGACCGAGGCCGACGCCAGGGAACAGATGGGAAAATTCTTTCCCCAGCTTCTGCGGTGGAGGAGATCGGAAGGTTAAACGATGGGGCGGCCTCTTTTGGGGGCCGTCCCTTTCCCTATCTGCCAAATTTTTTTGGTTTTTGGAAATGAAAAAACCTCACTTGGAAATCTAATGGGTGAAGGAAGGAGGCGAGGGCCTTTGAGCGAGCAGGAATTTGTCCGGCAAGCGGAGGGATTGAAGGGGCGTCTTTACCGCACCGCCCTACTCTATCTGGGCAGTGAGACCGCCGCCGTGGACGCGGTGGATGAGGCGGTCTATCGGGGCTATCTGGCCCGTAAAAAGCTACGGCAGCCGGAATTTTTCGCCAC
>CANRZY010000041.1 GCA_947644625.1 uncultured Pseudoflavonifractor sp.
CTGGCCTCCCTCCCCATCGGAGTAACCCAAGGCCCGGAGCATAAAGGTCAGGTACATATCCGACCCGGCAACGGTGTCGGCCCCAAACTCAGTGGCGGAGATCCCTTTGGTATACCCCTTCTCGTACCCCCAGGACACATACCCATCGGCCCATTCCGGTACGTCGGTAAAGGGGTGTGGGGTACGGGGCGACTTGTACTTGGCCTCCACTTCCTCCCCCAGAGCCCGGATGAGCATGACAAGAGCCTCCGTCCGGGTGGGAGCCTTGTCCAGATTAAAGTTGCCGCTCTCGTCCCCCAAAAAGAGGCCCAGGGCCTTCAGCTTCCGGGCAAGCTCCGCGACCTGCCCGCCGGAGGCGTGGACGGTAGACGTCGTCCCTGAGATGGCGTCCACCTTGTAGACGTAGGACCCCGCCTCGTGAAGGACAGTCTCCCCGTCCAGCAGGGGAGTGGGGAAGGAGTAGGTATAGATAAAGGACTCGCCGTCCTCGCTGAGGAAGATGGAATCCGGGGCCCGGTCCGTGGGGGCGTGACCGTCCATAAGAGTGGTGCTGGGCAGGAGCAGCCGCTTGACCGGGTCCTCATAGCCGATGTGGGCGGACTGGGCGACCCAGTATAGCTCATAGTCCCGGTATCCTTCCACGTCCCTGTGCCGCAGCACCAGCGTGGAGGAGGGGGACTTTACTTGTTGGTCCACCACATAGCCCTCCTCATGGAGCAGCTTTTCCAGGGCGGCGGTGTACCGGGCGGCGTTCTCCTGGGCCCAGCCGTAGCGGAAAAGCTGGATGGTCTCAAAGCTGGGCTGGCGGCGTGTTCCACCCTCGCTCGGGGGAAATTCCACATAGAGGACGGACTGGGAACCATAATCCTTATACCGGGCGGTACATTCCCAGCTTTCCTTGCCCAAGGTAAGGGTGGCCGGTTTGCCGTCCTGGGCCTTGCCCCAGGCGTCCAGGGCGTCCCCGGGGGTCAGGCCGTCGCTGCGCTTCAGGGAGCCGGACACATCGGGATCCTCCCCCCGCAAAAGGATGCCGGCCCGGCCCGGGTCGGCCCGGCTAAGGGCCACCCACCGCCAAGCGTCACGGTAGCCCCAGGTCACCACAGCGTCGGCGGTGGTGATGGAGATGAGGTAGGGCTCCTCCTCCACGGCCAAAGGGGCAGGGAGGAGGCCCAGACACAGGCTCAGACAGAGCAGGGCGGATAAAAGCTGTTTTCTCATGGCCGTATTCTCCGTTTCCCGGTAGTTTAGTTGTATTCGCTCAGGCCGCTTTGCAGGTCGATGACGGTGGCGCCGGAATTGCCCTCGTAGGGGTCTGAGTAGGTGAGGGTAAAGGTATTCCCATCCTCACTGAGGGACATGGAATCGGGCATATGGTGGGTGTAGATCATGGGTGCGCCGGGGCGGCTCACCTCATCCACCCGGGTGGTGGGCAGGCTGAAGTGCTTGACCTCTCCCTCGGCGGTCATCCACGCGCTGCCGCCCCCTTCCGCGATAACATCGGTTTTATAGACGGCATAGAGGAGGTAGCTTCTCTCGCCATTCTCCTCAATGGAGGAGGAACAGAAAACAAGGGTGCACAGGGGGGCTTCCAGGGTCTTTTCCACCCTGTAGCCCTTTTCGGCGCAGTCGGCCAGAAAACGCTCCAGGCTGGCGCCGTATGTGTTGACCTCCGCCGGGACCTCCGGAACGCTCTCACTGAGCTCTCCGGAGGCCAGGTCTATGGTGTAGACGAAATCCCCGGCGGAGCGGATGATGTGGCCGCGGGCCTCCAGCGGCTCATCGAAGTGGTAGGAGTAGGTGAAGCTCTTCTGATCCCCGCTCAGCTCCATGTGGTCGGGGTTCCGGGAGATCAGGAGGGAGCGCTCATTTCCCGGGGAGGGCGGCATAAGGATGCCGCCGCGGGAGCCGGGCTTGTAGACAATGGCGATGCGTCCCGTGGAGGCATTCATAAACCCGCCCTGGTCGTAGACCACCACAGTACAGATGTCAGTGTCAAAAAGCCGCTCGTTGTGATAGCCTGTTTTGCTCCGCAGTTGGTTGAGCGCCTCGTCGTAGGAGAGGGGAATATACTCGGCCTCGGAGACGCGTTCCCAGGCCGCCCCATCCAGGCTGCCCCCCAGCAGGGGGCGTCCCTCCGCGCCCACCCAGACCGGGTCGTCGTCGGGCAGCTCCCACTGCTCCAATAGTGTTCCTTCCGGAGAGAAGCGCAGCCCCAGACCGTGATAGCGAGGGGTGCCGGTGGCTCCGCCGTCCGGATCCAGGTCGGCCTCGGCTACGCAGACCAGAGTGTAGACGGTGGTTCCCTGTTCGTTGGCGGACCGGCCCAGGATCAGATTGGCCTGGGCGGTGATATGGTTCTTCTCCCGTCCGGCAAAATAGGCCTCGCAGGCGTCGTTTACCGGAGCCTTCAGGGCCTTTTCCCCGACGTAGGGATCGGCGGAAAACCGGGCGGAAAACTCGTTTTCGGAAAAGGCCCCCTTTGTGGCCAGGGTATTCCAGAGGAGGGTGTCGGAGTCCTTTAAATTGGCGAACAGGGCGGCCACCGTGGTCTCCACTACATCGGAGCGGCGGAAGTCGTCAAAGCTTACGCAGGTGGGGAAGATCCCCGCCTGATAGGCCAGGTAATAGGGGTTATAGTAGACGAAATCCTCTCCTTCGGTATAGCCCAATGCCCGGAGAAGGAAGGTCAGGTACATCTCACAGCCGGCGGTACTGTTCGCCCCAAACTCGGTATCGGAGATCCCCTTGGTGTACCCTTTTTCGTAGCCCCAGGACACATAGCCGTCGGCCCACTGGGGTACGTCGGTGAAGGGATGGGTCCGGCCCGCCGCCTTGGCCTGCCGCTCCTCCCCCAGGGCCCGGATCAGCATGACCAGAGCCTCCACCCGGCTGGGCTTGTTGGCCAGGTTAAAATTGCCCTTCTCATCCCCCAGAAAGAGCCCCAGGGCCTTCAGCTCTTCCGCCAGCGCTTCCACCCTGGGATCCAGGACGGGGCTCGTGCCCTGAGAGCCGGTAAGATGGGCGGCGGGGGGCTCCAGCCGCTGGTCTACGGTATGTCCCTCGGCATCGGTAAGTTCAGCCAAGGCGGTGGGGAGGAGGGACAGGAAAAGAATGAGGGACAAACACAGAACCAGGATTCTTTTTCTCATGGCAGAGCCCTCCTTTATTTTAAATTCTAACCATATACTATAGAGCCCCCTACCCTTTGTCAAGCGAAAAGGGAAGCCAAAGCTTTCCTGCCTCTTTTTGCCAAACCCCGCCACCATAAAAAATCCTTTCTTTCTCAAAATTTAATAGTTTCTTCAGGACATAGGGGACAATTTGTGTTATACTGTCCCCAACGACGATAGGAGGGACCCTCATGACAACGCAAAATCAGGGGACCAGAACCATATATTTATTGTTGACCCGGTCGGAGACCTATTTCTCCCGTTTGATCCACCATTTTACCGACGGGGAATATACCCACGCCTCTCTGGGGCTGGAGGGCCCGCAAGGCCCCTTTTACAGCTTTGCCCGAAAGAATCCCCGTATGGCCCTTCCTGCGGGACTGATCCAGGAGCGCGCGGACAGCGGCTTTTTCTCCCTGCATCCCCATATTCCGTGTTGCCTATACGCATTGACGGTCTCGGAGGATACATACCGGTTTCTTTGCCGTAAGCTTCGGATGATGTACGCCCATAGGGAGCAGTACCATTATAATCTTCTGGGGGCTCTGGCCTGCTTTTTCCGCCTTCCACTGGCCCGAAGGCGCCATAAATTTTGCTCGGAATTTGTAGCCGAGCTTCTTTATGAAAGCGGCGCGGCAGAATTGGGCAAGGATCCCGCCCTGACCCGGCCCATGGATTTTTGTCGGCTGAAAACGCTGCAACCCATCCATCAGGGCGAGGTAGGCGCTTTGGCGGAGAGCGTTGCGTAAACAGGAAAAAGGGAGGACCCGGTGAATACCGGGTCCTCCCTTTTTCCTAAAAAATTCTTCAAAGAAATGTAAGAGATTGGTAAGGCGGTTTCATAACTTTTTTGATAGGATCTTTTTCAGGAAAAGGAGGTCGTTTTATGGAATATGTGCTGACTGCGGAAAATCTGACCAAGGAATATAAGGGCTTCCGGGCTCTGGACGCCCTCTCCCTCCACGTGCCCAAGGGGGCTATCTACGGGCTGGTGGGAAGAAACGGAGCGGGAAAGACCACTTTCATCCGTATCCTATGCGCGCTTCAGGAGCCCACAGGGGGAGGGTATAGCCTTTTCGGTGTGGACAACGGAGACCGGTCCGTGATCCCGGTCCGTCGGAAGATGGGGGCGGTGGTGGAGACTCCTGCCGTTTACCAGGAATTGACGGCGGAGGAAAATCTTCAGATCCAATACAGGGTGTTGGGCCGTGGAGATTTTGACGCCATCCCCGGCCTTCTGGAGTTGGTGGGGCTGGAGGATACCGGAAAGAAAAAGGTAAAACACTTTTCTCTGGGAATGCGCCAGCGGTTGGGGATCGCCGTGGCCTTGGCTGGGGAGCCGGAGCTGCTGATCCTGGACGAGCCGGTAAACGGCCTGGATCCCCAGGGGATCATTGAGGTACGAAAGCTCCTTCAAAAGCTGAACCGGGAGCGGGGAGTCACCATTCTCATCTCCAGCCATATCCTGGACGAGCTTTCCCGCCTGGCCACCCATTACGGCTTTATCGACAGAGGCCGCATGGTGGAGGAGACTGCGGCGACGGATATTGCGGAAAGCCTGGAGACGCACTATATGAAGCTGATGGGAGGGGACCGGAATGAATGAGTTGATGAGGGCAAACCTATTCCGGCTCAAGCGGGACAAGGTATTTCTGATCTGCTGGATCGCTATGGTGGTCCTGTCGGCGGCGGCGCTGATGAACGGCGTCCGCCAGTGCCGGGTCATGGGGGCGGAGGGGTACCAGATGGAGCTGGCGGGTCACTTTTTCCGGCTCGTTCCAGCGTTGCCGGTATGTATCGCGGTGTTCACGGGCCTCTTTCTGGGGACCGATCACAGGGAGGGAGCCCTTCGCAACCGGTTCGTGGTGGGCCACAGCCGGGGGAGGGTCTACCTGGCGGCGCTGGGCTGCGCTATGGCAGGGACCCTGGCCTTCGTTGGAGCCTGGCTGGCGGGCGGCGGAGCGGCGGCTCTCCTTGGCCGGGAGTATTGGCATATGGAGGCGGGGCAGACCGCTCTTTTTGTATTGCTTGCCCTTGCCTCCACCCTGGCTCTGTCCTCTGTTCTGACGGCAGTAGGGGTTCTGACGGAAAAGAAATCCACCGCCGCGGTGGCCTCAATCCTGCTGACGCTGGGGCTGTTCCTCCTGTCCACCTGGATCTACTCCCGGCTTCAGGAGCCGGAGATGGATACCGGGCTTATCATCACCGCCGCCGGGATGGAGTGGGGGGAGCCTACCCCCAACCCCCGCTATGTGGGCGGAGTCCTGCGGCAGGTTTTTGAAGCGCTGCTGAACATGCTGCCCACCGGCCAGATGGTCCTTCTCTCCGACCTGGCGGCAGCCCATCCGGTATGGAACCTTCTGTCCTCGGCGGCGGTAACGGTTGCCGCCTCCTTGGTAGGAATGGCCCTGTTTCAGAAAAAGGATCTGAAATAAGAAAAACGTCCTCCGGGGAGAACCCGGAGGACGTTTTGGCAATGGGTCAGATCAGTTGCCGGTATGCTGCTTTGATCTCGGCTTTGGTTGCCAGTCCAAGGGAGAAGGCGGTAGCGCTTCCCGCCGCTACCGCCAGCCGGAGAGCGTCGGGATAGCCCCTGTCATAGGCTGTTAAAAACCCGGCCACTGTGGAATCCCCGGCGCCCACCGAATTTCTCAGCGTTCCCGTGGGAGCCCTCTGGGTATAGCTCTTTCCGTCGGCGGCGGCCAGCAGGGCGCCGTAGGCCCCCAGAGAGACCATTACATTTTCCGCCCCTTGCCGCCGCAGCTCCTGAGCGGCCTGAGTTAGGGCTGGAATATCGTCGGAGGCCAGATCCTGCCCCACCAATTCCCCCAGCTCCTGGTGATTGGGCTTCACCAGGAAGGGACGGCAGGGAAGGGCATTTTGCAGCAGTTCTCCGGTGGCGTCTACCACACACCGGACGCCTCGGCTGGAAAGCCGCTTCAAAATATCCTCATAGGTATGGGAAGACAGGGAGGCGGGAACGGAGCCTGAGAGGACCAGGGTATCTCCCATTTTCAGAGCGTCCAGCCTGGCAAAAAGGGCTTCCAGAGACTGGGCCGGAATATCCGGGCCTCTGCCGTTAAGCTCGGTTTCCTCCTGTCCCTTGACCTTTACATTGATCCGGGTCTCGCCGGTGGGGAGGGAAATGAAATCTGTTCTGACTCCCATGTGTTCTACCCGCTGCCGCAGAAGTTCGCCCACGCCGCCTGCCAGAAAGCCCAGAGCCACGCTCTCCTGGCCCAACTGGTCCAGGACGTAAGAGACGTTGATTCCCTTGCCCCCTACCTGAAGCTCCTCTGCCTGGGCCCGGTTGGTTTCTCCGGGCAGGAAGGAGGGCATGTGCATTACATAGTCCAGGGCGGGATTAAAGGTGACGGTGTAGATCATGGTATTGATCTCCCCCCATATGTCAGCTTAACTGCGCGATGCCCTGTTCCATCCGCTTCAAAGTTTCTTCCTTGCCCAGGATATGGCACAGCTCCACCGCTCCGCCGGGGGTGACCGCCTTGCCCGAGAGGGCGGTGCGTACCGGCCACATGATCCGGCCGTTTTTCAGCTCCAGCTTTTCGGCCAGTCCCACCAGGGCGTCGTGGATGGCGTCATAGGTCCAGTTGGAGATGGCAGCCAGCACCGGGAGGGTGGCCTTCAGGGCCTCCAAAGAATTTTCCTCGTCGGTTTTCATCTTTTTATGGCAGTAGAGTTCGTTGGAGTACTCAGGCAGAGCGTCAAAGAAGTCCACCTGGGGGGCGATATCCAAAAGGGTGTCGCACCGGCCCTGGACCAGAGGGGCGACGATCCGGAGGTCGATGGCGGGATCCCTTACCGCCCCCTTCAGATAGGGCTCCGCCGCGGCATAGAAGGCGTCGGCGTCCATTTCCCGAAGATAGTGGGCGTTAAAATAATTGAGCTTTTCCCTGTCGAAGATGGCGGGAGACTTGGATACGCCGGAGAGCTCAAAGATCTCCGCCAGCTCATCCAGAGTGAAAAATTCCCGCTCCCCGTTTTCCCCCTTGGGAGCCCAGCCCAGCAGCGTCACATAGTTGAGGATGGCCCCGGTGAGATAGCCCTGCTCCTTCAGATCCTCGTAGGAGGGATCCCCGTGGCGCTTGGACATTTTGTTGTGGGCGTCCCGCATCACGGGGGAGCAGTGGATATATTCAGGCACCGCCCACCCAAAGCCCTCATAAAGAAGGTTATACTTGGGGGCGGAGGAGAGGTATTCGCTGCCCCGGACCACATGGGTAATGCCCATGAGATGGTCGTCAATAACGTTGGCGAAGTTGTAAGTGGGAAGGCCGTCCCGTTTCAGAAGCACCTGGTCGTCCAGGGTATCATTGTCCACGGTGATAGCTCCGAAGATGGCGTCGTGGAAGGTAGTCTGGCCTCCCAGAGGGATCCTCTGACGGATCACATAGGGCTCTCCGGCGGTCACTCTGGCCTTGGCCTCCTCCAGAGAGAGGGAACGGCAGGGGTCCGCCTGCCTGGTAAAGTCTCCAGAGTCCTCGGCAGATTCGGCTTTGTCGCAGAAGCAATAGTAGGCGTGTCCCTTTTCCACCAAAAGCTGGGCATACTTTCCGTAAAGGTCCCGCCTTTCTGTCTGGATATAGGGACCCACAGGTCCGCCGATATCGGGTCCTTCGTCCCAGGTAAGGCCGCATTCCTTTAAGGTGTTGTAGATCACGTCGGTGGCGCCCTCCACCAGCCGCCCCTGGTCGGTGTCCTCGATGCGCAGGATAAAGGTTCCTTTCTGGTGCCGGGCGATAAGCCAGGTGTATAGGGCGGTGCGAAGGTTCCCCACATGCATATACCCTGTGGGGGAGGGGGCAAACCGGGTGCGGACGCCCCCGGTGGGAATGCGCTTTTCCATCTCGTCAAACCATGTCATATCCATATAAAATTCCTCCCAAGGAAAGGCTTTGTTCCTCTATTGCACCGCAATGCAAATGCCTCGCAATTTGCAATCAAGGTGCGGCACAAAGAATTGCTAAACTCCGCTTCGCGTTCGTTAAGCAGTTCTATTGTATCGGGCAGGGAAGAACTTGTCAAGCGGGGGAGAATGTGGTATGATAAAACAACATGGGTCAATATACCTTTTATAAGGGGAGAACGCGATATGGAAAATGGGAAAAAGGTCATGCTTTCCGGCATTCAGCCCAGCGGGGAGCTGCACATTGGCAATTACCTGGGGCCCCTTCGCCACTGGCCGGAGATGATAGAGGAATTTGATTGCTACTTTTTTTTGGCTGACCTGCATACGATCACCGTCCGTCAGGAGCCTGCCGAGCTGCGCCGCCGGGTGCTGACCCTGCTGGCCAGCTATATCGCCTGTGGCCTGGCCCCAGAGAAGTGTACTCTCTTTATCCAGTCCCATGTTCCCGCCCACAGCCAGCTTGCCTGGGTGCTGGACTGCTACACCATGTTCGGAGAGCTCTCCCGCATGACCCAGTTTAAGGACAAGTCTGCCCGGAACGCCGACAACATCAACGCGGGGCTGTTCACCTACCCGGTGCTTATGGCCGCCGACATCCTGATTTACCAGCCTGATTTTGTCCCCGTGGGGGAGGACCAGCGCCAGCATGTGGAGATCTGCCGGGACATCGCCAACCGCTTCAACGGTATTTACGGCGACGTGTTCAAGGTCCCTGAGCCTTATATCGCCAAGGTGGGGGCCCGTATTATGAGCCTTTCCACTCCGGAGAAGAAAATGTCCAAGTCCCAGCCTGAAGGCTGTGTGTTTCTTATGGATAAGCCTGAGGACATTATGCGCAAGTTCAAGCGGGCGGTTACCGACAGCGACGCCGAGCGCTGCGTCCGCTATGCCCCCGAAGAGAAGCCGGGCGTTGCAAACCTCATGCAGATCTATGCCTCGGCCACAGGAAAGAGCTATGAAGAGATCGAGCGGGAGTTTGACGGCAAGGGCTACGGAGCCTTCAAGCCCGCCGTAGGCGAGGCGGTGGTGGAATGTCTCCGACCCATCCGGGAGGAGACGGAGCGCCTTCTTGCCGATAAGGCGTACCTGGAGAGCGTTTACCGCGCCGGGGCGGAGAAGGCGGGCTATGTGGCCAATAAGACCCTTCGGAAGGTCTATAAAAAGGTGGGCTTCCTTCCCGGATAAAAGACGCCCCGCCCATGAAACGGTAGGTTTTGTAGGGACCGCCTTGCTGTGCACTCGCCCCCTAAGCGCTGAAGCGCTAAGGGTAGGCTAGCTCAGCGGTCCGCCGGATACGCGTGGGCTCAAGGTTCGCTATCAACACCAAGGAGAAATAAAAATGCCTATTTCATTGGAACTGATCGGCCGGGTGGCAGCCGCCCTGGGCGTTTCCTTTCTCATCGCCCTGATCCTCACTCCCGTGGTGCGGAATTTGGCGGTGAAGATGGGGGCGGTGGACGACCCCCGGAAGGATAAGGACCCGGAGCGCCGGATGCATTCTAACCCCGTTCCCCGGATGGGGGGACTATCCATTGTGCTGGGTTTTCTTCTCAGCGTTCTTGTCTTTGTGCCCATGACTACCCAGCTTCAGGGAGCCCTTCTGGGGGCGGTTATTATCGTGGTGCTGGGCGTGTTTGATGATATTTATGATCTGCGGGCCAAGTTTAAGCTGGGCGTCCAGCTTTTTGCCGCCCTTATCGCTGTTTTGGCGGGCAATGTGATCGAATATCTCTCCAATCCCAATATCTTTTCCTCCGATCCCTACTGGAGATTGGGTTTTCTCTCCATTCCCGTCACGGTACTGTGGATCGTAGCCATGACCAACGCCGTCAACCTGATCGACGGCCTGGACGGTCTGGCCTGCGGCGTCAGCTCCATCAGCTCCCTGACCCTGCTGGTCATTGCCCTTCTTTTAGGGGAGCCCACCGTGGCTCTTTTGGTGGCAGCCCTGGCGGGAGGGTGCCTGGGCTTTCTTCCCTACAACATGAACCCGGCCAAGATCTTCATGGGGGATACGGGCTCCACCTTTTTGGGGTATATCCTGGCGGTGATCTCCGTCCAGGGCCTGTTCAAAATGTATACCCTCATTTCCTTTGTGGTGCCCTTCCTCCTCTTTGGTCTTCCCATTTTCGATATCTGCTTTGCTTTTATCCGCCGGATCGCCCATGGTCAGAGCCCCATGCACGCGGACCGGAGCCATGTTCACCACCGGCTCATTGATATGGGCTTTTCTCAAAAGCAGGCGGTGGCGGTGCTGTATGTTATCACTGCTATTTTGGGTCTTTCTGCGGTAGTGCTTACCACCAGCGGGGCGGTAAAGGCCATGCTGCTGTTGTTTGCATTCTGTATCGCGGGGGCGGTGGCCCTCAGCGTATATTACGGCGCCCACAGGCCACGCCGGGGCAGCCGGGAGGAGGATGAGGAAAAATGAAAAAGGTTCGTGTTATGTCTATTTTCGGTACCCGGCCTGAGGCCATCAAAATGGCCCCGCTGGTAAAAGCTCTGGATAAACGGGAGGGGATCGAAAGCCTTTGCTGCGTCACCGCCCAGCACCGGGAGATGCTGGACAGCGTATTGAATATTTTTCACATTACTCCCGACTATGACCTGAATATCATGGAGCCGGGGCAGACCCTCTCCACCATCACCACCAAATGCCTGTTGGGGCTGGAGAAGGTCTTTGCACAGGGAAAGCCGGACCTGGTGCTGGTTCACGGAGATACCACCACCGCCTTCTCCGCCGCCTTGGCCGCCTTTTATGGTCAGATCAAGGTGGGCCATGTGGAAGCGGGGCTTCGCACCTATGACAAGTATTCTCCCTTTCCTGAAGAGATGAACCGTACCCTGGTGGGGGATCTGGCGGATCTTCATTTCAGTCCCACGGCCGCCAACCGGGATAATCTCTGCCGGGAAGGGATCGCCAAGGGAGTATTTCTGACGGGCAACACAGTTATCGACGCCATGTCTACCACCGTGCGGCCTGATTTTGTCTTTCCCACAGAGCTTTTGAACCATCTGGACTATGAGAATAGGACGGTGATCCTGGTGACCTGCCACCGGCGGGAGAACTATGGAGAACCCATGAAGAACATTATGACTGCCCTTCGCCGCCTGGTGGAGGCCCATCCCCAGGTAGAGCTTGTCTACCCTGTCCATTTAAGTCCCGTAGTCCGCCAGGCGGCGGGGGAGTATCTGGGCGGCCATCAGCGGATCCATCTCATCGACCCCATAGATGTGGAGGAGATGCATAATCTTATGGCCCGGTGCAGCTTTGTTATGACCGATTCCGGAGGACTCCAGGAGGAGGCCCCTGCCTTGGGCAAACCGGTGCTTGTCCTTCGCCGGGAGACGGAGCGGCCTGAGGCGGTGGCGGCAGGAACGGTAAAGCTGGCGGGCACTGGGGAAGAGGAGATCTTTGCCCTGGGGGCTCAGTTGATTGGGGACAAAACTGCCTACGACGCCATGGCTCACGCCGTCAATCCCTATGGAGATGGTCAGGCCTGCCGGCGGATCGCAGACGCCATTGAGTACACCTTTGGCCTTCGGGAGACGGAGCCGGAGGAATTTCGGGTATAACAGAGGAAAGGAGGGGCAACGCATGGAGTACGGCAACCGAAGCGTGTTGGTTGGTCTTATCGCCGTAGTCATTGCCTTGGCGGTTTTTTCCAGCTTTGGCTTGCCTCTCTTTGCCGGCCCCACCGCCACCATTACCCTTCCTACCGCTCAGCCGCAGGATACGGCGGGGCCGGATGATGGGGCGAAGGGAGGCGGAGCGCGAGTGGAGGTAACGCCTGAGACTGTTCAGAGTGTGATCGCCGTTATGGATCGCCTAGAGAGCTATTCCCGTGTCATTACGACCACCCTGGAGGGGGCTTCCGCCACGACCCAGACATGGGTGGACGGAGAATGGACCAGAGCGGATATGGAGCTTTCTGACCGGCTGATCGTTCACACCATCATAGGGCCGGAACAACTCTGGCGATGGTATGGGGCGGAGGACAAGGTCCTTTCCTGGCCCACTGACGCTTCCTCTGTGGACATTGAAGGACAAAGGATCCCTACCTATGAGGATATATTGGCGGTGGATATGAACTCCATCACCGCTGCTGGCTATGAGGAAAAAAATGGGGAGGCCTGCGTTTATGTAGAGGTCGCTCTGCCGGAGCTGGACCAGCTAGAGCGTTACTGGGTCTCAGAGAACAGCGGACTTCTTTGGGCGGCGGAAACTCTGGTGGGGGAGGAGACGGTTTGGACCATGGTGGCTGGTCTGCCAGAAACGCCAGTTCCTTCATACGCCTCTTTCCAGCTTCCCGACGGTACGGTACTGCATACGGTAAGCGCTCCTGCCGTCTAGAGGGCGGTTAAGCCCCTTGCCTATAATATCAGCATGAGGCCGAGGGTAATAAGAAGCTCCATATTTTCTTCTCTATCATCCAGAAAGAGAAAAAGCAAAATGAGCAGGAGCAAAACGTCTCCTGTATCCAATTCCTCCAGCTTGAGATGCTTCAAAAGCCCGCCCAGCCCGGTTTTTTCCTGGCTGGGGGGCGCTTTTTCCATTGGTTGGGACCGGTCCATCCGTTCCTCCCAGGTTTGGGAGAGGTAGGGATTATACATACGGCGTCCCCTCCTCCTTGAAAAGCCGGATGGCAGTGCGCACCACACGGGAGAGCCGGGCGATCCTTTCTGCCTTCTCCATTTTTTCCAGCCGTTCTCCCCGCAGAAAGGGCTTGAGAGCGGAGAGAAGGGCGGCTTTTTCATTGTCCTGAGTGGAGTATTCGGAGAAAACAGTGAGAGCGATCCGTATCAGACGGGGGTCGATGTCAGGGGTGGAGCCTCCTCCCAGCATTCCCAACAGGGCGCTCAGGTCGGGAGTGTCTCCTCCTGTGGTGGCGGACTCCCCGGAGGAGGGACCCGGCGGAGTTGCTGCCGTTTGAGCGCTTTCGGGTGTCGGTTCCTCCACAGGTACGAATTCCACGTCCTGGGCTTCTGGTTCCCGGTGAGGAGTCTCCTCCTGAGGAGGAGGCCCACCGGTAAGGGCCCGGGCGATGGCGGTGATCTGTCCCATGGCCTGGGGATCCCCTAAAATGGCTTGCAGTTGTTCCTGAAGGTCCGCCATATCGCACCCCCTTTCCCGGTGGACCGGATCTGATTATGGTTTTTGAGTCTTTTTTTGAAAAGCCTGGGCGGCCTGAGCGCCCTCAGGACTGCCCATGACCTGGTTCAAAATGCCCATAAGGGCGTCGGGCTTCCCCGTAGCGGCGGCCTTGGCAGCCGACTGGAGAGAAGCGCCTCCCGCCTGGTTCAAGAGAGATACTAGCTTTTGGGTCTCTGGGGAGGAAAGCAGCGCTTTGAGAGCGGCGGGGTCTCCCAGCAGCTGGGCGGCCTGAGGCTCTTTTTTCAGCGATTCAAAGGTGGGATCGGGTTTGCTCATAAGGGGGCCCTCCAAACATATATAGTTGGTTTCCTTTTATTATATGAACGGGACAAGGAAAGGTGACTGGACATATGAAATGGTTGGTTTTTTCTGATTCTCACGGTAAACTGGACTATATGAAAAGTGCGGTAGAGCTGGAAACGCCTGAGCGGATCCTTCATCTTGGAGATGTGAGCCGGGATGGGGAACGTCTTCAGGGGATATTTCCTCATATCCCGGTAGAGATGGTCCGGGGAAACTGTGACGGCTGGTTCGGGGACGCTTCAGAGGAAAGAGAACTTTTCTTTCTGGGCAGAAGGGTCTGGATGGTCCACGGCCATGACTACCATGTGAAGCTGGGGATCGGCTCTTTTACCGCCGAGGCCAGGAGCCGGGAGGCGCGGATCGCCCTCTTCGGTCACACCCATGAGCCGGTGTGCTTTATGGAGGGGCCTATGTGGGTTATGAACCCAGGCACTGTCAGCGGCTATCCCCGGGCGACCTACGGCGTCATTGAGGACCGGGAGGGCGAGCCGTACTGCCGGCTGGAGGTTATCCGGTAATATAAATTTATATTTACAAATAAACGCCCCCACCGACCGTATCACGGTCGGTGGGGGCGTATGTTTTGTCGGAATGGGCTTACACGAACTTGGCGGCGTTCAGCTTTACGCCGGGGCCCATGGTGGAGGCGGCCACGCAGCTGCGGACATAAGTGCCCTTGGCGGCGGAGGGCTTCGCCTTGATGATGGCGCCCATCAGAGCGTTCAGGTTCTCGGTGAGCTTGTCAGCGCCGAAGGAGACCTTGCCGATGGGGCAGTGGATGATGTTAGTCTTGTCCAGACGGTACTCCACCTTACCGGCCTTGACCTCCTGAACAGCCTTGGCCACGTCGGGGGTAACGGTACCGGCCTTGGGGGAGGGCATCAGGCCCTTGGGGCCAAGCACCTTACCCAGACGGCCAACCAGGCCCATCATGTCGGGGCTAGCGACTACCACGTCAAAGTCAAACCAGTTTTCCTTCTGGATCTTCTCCACCAGGTCCATTTCGCCCACGTAGTCGGCGCCCGCTTCCTTGGCGGCGTCGGCCTTGTCGCCCTTGGCAAAGACCAGCACCCGCTGAGTCTTGCCGGTGCCGTGGGGAAGAACGATGGCGCCCCGGACCTGCTGATCGGCGTGACGGGAGTCGACGCCCAGCTTTATATGAAGCTCCACAGTCTCGTCAAACTTAGCGGGAGCGGCCTTGACCACCAGGTCCATGGCCTCGTGCACATCGTAAGCGGCAGCCTTGTCAATAAGCTTGGCGCCGTTCTGATACTTCTTACCTCTAAACATATTTCTGTACCTCCTCGCCTTAGTCGCCCACGACAACGCCCATGGAACGGGCGGTACCGGCGATCATGCTCATGGCCGCCTCAATGCTGGCGGCGTTGAGGTCAGGCATCTTCTGCTCGGCGATCTTGCGGACGTCTTCCTTGCTGATGGTGGCGACCTTGTCCTTGTTGGGCACGCCGCTGGCCTTATCCAGTCCGCAGGCCTTCTTGATGAGGACGGCGGCGGGAGGGGTCTTGGTGATGAAGGAGAAGGAACGGTCAGCGTAGACGGTGATGACCACAGGGATCAGCAGGCCGCCCTCATTCTTGGTCCGCTCGTTGAACTCCTTGGTGAACGCGGCGATATTGATGCCGTGCTGGCCGAGGGCGGGGCCCACAGGGGGGGCCGGAGTCGCCTTGCCGGCGGGAATTTGCAGTTTCACATATCCGGTGATTTTCTGTGCCATTGAAACAGCACCTCCTACTTGAAAATGTGGTATGGACGGGATGTGTTGGATCCCTCCCACGGTGTTTCCTTACGAGGCGGACGGACATTGTCCGCCTCTACGGACGTATGGGTACGTCCCGGTGAGG
>CANRZY010000042.1 GCA_947644625.1 uncultured Pseudoflavonifractor sp.
GGAACAACGGTTGGGGCGGCGGTTGCTGCTGGATCATCCTGATCATCATCCTGCTTCTGTGCTGCTGCGGTGGCTGGGGCGGCAACAACAACGGCTGCGGTTGTGGTTGCTGCTGCAACAATGGCTGCGGCTGCGGTTGCAACGACGGCTGCTGCTAAACGAAGCTACATGGAAAGCGGGGCTTTGCCCCGCTTTTCGCTTCTTAAAAACGGGACAGGCTTTTTGTTTCGGTGAGCAGGATATCTACCGGCCGGTCATGGGCTTCTCTGGGAAGGATGGGAAATAGAAGCGGATCCCGGCAAAGAGCAACGGTGAGGCCGTTAAATCCGGAAAGATAACGGTCATAGTACCCTCCGCCATGGCCCAGGCGAAACCCGTTCTTGTCAAAGCATAAGCCGGGGACCAGGATAAGGGACAGCTCCTTCCGGGATACCACGGGACAATCCCCGTCCGGCTCCGGGATCCCGAAAGAATTGAGAACAAGATGCTCCGTCCCGCGGTAGCGACAGGCCTCCATCTGTCCGCCGGGGAGGCAACGGGGAAGAAAAAGGGTTTTTCCACGGGAAAAAAGACGGTCCAGCAAAGGAGAGGTATCCGGCTCCTGGCCTACGCCGTAGTACAAAAGCAAGGAGGAGCATTCCTCCAGCCGGGGTAAGGCCAGAAAGCGTTGGAGCAGAAGCGCATCGCTCCTTGCTTTCTCGTCCTTTGTCAGGGGGAAATCCTTAACAACCTTCCGAAAAGCGGCCTTTTCAGCCGTGATAGTGGACGGCATCCCTTACTCCTTGTGCGGTCTCGTTCCCCCGCAAAAGCTCCAGTAGCTTCAGGGCAAAGGGAAAAGCAGCTCCGGCGGCCTCCCCGGTAATAATGTGACCGTCTACGACAAAGGGGACGCTGGACTGGGTCAGGGCCCCCGCCATCTGGTCTTCCATACCGGGGTAGCATACCGCACGCTTTCCTTCTAACAGGCCCCAGGAGGCCAAAAGAGTAGGCCCGGCGCAGATAGCGGCGGCGTAGCCGCCCCGGTCCAGCACGTGGCGGACCAGTTGGGCGGTCCGGAGGTCTTCCCCCAAAGCCTTCACCCCTCCCAGTCCGCCGGGGAGAAAGACCAGCTCCACAGTATCGGGTTCCACCTGGGACAAGGTCATATCCGTCTTTACGGGGATCCCGTGGGAGCTGGGGACAATATCCCCTTCCAGACTGACAAGAGCAACCTCCACGCCGCCCCGGCGGAGCAGATCGACAGGGATGACGGCCTCCGCCTCTTCAAAACCGGGACCTAACAGCACACAAACCATAAAAATTACCTCCTTACAATGCCTGTAAAGCGGGAACGCTGTTCAGCAAAACGTTCCAGATCTCTTGATGGATATCCTCAATGGAGCGGAGGTTTCCAGTCTCAGCGACACAAGAGATCCGCTGCCAGCCGTAGTGCTCTGCCGCCCGAAGGGCGGTTTGCCGGCAGAGGGCAAGGTATTGCGTATCCACCTCGTGGATATCCGCCTGGGTGTGGATGGAAGCCTCCCGGGAGCGAAGGAGCTGGACCGATTTTTCGGTTGGCATATCCAGATAGATCACCACATCGGGCTGGGGAAGCCCAAGCTTCCCATACTCAAAGTCGGACAGCCAGTCAAAAAAATCGCTCTGCTCCTTCGGAGCCAGCTTGCCGCCCTGGTGGACGGCGTTGGAGGTGGCGTACCGGTCGGACAAGATCAACTCACCCTGTTGATAGCCTTGGCCCCATACCTTTTTCCAGGCGGCATAGCGGTCTACGGCGTAAAAGGTGGAGGCGGCATAGGGGTTTACGTCAGAGGGATGGGAGCCGAACTCCCCCTGGAGGTACATCCGAAGCAGGGCGGAGGAAGGCTCCTGATATTGGGGAAACACCAGGCGCTGGAACGGTGTGCCCAGGGCCAAAAGCCTGTCGCACAGAAGCTTGAACTGGGTGGACTTCCCGGAGCCGTCGGTGCCCTCAAGGACGATAAGGGTGCCTTTTTTCATGTTATTTTCCTCCCAACCGGGCGCCCAAGGCGTCCACCAGTATGAGGGGCAGCCTGGACATCCGGCCAATTCGGCTGGGCTCTTTGATGAGCCGATAGAGCCATTCCAGCCCCGCCTTCTGCCATCCCTCAGGAGCCCGCTGGACCGTTCCAGCGAACACGTCCAGACAGCCCCCAAGTCCCACCGTAAGCCTGGCGCCGGTCTGAGGGCCGTTCTTTTCCATCCAAAGCTCCTGCTTGGGAGCCCCCAGACAGACGAAGATCACATCGGCTCCGGAGGCGCGGATGGCCTCCACCACAGGCTCGTCCTCTGTGAAGTATCCGTCGTGGGTGCCGCAGATCTTCAGGCCGGGGTGGGCCATGCGGAGGTTTTCTGCCGCCTTCTCCGCCACGCCGGGCTTGGCGCCCAGAAGGTAAAGACTTTTTCCCGTCTGGGCCATCCGTGCCATCAGGGCCTGGGCGAAATCTACTCCGGGAGCCCGTCCCTTCAAGGGACGGCCCAGGATCTTAGCGGCATAGACCACTCCGATACCGTCGGGAAGGGCCAGGTCGGCCTGGTTGAGGACGGAGCGGAAGGACTCGTCCTTCCTGGCGGAGAGGATAAACTCCGGATTGGGAGTTACTACATAGTGAAACCCCGGCTCCTCCAGCAGGGCTGTGCCCGCATCGACAGCCTCCTCCAGGATCAGGTCGTCGATATAGACCCCTAATATATCTGTTTTCAAGGGAACTCCTCCCCATGTTTACAAACTGCAAAACAGTATATCATATTTTTACCAAAAAGTCTACGGCCATTCTGCCCCCAAAACCCTTGAAGCAGAATGGCCGATCAGATTTTATGAAATTTTTATTTTTCCCCTTTTTCCTGCCCCCGCCGTTCTTTTACCCTGGCGGAGGAAATGACCTCTTTCCCGTACCGTTTCCGGATCCCGTCCATGGTCCGTTCGATCCGCTCCACCTTTTCCCGCTGGGGAGGAGCGCCGGGAGAGAGCAGATCCAGCTGTTCTCCTGTCTGGTCTGCCGGGATCAGATTCTGAGCGGTGACGGTAAGGGCCCGGACCGGAGAGCCCGGAGCCCAGGACTGCTTCAAAAGCGCCATGGCGGCTTGGACCAGCTCCCGGGCAAGGTAGGTGGGGACGCCGAGGGGCTTTTGTCGGGAGATATCCCGGAAGTTAGGATCCCGGACAGCAATATTTACCGTGGCGCATTTCATGTCCAGCTGCCGAAGCCGCGCCGCTACCTCGTCGGAGAGGAGGGTTACCCCGGCGCGAAGTTCCTCCCAGCCTACCAGGTTTCTCGGAAAGGTGAGACCGTTGCCCACCGATTTGGGCGGGGGAAGCTCTCTGGCCGGGATCACGGGGGAGCACTCCGCTCCCGTGGCGTACTCATAGAGAGTTCCGCCCTGCTTTCCCAAAAGCTGAGTGAGGGCGGTACGATCGGTCCGGGCCAGGTCGCCGATGGTCCGGATCCCATAGCCGCCCAAGGTCCTGGCTGCCGCGCGCCCCACAAAAATAAGATGGGAGACAGGCAGGGGCCAAAGAAGCTCTTGGTAGTTTTCCCTTGTAATGGCGGTGGCGGCGTCCGGCTTTTTGTAGTCGCTGCCCATCTTGGCAAAGATCTTGTTGAAGGATACCCCCACCGAGATGGTAAGCCCCAACTCCTCCCGCACCGTCTGGCGGATCCGGTCGGCAAGCCCCTTGCCGTCGGTGCGGAACAGATGAAGGGAGCCGGTAACGTCCAGCCAGCTTTCGTCGATGGAGAAGGGCTCCACCAAATCGGTAAATCGGTCATAGATCTCATTGACAAGCCTGGAATAATGGTGGTATTTTTCGTGGTGGGCGGGAAGAAGGACCAGTCCGGGGCATTTTTTCCGGGCCTGCCAGACCGTCTCGGCGGTCTGTACCTGGAAGCGCTTGGCCGCTTCATTCTTTGCCAGGATGATCCCATGGCGGCTTTCCGGATCGCCGCACACTGCCACCGGCTGTTCCCGAAGCTCGGGATGGTCCAGCAGCTCCACGGAAGCATAAAAGCTGTTGAGGTCGCAGTGTAAAATGACCCGGTCCACGGGCTCACCCCCCTTTTTCTCTATAGTAGCACATCTGTTCTATAAAAACAACCCCCACGAAGATCGTGGGGGTTGAAAATTTTGGAGGGAGATCAGATGACCTTGGCCAGCACCAGGCCCAGGAAGACGGCGGTAGCCGCCAGGAAAAGGGCCACGATACTGATGGCGATGGTCCGGCTTTTGCTGCCATTGTCCGTTCCTGTGGATTCCGGTACCAGATGGGCCTTCCGCAGGGCGTCCACCACAGGCTTATAGAGGAACATGGTGAGGGCGCCGTTCATCAGACCCTTGGTGAGATTGAAGGGGAGGAACACAGGCACCAGCATTTCAGCAACGGCGGCCCTGGGCATTCCCTGATAGATGGGGGTGACCAGATAGTTCCACAGCATCATGCTGGCCGTCATGAACACCCCGCCGATCACCAGGCCCAGTACCGCCCACTGGAAGGTGCGGTTGCGCTTATAAAGCCAGGCAGAGGGGCAGAGGAAGGTACAGGTGGAGATAATGTTCATCAAAAGCCCCCAGGGACCGGTGGTGGAGACGGTGATCATCTCGATGAGGGAGACGATGGTGGACACACACAAGACATTGAGGGGGCCAAAGAGGAAGCCGCCGATGGCAATGACCACATCCTTCAGATCGAATTTCAGGAATCCGGCTACCGCCATTCCGGCGAAGATGGTTTTGGAGAGGTACATGACCACATAGGCCACAGCGCAGAGCATTCCCGTACAGGCGATGGTGCGGGCGTCAATAGAGGACTTGGAGCGGGTGCGGGCGGGACCGGAACTCAGTTCAGACATAATAAAACACTCCTTATTTTGTTGGTAACACCTGAAAGAGCTGTGCCTTCCAGGTGTATAACAAAAAGGAGCGTGTTGATACACATCTTCTTCCATCCAGACTTCGTATCCGTTGAGATACGTCACTGTCGGTCCCGGAGTTTCACCGGGTCAGTGGCTGTTACGCCAGTTGCGGACTGTACCGCCGATCGGGATTTGCACCCTGCCCTGAAGACATCTTCATTCAGTTGTTCCGTTTTCATTATAGCGGATATCCGAAAAAATGCAAGAGGAATTTTGAAAAATGAATCGAACAGATATTCTATTCCTCTTGACGGGGACGGGATGATAGGCTACAATAAAAAAAGTGACCAGGAAGGGGGCGGAGGATGTGGAGAAAAGCACTACCTGCTGTTTTACAGGCCACCGGCCAGGAAAGCTGCCCTGGCGGGAGGATGAGACCGACCCCCGCTGTCTCCAGTTGAAGGAAAGGCTACGGCAGGAACTGGAAAAGGCCTATGACAAAGGATACCGCCACTTCATCTGCGGTATGGCCCAGGGCTGTGACCTCTATTTCTGCGAGGCGGTCCAGGCCCTTCGGGACGACCGCCCTGGCGTGACGGTGGAGGCTGCCATTCCCTGTGAGAGCCAGGCGGACAAATGGCCGGAGGAGGAGCGGGAGAGATACCGGCGTCTGGTGGGCCTATGCGATTTTGAGACCATGGTCCAGCGTAATTATGACCGGGGCTGTATGCTCCGGCGCAACCGCTACATGGTGGACCGTTCCTCCCTCCTCATCGCCGCCTTTGACGGCAGCAGAGGGGGGACGCTGTATACGGCCACTTACGCCATGAAGCAAGGGGTGGAGGTAGTGGTCATTGACCTGTAAGGGCGAGCATAGCTCGCCCCTTCTTTTTGACACTATTTCTGCAAATGCAAAAATATCTCTTGACATCCTACATCTGCAAATGTAGAATAACCTTGAAAATAACTTCTGCAAATGCAAAAGGAGAGATATTACATGCGAAACCATAAAACTCTGCCTGACTCTGAACTTGATATCATGTTGGCTGTTTGGCACGCCGAAGGTCCCGCCACCGCCCCGGTCATTCTGGAAACCCTGGAGAGACCCCTCACTGCCAGCGCTCTCCACAGCTACCTGAAACGATTGGAGGAGAAGGGGTATCTTCGCTGCGAGAAGGATGGACGAGTAAACAGGTATACCGCCCTTATTCCTGAGGAGAAGTACCGCCGCCAGGCGGGGGGCGCGGTGCTGGAGAAGCTTTATGACGGGTCCCTCAAGACCTTTGCCGCCGCCCTGTGGGACGGGGGGAGGCTGTCGGCCTCCCAGATCAATGAGCTGAGGGATTACCTGGACCAGCTGGAAGGGGGGAGCAGATGATGGAAAACCTGTTTCTGCGGGTGCTGGCGGTTTCCGCCGCCGTTTCCATTCTGCTTCTACTCCTTCTGCTGTGCCGGGGATGGCTGGAGAAGACCTATGCACCCCAGACCCGCTGGGCCCTTTGGTTGGGGGTGGCCCTGGTGCTGCTTATCGCCCCCTGGCTTCCCAAGCCCGTCGCCCTGGTGGTAAAAGCTCCCGCGTATACTCTGACGCTTCCGGTGGTCCGGCCTGTCTCGGTAGAAAAGACCCCGTTTCCTCCAATGCTGAAGGGAGCAGATCCGACGGGGAACGGTACCCTGGTTCACAAACCGCCGCAAGCGGTTGAGGAGATAGTCCCAGGGGAGTCTGGCATAAAGATTGGGGAGGACACGCCTGTGGTTCCTGCCTTATCTGTCTCGCCGGCGGTTCGGCACTCCTTTTCCCTGACTGCCCTGGCAGGGTGGGTGTGGCTTCTGGGACTGGTCCTGATCCTGCTTGGACAGGTAGGCCGATATCTTCTGGTCCGCCGCCGTCTTCTGCGTTCCGCCCAACCTGTTTCCGGGCTGGAGAAGTACGCTTCGGAGCTGGGCCTTGCGGGTAAGGTGCGTTTTTATCACTGCGAGGGGATCTCTGGCCCTATGACTCTTGGGATCATCCGTCCGGCAGTCCTCCTGCCACAGTCGGGCTTGGCAGTTGCCGCCCTCCGTCACGAACTTTACCATGTGAAGCGCTGTGATATAGCCTACAAGGTGTTGGTGCTGTGCGCCTGTGCCATGCACTGGTTCGATCCGCTGGTATGGGGTCTGTACCGCTGGGCGGACCGGGACGTGGAGGCCTGCTGTGACGCGGCGGTGGTGGCAGGACAGGATGACGGCTATAAGCGCTCTTATGGGGAACTGCTGCTCTCTGCGGCAGAGGAGCCCCGGACCTTGCCCCTTACCACCAGTTTTGGGGGTGGGAAGAAACAGATGAAGGCCCGGCTCACCCAGCTGTTCCAGCCGGGAAGGCGGAGCCGCGCCCTGGTTTGCGCTGTGCTGGCTCTGTCCGTATTCCTGGGCTCTCTGGTGGCCTGCCGACAGGAGGGGAGCGGAGAGCTGGCCGACGGAGTCTACTGTTCCCCCTACGCCAACGTGGTCTACCCCGTGGGGGAGGCGGAGGCCGAAGGGGAGGACTACGGCGTGATCCGTCTCAGTCTGCTGAACTATGACGAGGTCAGCGGTCCTCACGGAAAGCCCCTGGGGGAATATACCCAGCCCCTGTCTGATAATTTAATGCTGCGGCAGCTTTGGTGGGGGGAGGACCGCAGCGCCGGGGAGAAAGGGACCCAGGAGTGGCGGCGGGCGATAGACGGCCTGGTCCACATGCCCCTCTACCGAAACTCCATCCCCTTGGGGACCGACTATCTGGTGGTGACGGTAAAGAATGGAGAGATCACCCGCCTTTCCTGGGCTCTGGTGGACCGGGACGATACCCCCGGAGGGGACGCCCTTTTCCAGCGGGAAGAGGCCCTCACTGAGAACACTATGCCCACCCTGGTCTATTATGATCCGGTCCGGGAGTTCCTTCTCTACCGCACGGTGGATACCGCCTATTTCTACTATGGAGACGCCCTGGAGGAGTACCACGCCCCCCAGTCTGCCGGACGGAGGGTCCTGTGGCGGTGTGACGTCAGTGAGGATGAAAAGACGGTATATCTCTCCCACGTGTACGATGATTCGGAGAAGCGGGACGAGCGGTTCTATGTCTGGGATATCGCGGACCGGACCCTGACAGAGGCGGACGCCATTCCTGCCGGGGTGGGCCATATGTATCATGTGGAGCAGGAGAAACTGTTTTATCCCGGCTTTCGGAATGGTACCAGCCTGAAGAGTAACGTGATCCAGGCAAAGGACGGTACCCTGGTGGGCCTCTATGTGGACCAGCTCATTGGGAACACCATGGGCTATCTCCAGCTCAGCCGTATGGGGCCCGACGGCTCCTATGAGGGGGGGGAGAGCTTCCTGACCCCGGAGCGGATCCCGGCTCCCGAAACTTACCGGGAGCCGGACTGGGGCTTTACTCTGGATCTGCCGGAAGGCTTGGCGGGAAACTATGTGGTCTCCAAGGCTGCCAACAACTGGAATTTTTACGACAAGGAGCTTTACTCCAGCGGGGGCTATCTCTTCTCCGTTTGGGCAGAGGATCACGATACCCAACTGGCGACGATCAAAAATTATCCTGGACAGTGGACAGGAAAGATTTTGGGGGAGAAGGACGGCATTACCTACGTCGCTACCTTCTGGGAGGAGGAGATGCTTACTCCCACCGAGCGGGAGAACGAGGAATATGTGGCCCGGATGGAGGCGGTCAAGAACCTTGAAGCCGGAGACCTGGACCTGTCCGCCGTTACCCGGAGTTCGGGTTGCCTGTGGCCCTTGCCTTACACGGAATACGGCAGCGATGTGATCCTGGGGGAGGAGGGGAACACGCTGCGTATCCTGTCCTCCGAGGAGGTGACGGTACAGTGCGTGGCCGGAGGGAGGGTGGAGGCTGTTACTGCCCACCCTATTACCGGAGAGCAGACGGTCTATCTCCGGCACCCCGATGGGCGGTACAGCCTATACAGCCATCTGGAATATATCCAGCTTGAAAAAGGAGACGAGGTGAAGCGGGGCGGTATCATCGGCATTGCCAGGGAGGAGGACGGCCAGCGCTGGCTTTCCTTTGCTCTGATGGAGGGCGCCTCCTGGGATACCGCTCATGCCGTCGACCCCTGGAGCGTGGATTACCGGACCTATGACTTTCGGCCTATTGACCGGACCCATGTGACGGTGGCCGGGGTGGAGCAGAGCGTACCTGCGGGGGAGTAGAACTGTCACTTGCGCAAAATCCTGCTTTATACGTTCCTTAAAAACACAAACCAGCCCGGAACCGAAGGGTTCCGGGCTGGCGCTATTCATACTCTTTATTCCGCCTCGATATGGAGTGCGTCCCCATCGGAGGTCACCTTGATCTTACTAATAGGCTCCATGTAGCTGTCGATGATCTTGCTGGCAATGGGATCCTCCAGATCCTTCTGGATCTGCCGGCGGAGGTTCCGGGCGCCGTAGACCTGAGAGTAGGACTTTTTGACCAGGTAGTCCATCAGTCCCTCATCATAAGAGAGGGCAATGCCCTTCTCCCGCAGATTGCCGCTGAGCTCCTTCAGCATGATATGGGCAATGGCCTTGAAGTTCTCCTCGGTGAGCTTATTGAAGTAGACGATCTCGTCCACCCGGTTGATGAACTCGGGCCGGAGGAAGCCCTCCAGCGCCTTCATGGCTTTGGCCTTGCCCTGCTCGGATTCGCTGCGGCCAAAGCCCACGGAGCCGGTAGAACCGGTGGTGGAGCCGGCGTTGGAGGTCATGACGATCACCGTGTTTTCAAAGTTCACGTTCCGGCCCTGGGCGTCGGTGATGTGGCCGTCGTCCAGGATCTGGAGGAGGATGTTGAGAACGTCGGGGTGGGCCTTCTCGATCTCGTCAAAAAGGATGACGCAGTAGGGCTTGCGCCGGACTTTCTCGGTAAGCTGGCCCGCCTCGTCATAGCCCACATACCCCGGAGGGGAGCCAATGATCCGGGAGACGGAGAACTTCTCCATAAACTCCGACATATCCAGCCGGATCAAAGATTCGGGGGAATTGAACATATCCTGGGCAAGGCGCTTGACAAGCTCCGTTTTTCCCACGCCTGTGGAGCCCACAAAAATGAAAGAAACGGGCTTCCGCTTGGAGGCGATACCCACCCGTCCCCGGCGGACGGCGGCAGAGACCTCCTTCACCGCCTGATCCTGACCCACAATGTGTTCCTTCAACCGGTCCTCCAGGTGAGCCAGCCGCTCGTATTCCTGCTCCTGGATCTGGCTGGCGGGGATCTTGGTCCACAGCTCAATGACCCGTGCCAGATGCTCCATGGTGAGGGGAGGAGCGCTCATGGCGTCCAGCTTGGAAAGCTCGTCCTGAAGCTGAAGCTCCCGGCTCTTGATCTGAGCCAGCTGCTCATAGCTTTGGTCGCTGTCCTGGCTTGCGGAGAGAAGCTTGGTCCGCTCCTCTCCCAACCGGGTAAGCTCGGTATTCAGCGTGGCCTGCTCCCGCTCATTGTCCTTCAGCCCAGCGGCCTGATCGGGATCCAGAGCCAGAGCGGCATGTTCCCCAGCCAGAGCGGAAAGCTTCCGGCGGATCTCGGACTGCCGGGCCTCGTTGGCCTTCAGGTCGCTTTGCTTTTTTACGTCCCGGCTACTGCTCTCGTTCATCAGGGCCTCCCGCTGGGCGGTCAAGTCCTCCAGGGCCTTTCGGACCTGCTTTTCCCGGGCCAGAGCCTTGTTGTGGAGATTCACGTCGGAGCAAGCCTCATCGATCAGGTCGATGGCCTTATCGGGGAGATACCGGTCGGTGATGTACCGCTCGGACATGGTCACCGCCGCCCGGCACATGGCGGGGGAGATGGAGACGAAATGGTATTTCTCGTAGTAGGGGGCGATACCCTCCATGATCTTGATGCTGTCCTCAATGGAGGGCTCATCCACCATAACAGGCTGGAACCGCCGCTCCAGAGCCGAGTCCTTCTCAATATATTTCCGGTACTCGGTAAGGGTGGTGGCGCCGATGACCTGGATCTCCCCTCTGGAAAGGGCGGGCTTGAGAATGTTGGCGGCGTTCATGCTGCCCTCGGCGTCTCCGGCGCCCACAATGTTGTGGACCTCGTCAATAACCAGGATGATGTTGCCCAGCTTCTTAACTTCGTCAATAAGCCCCTTCATCCGGCTCTCAAACTGGCCCCGGAACTGGGTGCCCGCCACCAGGGCGGTCAGGTCCAGCAGATAGACCTCCTTATCCTGAAGCTTATAGGGCACATCTCCGTTGTGGATCCGCAGGGCCAGCCCCTCGGCAATGGCGGTCTTACCCACGCCGGGCTCGCCGATGAGGCAGGGGTTGTTTTTCTGGCGACGGTTCAGGATCTGGATGGTCCGGGCGATCTCCTCATCCCGGCCGATGATGTTGTCCAACTTGCCGTCGGCGGCCTTCTGGGTCAGAGAGATGCAGTAGTTTTCCAAAAACTTCCGCTTGGTATCCTTATTCTTGCCGCCCTTCTCCTCCCGGCCCTTGGGGGTGGAGGTGGGGCGGTCGGAGTCTCCGCCCTCGGACTTCTCACGCTCAGCGGAGGCGACGCTGCCAAAGAGCTTGTTGAGAAAAGGAAAGGTGGCGGTTTTACCCTCGTCCTCTCCCATCTCATCCTCCTGATCGGCAAGGCCCTCCATGCCCTCGGCGCCGCCAAAGGCGGACATCATTTCGCTGGTGAGGCTTTGAACGTCGTCGTCGGAAAGCCCCATCTTATGGATCATATCGTCTACGGGTTTGATCCCCATCTCACGGGCACAGTTGAGGCAGAGACCTTCGGACTTGGTCTCTCCGTTCTCAATGCGCTGGACAAAGACCACCGCCACATTTTTTTTGCATTTGGCGCACAGTGTAGGCTGCATAATACGTCACTCCTTTGGAACCGGCTTTCCGCCGGGCGGGAGAGGGAAGGGCCCCTCAAGGCAATTATTCTAATCTGAAATTATGAACAGGATATGAAAAATAAGTCGTTTTCCTGAATTATTTTTTCTCCAATTTCATCAGCTTATGGAAGTCCAGAGCGTAGCGGAAAAGAGCTGCCACGGTAAGGAAGAGGGCGAAGGAGATCATGCCCGTGGACCAGGGCCGGGGAATGGGGAAGAGGACCAGGGCGGCCAGCACCACAAAGAACACGCCGGTGGAGGTCTTGCCCCACCAGTTGGCGGGGGTCACGTCCTTTACCCGGCGGTACATAAGAAGCCCACCCAACCCCATCAAAGCCTCCTTACAGAAAAATACAGCGATGGCCCACATGGGAATGACTCCGTCCTGGGCAACGCAGATAATGACAGTAAAGGTCATTAGCTTGTCGGCCAAAGGGTCCAGGATACGCCCCAGCTTAGTAATCATATTGTATTTTCGGGCGATATACCCATCGGCAATGTCGGTGGCAAAGGCCAGGGTATAGACAAAGGCGGCCCAACTATGGGAGTTAGCTCCGGATTGAAAGTAGGTCCAGACAAAGACGGGCACCAGACACAGCCGAAGAAGAGAAAGGGCATTGGGAATATTCAAGGTCTCACCACGCTTTTGTAAAAATAGAAGGCAGGGCGACGGTTCCCTGACGCCCCAGGCGTACCAAAGCTTATGCCAATTTCAACAGATCCAGGGGAGAGTACTTCAGCAGGAAGGACAGCAGATAGGTTTCCTTTGCCGTTTCAGGGGAAATGGTCCCTGTCAAACCACACAGGACCCAGGCGGCGATGTAAATAACAATAAGCCCCTTTACCCCGCCGATCACGCCGCCCAGGGTGTGGTTCAGGGAATCAATGACAGGCAACTTGGAGACAAGGTCTAAAGCGTGGCTGATAAAGAACCAGGCCACCAATACCAACAGGAAGGCCAGGGAAAAGAGGATCCCACGGGCCACCTGCTCTGCCACGGCCGCAGCGGCAAGAGAGGCCTGATGGGCGATGGCGTCGGTTCCCGGAACATTTTTCAAAGTATCCTCCAACCCCTGGGCGGCCCACTCATAGAGCCCTCCCTTTTCCCGAAGAGCGGCCAGAGCGTCGGCGACGCCAAGACTGTCCTGGGCGCTGACCTCCAGGGCCTTTTCCTCCAGCGCCTGCTGGATGGACAACTCCAGCCGGGGCCGAAGCAGCTCTGCAGCCTTGGGGGCTAGTGCGTCGGCAATGAGATTGGCCCCCACCAGGGCCACCAGCACGGCCACAAGAGAGCAAAGGGTAAGAATGAACCCCTTGCGGGAGCCCAGCCAAATGAACAGAATCAGGACCGCGGCCAGAACCACGTCGATCAGAATGGGGGAAGTCATATTCATGTCTCCTTTATGAATTGGGTAAATACAGTCTGGCGGTCTCCGAGGAAATAAGGGTCACTGAACCGTCCTGGCGCTGAAGAACTCTTCGCGCGCCTTGGAGGGCGTCGGAAAAATGGTAGACGTCCAGCTTTCCGGTATAGACGGTGAGTCCATCGGCGGTAAGCACCGACAGATACCGTCCGGTGGAAGACATGGACAGTACCTGTTCTTCCATATTCAGGGCAGCCAGCTCCTTTCCCTCGGCGTTTACCATCACAAGGTCGGCGCTGGAACCCGCCCGGTATTTTCCCAGAAGCAGAGCGCATGTGTCGCCCTCCAGGGAAAAGCCTTTCAGCACCCGGCGGCCGTAAGAGTAGCTCCCGGCTAAGGTCCCGTCGGGGGACACGAAAGCCAGGGCGTTTTCCCCCAGTACCCGGAGGGGACCGTCGGACCAGTGCGTGCGGAGAATGGTATTATTTCCAAGAGAACAGACCGAATCGGCCTCGGTTTCCTCGGCGGAGCGGGGAAAGCTGTAAAAGCTGATCTGACTGTCATAGATGCCCCCCGTCTGTCCGGAGGTGACCAAGGCCAGCGTTCTTCCGTCGGGGGAGAGCTCCGCCCCGGTAACAAACCGGGAGGAGATTTTTAATCCGTAAAGGGGAGTATAGGAGCTGTCATAGATCGTGACCTCTCCTTTCAGGCCGCTGGCCTGGGTGACCAGAACCAACTGCCCCTGGGTATTGAGGCTGGCGTAGAGGATGGAGTGGCCCTTTTCCGCGGTGTAGGAAAAGACCTGCTCCCGGTCCCGGTAGACAAAGAGGTCGCTTCCGCCGCCGTCATAGACGACTGCCGCGGTCCCGCCTGTGGAGACAAAGGGATGGTCCAGGACACAGGGCTGGTCCACATAGGCGGTCCCGCCGGGGGAGTAGAGCCGTACCCCGCTCTCCGAGCAGACCAGCAGATCGTCCCCCAACTGGGTAAAAGAACCGCCCACCCCGCCGATGTACCGGAAGGATTCCACCTGCCCGCTTTCGTTTTTCACCAAGGAGCGGTAGGTGAAATAGCGCCGGATAAAGTCAAAGTTCAGCTTTTGCCAATTGGCAATGAGAAGCACAGCGCCCAGAAGCAGGGCGGCGGTAAGGAGAAAGGCCAGGAAACGGAGAAGGGGATTTTTCTTCTTATCTTCCATTCTACTCCATCTCCTCCGGGGTAAGACCTGGTTCATCATACCAAAGCTTTGTCATGTAAAGTCCCCCCGGAGGGGCGGTAGGTCCCGCGTCGGTGCGGCACTTACCAAGCAGGATATCGCTGACAGCTTCGGGAGGAAACTTGCCCTCGGCGGCGTAGATCACCGTGCCCACCATAGCCCGGACCATATTATAGAGAAAGCCATTGGCGCACACCCGGCAGTCGATCAGGTCTCCTTGCCGCTCAATGTCGAAATAATAGACTGTCCGCACGGTGGTCTTGGTATCGGTGCCCACGCTTTTTACGGCGGCAAAGTCGTGGGTGCCTACAAAGCAGTCGGCGGCCCGCTGCATGACCTGTTCATCCAGTCTTTTGGGGTAAAACCAGGCCCTGTTGACAAAAAAAGCGTTACGGATGCGGGTATTGTAGATCCGGTAGGTATATTCTTTTTTGCGGCAGGAGCCGATGGCGTTGAAGTCTTCCGATACCTCCACCGCCCGGGTGACCACAATATCATCGGGCAGCCGGGTATTCACAGCCAGGGGCAGCCTGTCGCAGGGAATGGTGGAGCAGGTGCGGAAGTTTGCCACGTAGGTCCGGGCGTGGACCCCCGCGTCAGTCCGTCCCGCCCCGGTACACTTCACCGGATGGCCCACCACCTTCTCCAGAGCCTTTTCCAAGGTTTCCTCCACGCTGACGGCGTTCTTCTGGATCTGCCAGCCATGATAGGCGGTGCCCACATACATCAATTGTAACCCAATATTCCTCATAATGTTTGAACCTTATCTTAAGATTTAGAGAAGCGATCAGCCTGCTTCGGAGCGGGACAGCCTCTCAAAATACCCCCAGCCGGTTGGTTCCCCAAACCGCCATGCAAAGCCCGAAGCCCAAAGCCAGAGCAGCATAGTCCCGGCCCACGTACTTGAGCTGCCGGAGCCGGGTCCGACCCTCGCCCCCGTGGTAGCAGCGGCACTCCATAGCTACCGCCAGCTCGTCGGCCCGGCGGAAGGCGGAGATAAACAGGGGCACCAGCAGGGGAAT